>NZ_JBIBKK010000007.1:0-487980 GCF_042959105.1 Streptomyces sp. NPDC007917
GACTCCAGGATCTGGATACCGACCTTCACCTCCTCCACCGGAGGCGCCGACAACGACACCCGGATCGTGTCCCCGATCCCCTCACTGAGCAGCGCACCGAAAGCCACCGCCGACTTGATCGTCCCCTGGAACGCCGGCCCCGCCTCCGTCACACCCAAGTGCAGCGGATAGTCACACCGCTCCGCCAGCTGCTTGTACGCGTTGATCATCACCACCGGATCGTTGTGCTTCACCGAGATCTTGATGTCCCGGAACCCGTGCTCCTCGAACAGCGAGCACTCCCACAACGCCGACTCCACCAACGCCTCCGGAGTCGCCTTCCCGTACTTCTCCAGCAGCCGCTTGTCCAACGACCCCGCGTTCACCCCGATCCGGATCGGAGTGCCCGCGTCCGACGCCGCCTTCGCGATCTCCTTCACCTTGTCGTCGAACTGCCGGATGTTCCCCGGATTCACCCGCACCGCCGCACACCCGGCATCAATCGCCGCGAACACATACTTCGGCTGGAAATGAATATCCGCGATCACCGGAATCTGCGACTTCCTCGCGATCACCGGCAACGCGTCCGCGTCATCCTGCGACGGACACGCCACCCGCACGATCTCGCACCCCGACGCGGTCAGCTCCGCGATCTGCTGCAACGTCGCACCGATATCCGCCGTCACCGTCGTCGTCATCGACTGCACCGACACCGGCGCGTCCCCGCCCACCGCCACCGACCCGACCTGGATCTTCCGGCTGACTCTGCGGTCGGCGAGCTTGATCGGAACGGATGGCATTCCAAGCGAAATCGCTGTCATCTGGCGAGCAACCCCAAGGTCATGAATGAAGGTCCCGAGATCGGCGGGCTCCGGTGTCCGAGGTTACGGCACCGTAGAGGGGCCGGGCACATTGCGAACCCGAAGTGCACCCAAAGGCGCACTTCGGAACATCTCGCACCATCAGGAGATTTTCACCGGATTCACCACGTCGGCCACCAGCACCAACAAGGTAAAGCAGATGAACACCCCGGCGATCACATAGGCGACCGGCATCATCTTGGCCACGTCGAACGGCCCCGGGTCGGGCCGGCGGACCAGCCGGGCGGTGTGGCGCCGCACGCCCTCCCACACAGCGCCCGCGATGTGCCCGCCGTCCAGCGGCAGCAGCGGCAGCATGTTGAACAAGAAGAGCGACAGGTTGAAGCCGGCCACCAGGAACAGCATGGTGGCGACCCGCTGGGAGGCCGGAATGTCGAGGTTGGCGACCTCACCGCCGACCCGCGCCGCGCCGACGACGCCCATCGGGGAGTCCGCCTTGCGCTCACCGTCACCGAACGCCGCGTTCCACAGGTCGGGGATCTTCGAGGGGAGGGCGATCAGCGAGTCGATGCCGTCCTGCACCATATTGCCCATACGGTCCACCGACTGGCCGAAGGACTGCTTGACCACGCCACTCGCAGGAGTGAAGCCGAGGAAGCCCGCGGTGACGTACTTCCCCTCCACATAGCCGCCCCGCCCGTCCGTCTTGGCGACCTGGTGCTCTATGAGGACCGCGTGCAGGTCCTTGCGGACGCCGTTCCGCTCGACGGTGATCGTCGCGGGGCCGACGGTCTCGCGGATGCGCTGCTGGAGGGTGCTCCAGTCCGGGGTCGACTCGCCGTTGAAGGCCACGATCTTGTCGCGGGCCCGCAGCCCGGCGGTGTTGGCCGGGGTGTCCTTGGCGCTCTTGGGGCACTTGTCGGTGTCGGCGGAGGCCGGGACCACGCACTTCTGGACGGTTCCCACCGTGGTGGTCTGGGTGTTGACGCCGAAGGACATCATCACACCGAGGAAGATCACCACGGCCAGCACCAGATTCATGAACGGCCCGGCGAACATCACGATCACGCGCTTCCACGGCTTGCGCGTATAGAACATCCGGGTCTCGTCGCCGGGCTGCAGCTCCTCATAGGCGGCCGACCTGGCGTCCTCGATCATCCCGCGCCACGGCGAGGTGGAACGGGCCGCTATCTTCCCGTCGTCGCCGGGCGGGAACATCCCGATCATGCGGATGTAGCCGCCGAACGGGACCGCCTTGACGCCGTACTCCGTCTCCCCCTTCTTCCGGGAGAAGATCGTCGGGCCGAAGCCGACCATGTACTGCGGCACCCGGATGCCGAAGAGCTTGGCCGTGGAGAGATGGCCGAGCTCGTGCCAGGCGATCGAGAAGAGCAGTCCCAGGACGAATACGACGATGCCGAGGACCGTCATCAGTGCCGTCATGCGCGAGCCTCCGGAGTCGCTTTGGCCGCGCGGGCGGCCAGTTCACGGGCGCGGGCGCGGGCCCAGGCCTCTGCCTGGAGGACGTCCTCGACCGTGAGCCGGGTTCCCGCGGTGGGGGTGCCGTGTTCGGCCACCACTTGGGCGACCGTATCGACGATTCCGTTGAACGGCAGCTTCCGGGCCAGGAAGGCGTCCACGCACTCCTCGTTCGCCGCGTTGAAGACGGCGGGCACGGTGCCGCCGAGCGCGCCGACGTGACGGGAGAGGCCGATCGAGGGGAACGCGTCGTTGTCCAGCGGGAAGAACTCCCAGGTGTGCGCCTTGGTCCAGTCGCAGCCCGGCGCGGCGTCCGGCACCCGGTCCGGCCAGCCGAGACCGAGCGCGATCGGCATCCGCATATCGGGCGGACTCGCCTGCGCCAGGGTGGAGCCGTCAATGAATTCGACCATCGAGTGGATATACGACTGCGGGTGCACCACCACCTCAATCCGATCGAAGGGAATGTCATAGAGCAGATGCGCCTCGATGACTTCCAGCCCCTTGTTGACCAAGGTCGCGGAGTTGATCGTGATCACCGGGCCCATGTCCCAGGTGGGGTGGGCCAGCGCCTGCTCGGGCGTGACCTCGGTCAGCTCCTGCTTCGTACGGCCCCGGAACGGCCCGCCGGACGCGGTGACCACCAGCTTGCGGACCTCCTGCCGGGAGCCGCCGAGCAGCGCCTGGAAGAGGGCGGAGTGCTCGGAGTCGACCGGCACGATCTGCCCGGGCTTGGCCAGGGCCTTCACCAGCGGCCCGCCGACGATCAGCGACTCCTTGTTGGCCAGCGCGAGCACCCGGCCGGCCTCGAGCGCGGCGAGGGTGGGCGCCAGGCCGATGGAGCCGGTGATGCCGTTGAGCACGGTGTCGCATTCGGAGCGGGCCAGCTCGGTGGCCGCGTCCGGCCCCGCGACGATCTCCGGCAGCGGCTCCCCCGCCCCGTACCGCGCGGCCAGCGCCTCGCGCACCTCGGACACGGCCTCCGGCCGTGCCACCGCGACCACCCGCACCCCGAGCCGGTGAGCCTGCTCGGCGAGCAGCCCGGCGCGCCCGCCGGCGGCGGACAGTCCGGTCACCCGGAAGCGGTCGGGGTTGCGCAGCACCACGTCGATGGCCTGGGTACCGATCGATCCGGTGGAACCGAGGATCACGATGTCGCGCGGGCCTCCGGTGGCGGCGGTGGCCGCCGGAAAGCGGAGATGCGGGTCAGCGAGGGAATCCGTCATTGCCCCATTGTTGCCCTTCACGCACGGCCCGGGTGACCGGGTCCGGCAGCGCCACCCGAACCGGGCCCCGTGGTTGCGCCCGGGTTCTCCCCTGTCCGGGCGCAACCATCAATTGAGCAACCCCCAAGGACAGCAACCCCCTCCGCGAGAGCGGCGCCGGTTTAGGCGCAAAGGAGGCTCCGCCGGCTCAGGCGCGGGGGCCAATGCGCCTGTGGACGTTTTCCTTCCTGGCCGGGCCGGGGGTGGCGTCGGCGATCCAGGGGCCGTCGCCGCTGGGGTCGAGCACGCCGTCCTCCAGCCAGGCGTACGAGCCCGACAGGACGCCCGAGACGACCTTGCGGTCGAGCTCGTCGGTGTTGGTCCACAGCCGGGCGAAAAGCTCCTCGGCGCGGATCCGCGCCTGCCGGCAGAAGACGTCGGCCAGCTGGTAGGCCTCGACGCCGTGGTCGCCCGTGGTGCGCAGCATCTCGGCCCGTACACAGGCGGCGCTCATGGCGAACAGCTCCGCGCCGATGTCCACGATGCGGCCGAGGAATCCCTGCTTGGTCTCCATCCGGCCCTGCCAGCGGGACATGGCGTAGAACGTGGTCCGGGCGAGCTTGCGCGCCGAGCGCTCGACGTAGCGCAGATGCGGGGAGAGGTCGCGGTGGCGGGGCGGGCGGAATTCGGCGTAGGCGCGGGGGAGCTGGCCGGGGCCGGTGACCAGGCCCGGCAGCCAGCGGGCGTAGAAGCCGCCGGCCTTGGCGGCCGCCTTGCCCTTGTCGGACAGGGACTTGTCCGGGTCGATGAGGTCGCCCGCGACCGACAGATGGGCGTCCACGGCCTCGCGGGCGATCAGCAGGTGCATGATCTCCGTCGAGCCCTCGAAGATGCGGTTGATGCGCAGGTCGCGGAGCATCTGCTCGGCCGGGACGGCCCGCTCACCGCGGGCGGCGAGCGAGGCGGCGGTCTCGAAGCCGCGGCCACCGCGGATCTGGACCAGGTCATCGGCCATCAGCCAGGCCATCTCGGTGCCGTACAGCTTGGCCAGCGCCGCCTCGATACGGATGTCGTTGCGGTCCTCGTCGGCCATCTGGGAGGCGAGGTCGATGACGGCCTCCAGGGCGAAGGTGGTCGCCGCGATGAAGGAGATCTTGGCGCCGACGGCCTCGTGCCGGGCGATCGGCTTGCCCCACTGCTCACGGGCCGCGGACCACTCGCGGGCGATCTTCAGACACCACTTCCCGGAGCCCGCGCACATCGCGGGCAGCGAGAGCCGGCCGGTGTTGAGGGTCGTCAGGGCGATCTTGAGCCCTGCGCCCTCGGGGCCGATGCGGTTGGCGGCGGGGACGCGGACCCCGTGGAAGCGGGTCACTCCGTTCTCCAGGCCGCGCAGGCCCATGAAGGCGTTGCGGTTCTCGACGGTGACGCCCTCGGAGGCCGTCTCGACGATGAAGGCGGTGATGCCGCCCTTGTGCCCCTCGGACGCGGGGACGCGGGCCATGACCACGAGGAGGTCGGCGACCACCCCGTTGGTCGTCCACAGCTTCACCCCGTCGAGGATGTAGTCGTCGCCTTCGGGCACGGCGGTGGTGGCGAGCCGGGCCGGGTCGGAGCCCACGTCCGGCTCGGTGAGGAGGAAGGCCGAGATGTCGGTGCGGGCGCAGCGGGGCAGGAAGGCGTCCTTCTGCTCCTGGGTGCCGAACAGCTTGAGCGGCTGCGGAACGCCGATGGACTGGTGGGCCGAGAGCAGCGCGCCGATGGCCGGGCTCACCGAGCTGACGAGGGCCAGGGCCTTGTTGTAGTAGACCTGGGTCAGGCCGGCCCCGCCGTACTTGGGGTCGATCTTCATGCCGAGCGCGCCGAGCTCCTTGAGGCCCTCGACCGTCTCGTCGGGGATCTTGGCCTCGCGCTCGATGCGGGCGGCGTCGATGCGGGTCTCGCAGAACTCGCGCAGCTTCTCGAGGAACTTCTCACCGCGCCGTACGTCGTCCGGTGCGGGGGCGGGGTGGGGGTGGATCAGATCGAGCCGGAAGCGGCCGAGGAACAGTTCCTTGGCGAAGCTCGGCTTGTGCCATACCTGCTCGCGGGCTGCCTCGGCGACCCGGCGCGCTTCGCGCTCGGACACCGGCCTGACGGATGATGCGGTCATGGGTGCTCCCTTGCCGCGAATAGACAATCTCGTGACATTACCGGCACGTACGGTGCCAGTGTGCCTCCGGTGCGGCGGGGCGGCAAAGCGTGTGGCCCCAGGCGGTGGAAAAAGCCAGTTGAAGCGCTTCGACTACCTGGACAGCGAACCCGGACAGGATTACTGTCGATCCGCGCAGCCTGCCAAGTATCACTCGGCGAGTCAGTCGAAGCGCTTCAATGATCCGGACGGAGTCCCGCATGGTCACCCTCGCCGAGGTCGCCCGGCACGCCGGAGTCTCCGCCAGCACGGTGAGTTACGTTCTCAGCGGCAAGCGCTCGATCTCGGGCCCCACCCGCGAGCGGGTCGAGCAGAGCATCAAGGAACTCGGCTACCACCCGAACGCCGGCGCCCGCGCGCTCGCCAGCAGCCGCTCCAACATCATCGCGCTGATGGTGCCGCTGCGGACAGATATGTATGTGCCCGTGATGATGGAGGTCGCCATCGCGGTGGCCACCACCGCCCGCGCCCATGGCTATGACGTGCTGCTGCTGACCGGCGAGGAGGGCCCGGCGGCCGTGCGCCGGGTCACCGGCAGCGGGCTCGCCGACGCCATGATCCTGATGGACGTGGAGCTGGAGGACGAGCGGCTGCCGCTGCTGCGGGACGCCCGCCAGCCCACCGTGCTGATCGGACTGCCCGCCGACACCGTCGGACTGACCTGCGTCGACCTGGACTTCACAGCGACCGGGGCGCTGTGCGCTGACCATCTGGCCGGGCTCGGCCACCGCGAGATCGCCGTGGTCGGCGAGGCGGCGGCGGTGTACGAGCGCCACACCGGCTTCGCCGTACGGACCCTGGAGGGGCTGCGCGGCCGCGCCCGCGACCTGGGGCTGCGCCTGCTGCACCGCCCGTGCGAGGGCAGCTATGAGTCCATGGCCGGGGCGCTGGCCCGGATCTTCGACGAGCGCCCCGCCACCACGGGGTTCGTGGTGCAGAACGAGGCCGCCATCGACCCGCTGCTGAGCCTGCTGCGCCAGCAGGGCCGCGCGGTGCCCGAGGACGTCTCGGTGGTGGCGATCTGCCCCGACCAGGTGGCCACCCAGGCCTCGGTGCGGCTGACCTCGGTCGCGATCCCCGCGCATGAGATGGGGCGGCGGGCGGTGGAGCTGGTGGTGTCCAAGCTGGAGGGGCGCGGCTCGGACGAGGTGGCGCTGCTGGAGCCCGAGTTGGCCGTACGGGAGAGCTCGGGCCCGGCACCGAACGCCGCGCCCTGACCCGGCGCCGCCCCGTAGCGGCCGCCTGCCGCGCACCCTGTCCCCCAAGCCATCGATCGAAGCCGGCGGCTGCCCCGCCGAAGCCCCCGAGGCCCTGCCGAAGCCCGCGGCGGCCCCGCCGAAGTCCCGCCCTCGCAGCGTCCCCCGAGCCGTACGTCCCGAAGCGATACGCCCGTAAAGCTCTCCCCCCGTACGTCCACCGCCGCATCCCGAGGAGCGCCCCGTGAACCCATCACCACCGGCCACCGCCTCAGCGTCGCTCGCCCAGTCCTCCCCCACCGTCGGCAGCTTCGGCGAGCGCGACGGCGCGCTGGAGTGGACCGGGCGGCAGGAGACCGTACGCCTGGAACCGTGGGGGCCCGATGCGATCCGGGTCCGCTCCCGGCTCGGCGGGCCGCTGCTCGAGGACCTGCCCGGCGCGCTGCTCGACGGTCCGCCGAAGGCCGCCGCGAGCGTCGCGATCGAGGCCGGGGAGGCGTCGCTGACCTGCGGCGCGATCACCGCGCGGATCGGCGCGGACGGCATGATCCGGTTCGAGGCCACCGAGGACGGCCGGGAGCTCCTGGCCGAGGAGCGCGCCCACTTCTGGTGGCCGGGGCCGCGGCTGCGCACCGCCACGGGCAACGGCTACCACCGCATCGAGCAGCGCTTCAAGGCGTACGAGGGCGAGCGGCTCTACGGCCTGGGCCAGCATCAGCACGGTCTGCTGGACCAGAAGGGCGCCGTGATCGACCTGGTGCAGCGCAACTCCGAGGTGTCGATCCCGGTCCTCACCTCCAGCCGCGGCTACACCCTGCTGTGGAACAACCCGGCCGTCGGGCGGGTCGAGCTGGCCGCGACCGGCACCCGCTGGGTCGCCGACAGCGCACGCCAGATCGACTACTGGATCACGGCCGGGGACCCGGCGGCCGCGCAGCGCCGCTACTCCGCGGTGACCGGCCGCGCGCCGATGCTGCCGGAGTGGGCGGCCGGGTTCTGGCAGTGCAAGCTGCGCTACCGCACCCAGGAGGAGCTGCTGACCGTGGCCCGCGAGCACAAGCGGCGCGGGCTGCCGATCGACGCGATCGTCTGCGACTTCTTCCACTGGACGCACCTGGGCGACTGGAAGTTCGACCCGGTGGAATGGCCCGACCCGGCGGCGATGACCCGGGAGCTGGACGAGCTGGGCATCAAGCTGGTGGTCTCGGTGTGGCCCTCGGTCTCCCCGCTGAGCGAGAACCACTCCACGATGGACCAGCGGGGCCTCCTGGTCGGCACCGAGTACGGGCCCACGGCGCACGCCGACTGGCCCGATGTGCGCGAGGGTGAGCACATCCACGTCGCCTTCTACGACGCGACCCATCCGGAGGCCCGCGAGTTCATGTGGTCGCGGGTGCGGGAGAACTATCTGGAGCCGTACGGAATCCGCGCCTTCTGGCTGGACGCCTGCGAACCGGAGCTCAAGCCCGGCTTCTCGGCGAATCTGCGCTACCACGCGGGGCCGGGCCTGGAGGTCGGCAACCTCTACCCGCGCGAGAACGCCCGCGCGGTCCACGAGGGCCTGCGCGCGGCGGGCGAGGAGGAGGTGGTGACCCTCAACCGCTCGGCGTGGGCGGGCAGCCAGCGCCACGGGGCCGCCCTGTGGTCGGGCGACATCGGCACGGACTTCGCGACGCTGCGCCGGCAGATCGCCGCCGGCCTGAACGTCGCCCTCTGCGGCATCCCGTGGTGGAACACCGACATCGGCGGCTTCCACGGCGGCGATCCGGACGACCCGGCGTACCGCGAGGTGCTGATCCGCTGGTTCCAGTTCGGCGCGCTGTCGCCGATCATGCGGCTGCACGGCTTCCGCGAGCCGGGGCTTCCGCTCGGGCCCGGCATGACCGGCGGCCCGAACGAGGTGTGGTCGTACGGCGAGGAGGCCGAGCGCGTCCTCGGCTCGTATCTGCGGCTGCGCGAACGCCTCAAGCCGTATGTGCTGGCACAGATGCGCGCCGCCCATGAGGAAGGGCTGCCGCCCATGCGCCCGCTCTTCCTGGAGTTCCCCGGCGACGAGGCGGCTTGGAGCGTCGCGGACGCCTTTCTGCTGGGCCCCGACCTGCTGGTCGCCCCGGTCCTGGAGGCGGGCGCTACCGAGCGGACCGCCTATCTGCCGGCGGGGGCGCGCTGGACGGACGCCTGGACGGGCGAGAGCTGGGCGGGCGGCACGACGGTGACCGTGCCCGCCCCGCTGGAGCGGATCCCGCTGTTCCTCCGCGACGACGCGCGGCTGCCGGTGCGGGAGCCCTGACGGGCGGTCGCCGGCCGCCCGTCGACGCGCCCGGGGCTCTGCCCGGGCGCGCCGGCCGGTTCCGCCCGGCTCAGATCGCCTCGTCGGCGTCCGGGCGCTCCAGCGCCACCTTCGGCAGCCGTCGGGCGAGGGGCGCGGGCAGCCACCAGGCGTGCCTGCCGAGCAGCCGCATGACGGCCGGCACGATCAGACAGCGGATGACCACCGCGTCCAGCAGGACCGCCACCGCGAGCCCCAGTCCGAACTGCTGGAGCATGCGGCTCGGGCTGAGCACGAAGGCGGCGAACACCACGATCATGATGGCGCCGGCCGCCGTGATCACCTTGCCGGTGGCCGCCAGGCCCTCGCGGACCGCGTGGGAGTGGTCCTTCGTCCGCTCCCACTCCTCGTGGATGCGGGAGACGAGGAACACCTCGTAGTCCATGGAGAGGCCGAAGACGATCGCGAAGATCATCACGGGGATGAACGCCTCGACCGGGCCGGGCTGTGCCCCGAACCAGCCGTGCTGGAAGACCAGCGTGATCACGCCCAGCGCGGCGGCGATGGACAGCAGGTTGAGCAGCGCGGCCTTCAGGGGGATCAGCAGGGAGCGGAAGACCACCATGAGCAGCAGCGCGGAGAGGCCGACGACGACGGCGACGAACAGCGGCATCCGGTCGGCGACGGAGTCGGCGAAGTCCTGCGCGGCGGCCGTGGGCCCGCCCACCAGGTAGTCGGCGCCGGTGCGTTCGGCGAGCCGGGGCAGGACGCGGTCGCGCAGCGTGTGGACGAGGTCGGCGGTGCCCTCGTCCTGCGGGGAGGTGCGGGGAAAGGCGAGGACCGTGGAGACGGCGCCGTCCTCGGAGGGCAGCGGCGGTGTGGTGGCGGCGATGCCGTCGGTGCGGGCGAGGGTGGTCCGCAGCTCGCGGGCGGCCGCCGCGTCGCCCCGGCTCACCACGACCAGGGGGCCGTTGAACCCCGGCCCGAAGCCCTCGGCGAGCAGGTCGTAGGCCCGGCGGCTGGTGGAGGTGGCCGGGTCGTTGCCCGCGTCGGCGAAGCCCAGGCGCAGGCTCAGGGCCGGGGCGGACAGCGCGAGCAGCGCGACGACGGCGGCCAGCAGCGCGGGCAGCGGGCGCCGTTGCACGGCGGCGGCCAGGGCCCGCCAGCGCCGGCCCTCCTCCTTGCCCTTGGCCCGGGCCCGGTCGGCGCGCCGCAGCACCTGGCGCTGGACGCGCCCGCCGAGTACGGCCAGCAGCGCGGGCAGCAGGACCAGGGCGGCCGCCATGGTGACGAGCACGGTCAGCGCGACGGCGAGCGCCACGCCCTGCAGCGATCCCAGCCCCAGGGCGACCAGGCCGAGCAGCGCGATGATGACGGTGCAGCCGGCGAAGAAGACCGTACGGCCGGCGGCGTCCAGCGCGGTGCGGGCGGCGGTGTGGCGCTCGGCGCCGCGGATGAGTTCGTGCCGGTAGCGGTAGAAGATCAGGAGCGCGTAGTCCACGCCCACCCCGAGCCCGACGAGCATCATGATGGGCGGGGTGAAGTCGGCGACCGTGAACAGGTGTGAGGCCAGGGCGATCAGACCGATGGCGCCGCCCACCGCGAACACCGCGGTGACCAGCGGCAGCGCAGCCGCCACCAGCGAGCCGAACAGCAGGACGAGGATGACCAGCGCCGCGAGCATGCCCGCGCCCTCGGCGGCGCCGCCCGCCTCCTCCTCGGCGCCGCGCACCGCCTCGCCGCCGAGCGCGACCTCCAGGCCGTGCTTCTCGGCGGCCTTCGCGGTGTCGATGATCCGGGTGACGTCCCCCTTGGGTACCTCCTCCGCCTTGCCGTCGAGGGTGACGGTCGCGTAGCCGACGGTGCCGTCCCGGGAGAGTGCGGAGGCGTCCGCGTACGGGCCGCGCACCTCGGTGACGGAGGGCAGGCCGCGGACCCGGTCGAGGGTCTTCTCGATGGCGCCGCGCTCGGCGCGCAGCCCGCCCTCGTCCTTGAAGACGATCTGCACGCTGTCCCCCGCTTGCCGGGAGCCGTGCTCGCTCAGCAGGTCGGTGGCGGTCTGCGAGTCGGTGCCCGGCAGGGTGAAGTCGTTGCGGTAGGCGCTGCCGGCCGCCTGCGATCCGACGGTGATGGCGGCCACCACGAGGATCCACAGCAGCAGGGCGCCCCAGCGGTGGGTCTGGGACCAGGCGGCGAGGCGCCCGAAGACGCCGGTGTCCGCGGCCTTGGCGGAGAAGGGAGGTGCGCTCATGGGCCGGAAGCATCCGGGCCCGGCCCGCCCCGGGGCATCGGCCCGGGGTCGACACCCGGCGTACCCCACGGGTTGCCGGGTCCCGGGCCCGGATACTCCCCCGGTCGCGCTCGAGGCCGCGGAAGGGGCCGCGGAAAGCGGAACGGCCCGCGGAAAGGGGTCGCGGAAGGGGCCGCGCTACCCCGCCAGCCAGCCGGGGCTGACCATCCCGGACTCGTAGGCCAGCACCACCAGTTGGGAGCGGTCCCGGACGTCCAGCTTGGTCATGATGCGGCTGACATGGGTCTTGGCGGTGGCCGGGCTGAGCACCAGCCGGGCGGCGATCTCGTCGTTCGTCAGCCCGGCGGCCACCAGCTCCATCACCTCGCGCTCGCGGCCGGTGAGGGCACGCAGCCTCGGGCCCGGCTCGGGGGCCCGGACCCGCCCGGCGAACTCCGCGATCAGCCGGCGGGTGACGGAGGGGCTGATCAGCGCGTCGCCGCGGTGCGCCACCCGCACGGCGTGGATCAGCTCCTCCGGTTCGGTGTCCTTGACCAGGAAGCCGGTGGCGCCGGCGCGCAGCGCGCCGTACACATAGTCGTCCAGGTCGAAGGTGGTCAGGATGACGACCTTGACGCCCTCCAGGCGGGGGTCGGCGGTGATCCGCCGGGCCGCCTGGAGGCCGTCGGTCCCGGGCATCCGGATGTCCAGCAGCGCCACGTCGGGGCGCAGCTCGCGGCAGGCCGAGACGGCCTCGTCGCCGTCGCCCGCCTCCGCGACCACCGTGATGTCGTCCTCGTCCTCCAGGATCGAGCGGAATCCGGCGCGCACCAGCCGCTGGTCGTCCGCCAGCAAAACCTTGATCATGCCTGCCATGATGCTCCGTTCCGGTGCGGCAGCCGGGCCCGTACGGCGAAGCCGCCGTCCGGCCCGGGTCCCCTGGGGCCGACGGCCAGCTCGCCGCCCAGCGCGCGGGCGCGCTCGCGCATGCCGCTGATGCCGCTGCCGGGGGCGGTCCGGTCCGGGCCGCGCCCGTTGTCCGCGATCTCGATCCGGACCTCCCGGGGCGCGTGTTCGACGTGGACGGTGACCGCGGTGGCCCGGGAGTGCCGGGCCACGTTGGTGAGCGCTTCCTGGACGATGCGGTACGCGGCGAGCTCCACTTCGGTGGGCAGCGGCACCGGCTCGCCGCTGGTGTGCGCGCGCACGTCGAACCCGGCCGACCGCGCCGACTCGACGAGTTCGCCGATCCTGGCCAGGCCCGGCGGCGGTGCCGTGGGCGCGTCCTCGTCGACCTGCCGCAGCAGGCCGAGGGTCGTCCGCAGCTCGCGCAGCGCCTCACGGCTGGACTTCTTGATCGCGGCGAGGGCCGTCTGGGCCTGCCCGGGGTCCTTCTCGATGCGGTGCAGGGCGGCCGAGGACTGCACGCTGATGAGGGAGATGTGGTGGCCGATGACGTCGTGCAGCTCCCGGGCGATGCGCAGCCGCTCCTCGCCGGCCGCGCGCTGCTCCACCTCGTGGACGTAGGCCAGGCGGGTGTGGCGCACCCAGCCGAGCGCGACCACCGCGACCAGCCAGCCGGTGAGCATGAACAGGCCGACCCCGTTGACGTCGTCGTTGCCCTCCAGCGTGCCGGCGCCGACGGCGACGACGCTCAGCGCGGCGATGGCGACGGCCGCCCGCGGCCGTCCCCGGGCGGCGACCGTGTACAGCGCGACGACGAACGCGACCAGGAGCGGCCCGTCGTAGGCGCTGGTGAGGTAGTAGGCGGCGGTGGCGGCCAGCACGCCGAGGGCTGTGGCCACCGGATGGCGGCGGCGGAAGCAGAGCGCCCCGCAGGCGGCGGCGATCATCGCCCAGCCGAAGACGGTGACCGGCCAGGGCTCCGCGCGCTCGCCGATGAGCGACCTCGTGCCGCCCGCGGCCGCCAGTACGAAGACCCCGCCGGCCGGCATCGCGTCCGCCCACCGGCCGCGTGGCGGCCACAGCCGGGCGAGGGAGCCGTGAGAGACCATACGCCCACCCTAGGGTCGGCTCGGGCACCCGCCCCTCCTCCGCTCGGTGGTAATGAGGCGGCCGCTGCCGCGACTTGGGGAGTACGCGGGGCGCCGCGGTGACAACCGGAGGGGTACGGCGGGTGTCGGCCGCGGACCGATGCCCGGCCGGGGTCCGGTCCGCCACGCTGCGGGCATGAACGCGTACGACAAGCGCCGCCGCCCCGCGCCCTGGTACCGCCGGCTCCATCCGCCGCTGGTGGCGGGCCTGACCGCCGTCGCGCTGATCCGGCCGCTGTGCTCCGTCGTCGGCGTGAGTGACGCGTTGGGCAGACCGGCGACGCCCCTGATCCTCACCGCGGCCATCTCGCTGATCTGGATCCTCGTGGTGGGCCTCGGCCGCGTGCACGAGCCCGTGCCGACGCTTGTCGCCGCCGGCCTCGGATACGCGCTCGCCGTCATCGTGCTGAGCGGCGTCCTCTCGCCCGTGCTGACCGGGCGGCTGCAGGGACCGCTCGCCCATCCGATCGCGATCGTCCCGCTCCTCGCCACCAACGCCCTCTGGGGCGCCCTGTGCGGAGTGTGCGCGGCGGGCCTGCGCCGGAGGCGCGCCCGGCGCTCATGAGCGCCGGGCGCCGCCGCCCGCCGGAGGAGCGGCGGCGCCTGGCCGGTGGGGTCAGCTGAAGGAGACGTTGAAGCTGTTGGTCTTGAAGTCCAGACCGCCGGACGAGGACGTGATCTCGTAGCCGAACTGGACATCGCCGATGGTGACGTCGCCGAACCAGCCCTTGGTGTTCTTGATCCAGTTCACGATGGCCTTGATGTCCACGGAGCCGGAGGTGGAGTTTGAGGTGCGGATGAAGGAGAAGACCTCATTGGCGCCGTTGCTGCCCTTGTAGACGGTCCAGCTGTGGCCGCCGAGGGTCAGGCTGCCCTGGGAGGTGCCGAGGGGACCGACCGGGCCGGTCTTGTTCATCCAGAGCATGATCTCGTAGTCGTAATTGCTGTCCCAGATGTCGTACGAGGTGTTGTACGCGCCGGAGGACGGCACGGTGACGTTGTAGCTGCTCTTCAGGCTCCCCAGGGCGCTGACCTTCTTGCCGACGACCCGCTTGGCGTTGGGATAGGACTTGATGCCGCCGGTGTTGGGGTGGTTGGCCCAGACGCCCCAGTCGGTGTACGAGTTGGCCCAGATGGTCTGCGATCCGGCTCCTGAGCCCCAGATGTTGTTGTAGAGCGTGTAGCCGCCGTTGGACCAGTTGCCCCACTGGTCCGAGGAGGACCAGGTGGCGGCGTGGGCGGGGGCGGCGGCGAAGCCGATGAGCGCGAGGAGCGCGAACAGCGGGGTCAGGAAGAGCTTTCGGGCGTTTCTGTGCACGGTGCTGCTCCCTTCGGGGGGGGGAATCATGCGGCGCGAGGACCACGGCCGCGCGGCGGTCGAGGCCGACCTGTGTGTCGTACACGCGGCCGGTGAGCAGATCGGTCCGCGCGGACGGGAGGGGGACGACCGCGGGGTCGCGGCCGGGCCCAGGAGAAGACCCCGACGGTGGCCGTGGTGACCTGGGCCTCGCGCATCAGCCGTACGTCCTCGCGCCAGACGCTCCGCGGCCACTGTTCGCGGTTGTGGTCGCCGCCGTAGAGGATGCGGCCGCGGGTGACATCGCTCAGCTCGGGCATCGCTCTCTCGCTTCGGGTCAGGGGGCACCGCCCAGCGGTGGCCGGAGGACGGCAGAGGGCGGTGGTGCGGGGAGGCGGGCTAGCCCAGGGCTAGCCCTTGATGGCGCCGGTGAGCATGCCCTTGGTGAAGTGCTTCTGGACGAAGGGGTAGAGCACCACGACCGGGATCAGGGCGAGCACCATGACGGCCATCTGCACCGCCAGGCCCGGGACCTGGCTGCTGGAGATCATCTGGGACATGCCCTGGGGCGCCTGCTGTTTGATGACCAGCTGGCGCAGGATCATCTGCAGCGGCCACATGTCCTGGTCGTTGAGGTAGAGCATCGCGTTGAACCACTGGCTCCAGTAGCCGACCGCGTAGAAGAGCGAGACGACCGCGATGACCGCCTTGGACAGCGGCATCACGATCTGCAGCAGGATCCGCCACTCCCCCGCGCCGTCGATCCGGGCGCTGTCGATCAGTTCGGGCGCGGTGGTCTGGAAGAAGGAGCGCAGCACCAGGATGTTGAAGACCGAGATGGCGCCGGGCAGGATCATCGACCAGTAGCTGCCCTCCAGGCCGACCCCGGTGACCAGCAGATAGGTCGGAATCAGACCGGCGTTGAAGAACATGGTGACGAGCAGCACCATCAGGATCGGCCGGTGCAGGAAGGACCCGCGGCGCGACAGGCCGTACGCGCACAGGATCGAGACCACCGTACTGATCACCGTGCCCACGGCCGTCAGGGCGAGGCTGACGATCGCCGCGCGGGTGACCGTGCCGCCGCCGAGCAGTTCGGAGTAGGCCCGGAAGCTGATCGTCTGGGGCACGATCACCAGCCCGCCGGCCTCGGTGATGGCCTTCTGGTCGGAGAGGCTGGTGACCACCACCACCCACAGCGGCCCGAGGACGGCCAGACACACCCCGGCCAGGGTGGCACCCTTGAGCCCCTGGCCGGCCTTGCTCGGCTCCTCCTCCCACGCCGGGCGGCTGCTGTTACGGCGCCGCGGCGCGGCCGGGGCGGGCGGCGCGGGCGCGCTCTTCACGGTCACCGGGGTCGTCGTCATTTCTGGTAGACCCCCTGCTCGCCGAGCATGTGGGCGACTTTGTTGGCGATCAGGACGAGCACCAGACTGAAGGCGCCCTTGATCAGGCCGCCCGCGGCGGCGATCCCGTAGTCGGTGTTCGCGATGCCGACCCACCACACATAGGTGTCGAAGACCTCGGAGGCGCCCGGCCCCACCGCGTCGCGCTGCAGCAGGATCTGCTCGAAGCCCACGGTGAGCGAGTCACCGACGCGCAGCACCAGCAGCAGGGCGATCACCGGGCGCAGCGCGGGCAGCGTGACGTGCCACATCCGGCGCCAGCGGTTCGCCCCGTCCACCGCCGCCGCCTCGTACAGGTCCTGGCTGACGGCGGAGAGGGCGGCGAGGAAGACGATGACGCCCCAGCCGCCGTCCTTCCACACCAGCTGCGCGGTGACCAGGTACTTGAAGACGCCGGGGTCGGTCATCAGGTCGAAGCCCTCGTACCCGTGGCGGCGCAGCTGCTGGGCGAGCAGCCCGGCCCCGCCCAGCATCTGCTGGAAGACGGTGATGACCAGCACCCAGGAGAAGAAGTGCGGCAGATACAGGATCGACTGCACCACGCCCCGGATCCGCTCGCTGAGCACGCTGTTGACCAGCAGGGCGAGCGCGAGGGTGATCGGGAAGAAGAGCACCAGCTGGATGAAGGTGATGCCAAGGGTGTTGGCGAAGGCGTCCCAGAAGCGGCTGTCGTCGAAGAGGAGGGTGAAGTTGTCGAGGCCGACCCAGGGGCTGGTCCACAGGCCCTGGGTGAACGGGTCATAGTCCTTGAAGGCGACCGTGGTCCAGATCAGCGGGACGTAGTTGAACAGCGCGAGCAGACCGACGGCGGGCACCACCATCAGCAGCAGGGTGCGGTCCCGGCGCAGCCGCTGCCACCACCGGATGCCGCCGTCCGGCACGGCGGTCGGCGGGCTGGGCGGTGTGGCGGGCGGCGTGGCGGGCGCGGCGGGGCCATCCGGGCCATCGGCGCCGCCGCGCCGCGCGGAGCTCGCGCGGCGCGGCTTTCCGGCCTGGCCGCCGGTGTCCACGGGGGGCGCCTCCCAGCCGTGGCCGGGGGCCATCAGGCGCCGCTGCCGTTCTTCTCGAGGATCTTGGCGTACCAGTCGCGGAGCTTGTCACCGCCACCGCTGCGCCAGTCGCTGATGGCGCTCTGGGCGTCGCGGATGGACTTGCGGCCGCGTACGACGTCCTTGGCCAGGTCCTCGAAGGGGGTGTAGAGGGAGGCGTAGCGGTTGGGCTCCTGGATCTGCATGCCGTAGAAGAGGGGCTTCTTGGCGAACTTGCCCATGCGCTGCATCCAGCCGCAGTAGTCCTTCACCATCTGCGGGAAGTCCGGGTACGCGACGGTGGCCTCGGGCGAGACAATGAAGCGGTAGGTGTCCTGGACCTCGGTGACACCCTTGGAGTTCTTGACCGGGGCGCCGTGCTTCATGGTGTGGTGCACGCCCTCGACGCCGTAGTCGATCAGACGCTGCTCCTTGGTGCCGTAGGGCGCGGCGATGTAGTTGGCGACGGCCAGGATCTCCTCGATCCGGTCCTTGGAGAGCTTCTTGTTGAGGAAGGACCAGATCGCGGCGGGCGGACCCAGGTAGAGGGTGGGATCGCCGCCGTCGGCGCCGAAGAAGTCCATCCCCTGGATCTTGAAGTCGGGGTTGGGCTCGGCCTGTTCGAAGGTGGCGCCGTACCACTTGGCGTCGCCGTCGTTCATGATGAGCGACTGGCCGGAGGTGAAGCGGGTGAGCGAGTCGTTGGCCTTGCCCGCGACCGCGTCGGGGTGGACATAGCCGCTCTTGAAGAGCTTGCGGCACCACTCCAGGGCCTCGAGATAGTTGTCCAGCTCGACCTTGTGGACGAGCTTGCCGTCCTTCTCCACCCAGTAGAACGGCTTCTCCCCCGGGCAGCCGAAGAAGATCTGCGCCGACCACCACATGTCCTCGCACGCCCACACCTTGCTCTTGGGCCGGGTGATCTCCTTGGCGAGGGCGAGGAACTCATCGGCGCTCTTGGGGACCTCGTAGCCCTCCTTCTTGAAGATGTCCTCCCGGTAGAAGGGGACCACGCCGCCGAGCGGGCGGGCGGGCATGGGCAGTCCGCGGAGCTTGCCGCCGAAGACCGACATCTGCCAGGCGGCGGTGGGGATGGCGGCGAGGTTGGGGTACTTCTTGACCTTGTCGCCGGACAGATACGGGCCGAGGTCGGCGAACTTGGCGCTGATGGCGCCCTGCAGCTTTCCGCCCATCTCCCACTGCGGGATCATCACGATGTCCGCGATGTCCCCGGAGGCCAGGACCGCGCTGAGCTTCTCGCCGTAGGTGTTGCCGTCCTGCGGCTGGAAGGTGATCTTCGCGCCGAGGGCCTCGTTGACGGCCTTGTAGTAGGCGCTGTCCTTGGGCGGCGGGGTGCCCCACAGTGGCTCGAAGACGGTGTAGCTGCCGCCGTGGCCCGGCTTGCCCTTGACGGAGGCGACCAGGTCGGCGGCGGGCTTGGCCTGGGTGAAGCCCGGGCTCGAGCCGTTCACGCTCGGGATGTCCGGCTTCACCACTTGGGTGGCCACGTAGGTCGGCAGCAGCTTCTTCAGGTCCTTGCCTGATGTCGTACCGCCCTTGCCGGTGGACTCCTCCGTGGAGCACGCGGACAGCAGCGGGACCCCTCCCGCGACGGCCACCGCGGCGATGGCCGCGGAGGACAGGACGGTTCTCCGGCTGGGAGTGGAAGTGGAGGCCGAAGCCTGGGAGTTCGGCATTGCGTCAACCCCTTCGTGGCGTACCCGCCGTGCGATAGATGGTCGAAGCGCTTCGATATTGCGCTGAGGTCAAGTCGGGGGGTGGGGTCGCGCAAGAGCGGTACCCCAGAAGGCTCCCCCGAGGTCTTGAGGGGGTCTGCGGTGGTCTGGGAGGGTCTGCTTCATCGTGACATTCCCGCAACATCATGACGTCTTGGGGTTGTTGCCACTTCGAGCCTTGACATCCGGGTGACACCACACCAGCATCGAAGCGCTTCAATGACATCCCGACCCCACCGACATCTTCGACCCCATCGACACCTCCGACTTCCGTGAGGGGATCCGCGCGTGAGCGGCTGCCAGGCCACCAGCGAACCGACGACACCCCCGTTTCCGGCCTTTCGCGATCCGCGGCTGCCGGACGGCGAGCGGGTGGCGGACCTGCTGGCGCGCCTCACCCTCGACGAGCGGATCGCGATGCTGCATCAGTTCGCGCCCGCGGTGGAGCGGCTGGGCCTGGCGGCCTTCCGCACCGGGCAGGAGGCGCTGCACGGCGTGGCCCGGATGGGGCCCGCGACCGTCTTCCCGCAGGCGGTGGGGCTGGGCGCGACCTGGCATCCCGAGCTGCTGCTGCGGATCGGCGAGGCGGTGGGCACCGAGGTACGGGCCATGCGCGCCCGCGACGAACGGGTGGGGCTCAACGTGTGGGCGCCGGTGGTGAACCTGCTGCGCGACCCGCGCTGGGGCCGCAACGAGGAGGGCTACGCCGAGGATCCGTACCTCACTTCGGCGCTGGCCGCCGCGTACACCCGCGGACTGCGCGGCGACGACCCGGCCCGCTGGCGCACCGCGCCCGTCCTCAAACACTGGCTGGCGCACAACAACGAGACCCGCCGGGACACCACGTCCTCCTCGGTGCGGCCGCGCGTGCTGCACGAGTACGACCTCGCGGCCTTCCGCGGGGCGGTGCGGGCGGGCGCGGTGGCGGGCGTGATGCCCGCGTGCAACCTGGTCAACGGGCGGCCCAACCACGTCTCCCCGTATCTGCGGGAGCACTTGCGCACCTGGACCGAGCAGGAGCTGGTGGTCTGCTCGGACGCGGGCGCGCCCTCCAACCTGGTGGACTCCGAGCACTACTTCGACACTCACGAGGAGGCGGTGGCCGCGGCCCTGCTGGCCGGGGTCGACAGCTTCACCGACCACGACCAGGACGCGTCGAAGACCGTCGCGCGGGTGCGGGGCGCGCTGCGGCGCGGGCTGATCGACGCGTCGGCCGTCGATGTGGCGGTGCGGCGGCTGCTGGCCATGCGCTGCGCGCTGGGGGAGTTCGACCCGCCCGCCGAGCCGGGCGCAGCACCGGGCGCCGAGCCGGGCGCCGAGCCGGTGGAGGCGGCCGGGTTCGACACGCCGGGGCACCGGGCGCTCGCCCTGGAGGCCGCCGAACAGGCCGTCGTCCTGCTCAAGAACGACGGGCTGCTGCCGCTGTCCGACGCCACGGCGGGCACCGTCGCGGTGGTCGGCCCGCTCGCGGACGAGTGCAAACTCGACTGGTACAGCGGCAGCCTGATCCGCCGCAGCACACCGCGCGAGGCACTGGTCGAGCGGCTCGGCGCGGAGCGCGTGGTGTTCGTGGAGGGGACGGACACCGTGCGGCTGCGCGCCGCGGCGGGGTGGGTGCGGGTCCCGGACGCGGAGGTCGAGGAGCGGGCGCGGGAGGGCTCGCTCAATCCGGCGCACACCGCCGGCCGCACCGACCTGCCGCCGTTGACCGTCGGACCCGCGCCCACCGATCTGGCCCTGGCCGACTGGGGCGGCGGCGTGCTCACGCTGCGCGCGCCGTCGGGGCGCTATCTGACCGTGGCCGAGGACGGGTTCGTACGGGCCGCGGCCGAGCAGCCCGAGGGCTGGGTGGTCCAGGAGACGTTCACGCTGGAGCGGCACGGCGACGGACATCTCCTCCGGCACAGGGGAACAGGCGGGTACGTCTGTGTCGCCGCCGAGGGCCTGAAGGTTGCCGCGCCGGGCGGGTCGGCGGAGCTCAGGCAGGCGGAGGGGACAGAGGCGTCGGAGGGGACAGAGGCGTCGGAGGCGTCGCGGGCGGAGGTCTTCACGCTGGAGGTCGTCGAACGCGGCGAGGACGCGGTCGCGCGGGCGGCCGCTGAGGCCACCACCGTGCTGGTCCTGGCGGGCAACGACCCGCACATCAACGGCCGCGAGACCGAGGACCGCACCACCCTCGCGCTGCCCACCCAGCAGGACCGGCTGTGGCGCGCCGCCCACGCCGCCAATCCGCGCACCGCCCTGGTGCTGGTCTCCAGTTACCCGTACGCGGTGGACGAGGCGGCCGACGCGCTTCCCGCGCTGCTGTGGACCGCGCACGGGGGCCAGGCGGCGGGGACCGGGCTCGCCCGGGTGCTGTTCGGCGACGTCTCACCGGCCGGCCGGCTGCCGCAGACCTGGTACGCCGACGAGGCAGAGCTGCCGGACCTGCTCGACTACGACATCATCGCGTCCCGCGCCACCTATCTGTACTTCGACGGCGCGCCGCTGTTCCCCTTCGGGCACGGCCTGTCGTACACCCGCTTCGCGTACGGGGATCTGTCGGTGCAGCGGACCGAGGGGGAGGGCGCGGGTGAGGGGGCCGCGCTCACGGTGGAATGCGAGGTCACCAACGCCGGCCCGTGCGACGGCGACGAGGTGGTGCAGATCTACGTCAGCGCCCCGGGGGCGCGGGTCCCGCGACCGCACCGCCGGCTCATCGCCCACCGCCGGGTCCCGCTGCGCCAGGGCGAGACGGCGCGGCTGTTCTTCACCGTCCCGGTCCAAGAGGCGCTGGGCTTCTGGGATGTGGCACACGGCCGCTGGACCGTCGACCCGGGCACGTACGAGATCCACGCCGGCGCGTCCAGCGCGGACATCCGGCGTACCGCCTCCGTCACCGTCGACGGCCCGCCGCCCGCCCCGCACCCGGTGCTGGAGCGGGGCCTCGCGGCGGCGGACTTCGACTCGGCCGACGGGGTCAGCCTGGTGGACCTGACCAAGGTGCGCGGCGACGCGGTGGCCAGCGGGGACGAGGCGATCGGCCGGCTGCTCTTCCGCGCCTGCGACTTCGGGGCGGGCGCGCGGACGGTGACCGTCGAGGCGGCACGCGCGGAGCACCCGAGTGGTGACGGAGCGGGGGCGGCCGGTGCGGCGAAGGTCGAGCTGCACCTGTCCGACGGCACCACACTCGCCTCGGTCGCCATCCCGCCGACCGGCGGCCCCTACCGCTACACCACCGTGGGCGCCGACCTGCCCACTCCCCCGTCGGGCGTGCACGACCTGCACATCACGCTGCGCGGGGCCCTGAGACTGGCCCGTCTCGGCTTCTCCGGTTGAGGGTCCGGAGCCGCCACAGGACGGGTCCGGCCCGATACGACGGGCCCGGCCCGGTATGACGGGCCACGCGCCCACGCGGAGGACCTACGTCACCCTCCGCGTGGGCGCTCACCATGAGGTCAGCCGCGGCTCACAGGTCGAGGCCGGTGAGGACGAGGACCCGCTCGTAGGTGTAGTCCTCCATCGCGTAGCGCACGCCCTCGCGGCCCTCGCCGGACTTCTTGGTGCCGCCGTAGGGCATCTGGTCGGCGCGGTACGACGGGACGTCGCCCACGATCACGCCGCCGACCTCCAGCGCGCGGTGGGCGCGGAAGGCGGTCTGCAGATCATGGGTGAAGACGCCGGCCTGCAGCCCGTACTTGGAGTCGTTGACCGCGTCGAACGCCTCCTCCTCACCCGCCACCTCGCGGACGATGAGCACCGGGCCGAAGACCTCCTCGCAGGAGACCTGTGCGTTCGCGGGCACATCGGCGAGGACCGTGGGGGCGTAGGCCGCGCCCTCGCGCTTGCCGCCCGTCAGCACCCGCGCGCCGCCCTGGACGGCCTCCTCCACCCAGGCCTCGACGCGCTTGGCGGCGTCCTCGCTGACCAGCGGGCCGACGTCGGTCGCGTCGTCGGAGGGGTCGCCGGTGACCTGGGCCTCGACGGCCGCGACGATCTTCGGTACGAGCCGCTCGGAGACGGCCGCGTCCACGATCACCCGCTGCACGGAGATGCAGGACTGCCCGGCCTGGTAGTTGGAGAAGGTCCCGATGCGGCCCGCCGCCCACTCCAGGCCGACCTCGGAGGTGTAGTCGCCCAGCACGACCGCGGCGCCGTTGCCACCGAGCTCCAGCGTGCAGTGCTTGAGCGGCACGGACTCCTTGATGGCGTAGCCGACCTTGTCGGAGCCGGTGAAGGAGATGACCGGCAGCCGCTCGTCCTGGACCAGCGCGGGCATCCGGTCGTTGGGCACCGGCAGCACGCTCCAGGAGCCCGCCGGCAGGTCGGTCTCGGCCAGCAGCTCGCCGAGGAGCAGCGCGGACAGCGGCGTAGCCGGGGCCGGCTTGAGGATGATCGGCGCGCCGACGGCCAGCGCCGGGGCGACCTTGTGGGCGCACAGGTTCAGCGGGAAGTTGAACGGCGCGATGCCCAGCACGACCCCGCGCGGGAAGCGGCGCGTCAGCGCCAGCCGCCCGGTGCCGCCCGGGTCGGTGTCCAGCCGCTGCGCGTCCCCGCCGTTGAACCGGCGGGCCTCCTCGGCGGCGAACCGGAACACCGACACGGCCCGGCCGACCTCACCGCGCGCCCACTTCATGGGCTTGCCGTTCTCGGCGGAGATGAGCCGTGCGACCTCCTCGGCGCGCTCGCCCAGCCGCCGCGAGACATGGTCGAGGGCGGCGGCCCTCACGTACGCGGGGGTGGCGGCGAAATCGTCCTGGACGGCCGCGGCGGCCGCGACGGCCTCCTCGACCTGGGCCTCGGTGGGAATGCTCACCGCGCCGACCAGGCGACCGTCCCAGGGGGACGTGACCTCGACGGTGTTCTCGCCCGTGGCCTCGCGGCCGGCGAGCCAGAACGCGTGGGTGGCGGCTTCGTTTGTGTCTGGCACAGCGGATCCCGACCCTTCCGGAAGTGGTGGGGTGATGGTGCGTGTCTCTCTCCCTCCACCGTAGGCGCGGCCGGGCCGGAAGCTGTTTGTCCGGTGCGTAGCAGTCGGCCCTCGCCTCGCGCCGCATTGGTGGGGTGAGGGCCGGGGCGGGGGCTAGGCGGGCGGGGGCTCAGCCGTGCTGGGCTCCCTGCGCGGTCGCCTTGAGGGCCAGCCACAGCTCCATGCGGACATCGGGGTCGTCCAGCGACCGCCCCAGGATCTCCTCGACGCGGCGCATCCGGTAGCGGAGGGTGTGCCGGTGGACGCCGAGGTCCGCGGCCGCCGCGTCCCACTGGCCGTGCCGGGACAGCCAGGCCCGCAGCGAGGCCACGAGGTCGCCACGGCCCGTCGCGTCGTGCTCCCGCAGCGCCCGCAGCATGCCGTCGGCGAACGCCCGTACGGCGTCGTCGGCCAGCAGGGGCAGCACGGAACCCGCGGCGACCTCCTCGTGCTCGACCAGCATCCGGCCGCGCCGCCTGGCCACCGAGAGCGCCTGCTCGGCCTGGCGGTAGGCGGCCGCGGCGGCCGTCGGACCCGCCGGGGCCGACAGCCCGATGACGAGGTCGTCGCCCGGGGGCGCGGCGCCGCGGTCACGCGGACGGACCGCGCTGCCACGGCGGCTGTCGACCGCCTTGGCGTGCTCGGCGCAGACGGAGACCGCGGCGCCGCCGTCCGGGGCCAGCACGACGAGGCGCTCGCCGTCGGGCACCACCAGCACGGCCTCGCCGGTGCGGGCGGCGGCCGTCTCCATGGCGTCGGCGAGCGAGCCGAGCGGGTTGTCGGCGGGGACCGCCTCGGCGGGCGGGGCCGCGCTCGGGGCCGTTCCGGATCCTTTACGGGTACGGGCCGCCGTACCGCCCGGAGCCGTACCGCCTGAGCCTGTACCGCCCGGGGCCGTGCCACCCGGGGCCGCGCCGCCTGAGCCTGTACTGCCCGGACCCGTACCACCCGGAGCCGTACCGCCCGGGGCCGTGCCTGCGGTGTCCGGCAGGCTCTCCGCCGACGCCTCCTCCACGCCGCCGACGGCGGCTGCCGCGCCCGGCTGCTGCGGCCCGCTCCCCGGCGCGGCCTCGGCGACGAGCATCCGGAACGGCGCGTCGAGCAGAGAGCCGTACAACTGCCCGGCGACCGCCCGCGCATGGTCGGGCTCGCCCGCGAGCAGCATCCGCAGCACGGCGGCGCCCAGCCGCTGCTCGGCCTCGTGCAGGGCACGGGAACGCTCGGTGGTGAGTGTCAGCAGCGCCACCGCCGAGTGCACGGCGTAGCGCTCGGCGGTGCCAAGGGGCGCGCCCGTGCCGACCGCGAGAACACCACGGGTGCGACGGCCGGTGCCCAGCGACTGCAGCTCCACCCGGTCCGAGGCCGCCTCATCGGCCGAATCCGCACCCTCGGCAGCGCCTTGCTCCGCGCCGTCCCCGCCTCCTTCGTCGCCCTCACCGCCGCCTCCGCCGAGGACGGCGCTGGCGGGGGCCGGCCGGGCGAGCAGCCGCTCCACGTCGGCGGTGAGCCTGGCGGCCCGCCGGGCCGCCCAGTCGGGGGCGGCGGCGACCACCGCGCCCGAGGCGTCGTACAGCGCCGCCCAACCGTCGAGGTGCGCCGCGAGCCGGGCGAGCAGCAGGGCGGGCCCCTCGGCGCCGATCGCGGCGCGGGTCAACTCGCGCTGCGCCTCGAACCCAGCGGTCACCGAGCGGTACTGATCGGCGGCGATGGCCGCGGACACGGCCTTGCTGATGGCGATGAAGGGCGTGCGCCGCGGCACCTCCAGCAGCGGCAGGCCCTCCTCCTCCGCCGCGGCGACGAGCGCGGCGGGCACCTCGTCGTGGTTGACCCCGACCGCGAAGCCGAGCCCCACCACCCCCGCACCGGCCAGCCGCCGCACGTAACGGCGCATCGCCTCCGGGTCCTCGGCGTCGAGCTTCATCGCGGTGGTCAGCAGCAACTCACCGCCCTCCATGTACGGCACGGGGTCGGCGAGCTCACTGACATGCGCCCAGCGCACGGGCGTCTCCAACCGGTCCTCACCAGCGAGCACGGACAGCTTCAGCGTGGTGTGGTGGACCAGTGAGGCGAGGGTGGGAGGCATGGCACCTTCGGTCGACGTCGACGCGGGGACTTCGCCGTCCCGTATGAACGGCTGCAACCGATTCTGCCTCAATGGATGAATCCGGGGAATCGAAGGACGTCGATTTTCGGCTGCGCGCGGACGTCAGGCGGCGGAGGCCCGTCGGCGGAATGGGCACCCCCGCCAACAGGCCCCGGCGTCGCATCACGCGGACGTCAGACGTGCAGATCCACCAGCACCGGCGGCCCGCTCTCGCCCCGGACGGAGGTCACCGACAGCACGGCGTGCCCCGCGGGGACCGCGTGCGCGAGCTCCGAGGCCGACCAGCGCTCGCGCTCAACCTTCCGCACGGTCACCGACTGGGTGGTCACGGCCCTGCCGGTGACCACCTTCCGGATGAAGTGCAACACCTTGGTGAACGGCTCCTCGGCGATGATCTGCCGGTCGGTGACGTCCCGCGCCTCGACCCACTCCGTGCCCCACACCTCGGCGAACCGCGCCCCGTCCCAGGTCGTCACCCCGGCGTAGGCCATCCGGCAGCCGACCGCTCCCAGCAGCGCGCTGCGCAGCGCCTCGGGCACGTCGTCCAGGGTGCGCAGGGTCAGGACGACACCCGCGTTGGCCGAACGCAGCCGCTGGATGCCGCGCAGCGCCTCGGGGGTGACGGTGTGCGAGGCGTCGTCGAGCACCAGGCAGGCGAAGAGCGACCGGTCGGCGCGGCCCACGGCGCATTCGGTGAACTGCGCGAGGACCAGGCGGGCCAGCATCCGGGACGCCTCGACGTGACCGCGCTCGGGCAGATCGATCCGCACCCGCAGCGGGTGCTCGAGGGCCCGCAGCGAGAAGGGGCGCCGGTCGCCGCTCGTACGGAAGAAATCGGCGAACGCCGGCCGGTCCAGCAGCGCGATCCGGTCGGCGAGCAGCGTCCCCACGTCGCCGGGCGCACCAGCCTGCCGCACGCGCGCGTCCAGCTCGCGCGCCTGCGCCGACTGCCCGGCCGCGTCCAGCGCCTCGCGGAGCGCGCTGATCGCGGCCTTCGAGCCGTCCAGCAGCTCGCGCAGCTCGGGCACGGACGGGAAACGGCCGTGGGCCGCCCTGTACGGGCCGAGCAACTGGGCGAGCGCGGTGGCCGCCCGGCGGCTGTCCCCGCCCGGCAGCGACGCGGCCATGTCGCCGATCAGGGCCTCGGCGAGGACGCCGGCGGCCTCGTCGGGGTCGTTGGTGCCGCCGTAGAGGTCGAGGTCGTAGCCGGAGTCCGGGCGGCCGATCTTCACCACGACGTCGAACGCCTCATCGGCCCCGAGCCCCGACCCCGCCGCCCCCACGGCCACCACCGCCACCTGCCGCGCGAGTGCCTGCAGACACAGCGCCTCCACCACGGGCCGCACCAGCCGCCCGGTCTTCCCCGTCCCGGCCGGCCCGACGGCCAGCAGGGACGTACCGAGCACATCGGGGTCGAGGGCGAGGCCGACGCCGCGGTGCTGATAGGGGTTGCGGGGATCGTCGGCGGCGGTGCCGATGCGGACCTGCCGGGCGACCAGGTCGTGCTCCGCCGTACGGGCGGGCAGATCGCGCGCACCCGAGGGGTGCCCGTGCGCGGCGGCGCCGTGGCGCAGCACGGTGTCGGTGAAGGCGGCGAGCGAGTCCCGTCCGTCCCGCACGACCTGCCAGGCCCGCTGGATCCGCGCATGATCCACATCATTCATCCGCCCCGCCCGCACCTCCTCGGCCAGCCGGTCCGCGGCACTGTGCGCCCCGGCGGCGCGCAGCTCGGGCCACTGGGCGGGGTCGGCTTGGGGGTTGGTGGGGGCGGGGGGCGAGTCGGAGTCGTCCCAGCGGAAGAGGGGGGCTACATATCGGCGCCAGACTTCGCCCCAGTGGCCGACGCGGCTGAAAATAGCAGCGATGATCACGAACCAGATTCCTTTGTACCAGCGCAGAACCGGGTCGCTCTCGTCGTGTATACGGTCGACCCAACCTTCCGATTGAGCCAGCTTCAGCGGCAATTGCCAGTACGTCCCCAGGTAGCCGCTCTTGGCGGTGAGAAGGGACCACAACAGCCAGGTGAACAGAAGAGCGATCAATGCGCCGGGGAGCAATCGACGTGTCGGAATCCGGTCAGGATCCTCCGGCGGCTTGGGCTTGTGCCCATACGTCCACACCCCCGGCGCCGCCTCAGGCCGCGGTGTGCGCAGCCAGTCGATCAAGGACGGCCGCGTACCTGGGCGTGCCCCCGGCACGCTTTGAGGGAGCGGTGGAGCCGACGGCTGGGGCGGGGGTGCTTGGTGAGGATATGAGGGTGGTCCCGCGACGGGCGGGGCGGGGAGAGGGGGTGGGTTGCGGTGGGTGCCGCGTGAGTCGAATGCGCCCTCGGTGTCCATCTGCTGCCCCTTGCCCCCTGACCGGCTGTGCTCCGTGCTTCGCGCCTCGCGTCACCGCGCCGACGTGCCGGCGTCCAATCTAGTGTTCCCGGCCGGGGAGTTCAGCGACCCGGCGGTTCCCGCGTCCCGCGGGCGGCGGCGGAGCGGCGGTGACGGCGCTCCGCGCTATGTCCGCCGAGGACAACGCGGCACGCCCACTGCTCCCGAACGGAACATGCCACACCCGCCGTACCCCGCCTAGCCTGCGAGTAAAAGCGCCGTTATTCCCCCTGGACCACCTGGAGCACCCCATGACCGAACTGTCCGGAGGCCCCTCCCTCCCACAGGAGCGCCGCATCGTCACCGCGATCCCCGGCCCGAAGTCCCAGGAGCTGCTGGCGCGCAAAGCCGCGGCGGTGGCCAGTGGCGTGGGGAGCGTCATGCCGGTGTTCGCCGCGCGGGCGGGCGGCGGGGTGATCGAGGACGTGGACGGCAATTCCCTGATCGACTTCGGCTCCGGCATCGCCGTGACCTCCGTGGGCTCCAGCGCCGAGGCCGTTGTCCGCCGCGCCACCGCCCAGCTCGCCGATTTCACCCACACCTGCTTCATGGTGACCCCTTACGAGGGCTACGTACAGGTCTGCGAGGAGCTGGCCGCCCTCACCCCCGGCGACCACCCCAAGAAGTCCGCTCTCTTCAATTCCGGCGCCGAGGCCGTCGAGAACGCCGTCAAGATCGCCCGCGCGTACACCAAGCGCCAGGCCGTCGTCGTCTTCGATCACGGTTACCACGGCCGCACCAACCTCACCATGGCGCTGACCGCGAAGAACATGCCGTACAAGCACGGCTTCGGACCGTTCGCGCCGGAGGTCTACCGCGTTCCGGTCGCCTACGCCTACCGCTGGCCCACCGGCCCCGACCAGTGCGCCGACGAAGCAGCCGCCCAGGCCATCGACATGATCACCAAGCAGGTCGGGCCCGACAACGTCGCCGCCATCATCATCGAGCCCGTCCTCGGCGAAGGCGGCTTCATCGAACCCGCGCCCGGCTTCCTCCCCAAGATCGCCGCCTTCGCCAGGGACAACGGCATCGTCTTCGTCGCCGATGAGATCCAGTCCGGTTTCTGCCGCACCGGACAGTGGTTCGCCAGCGAGCACGAGAACCTCGTCCCGGACCTCATCACCACCGCCAAGGGCATCGCCGGCGGGCTCCCCCTCGCCGCCGTCACCGGCCGCGCGGAGATCATGGACGCCGCCCACGCCGGGGGCCTCGGCGGCACCTACGGGGGCAACCCCGTGGCCTGCGCCGCCGCCCTCGGCGCCATCCAGACCATGCGTGATCTCGACCTCAACGCCAAGGCCCAGCGCATCGAGCACGTCATGAAGACCCGCCTGGCGGCGCTCCAGGAAAAGCACGACATCATCGGCGACCTCCGCGGCCGCGGCGCCATGATCGCCATCGAGCTGGTGAAGTCCGGCACCAAGGACCCGAACCCTGAGGCGACGGCGGCGGTGGCCAAGGCCTGTCACGCCGCGGGGCTGCTGGTCCTGACCTGCGGTACGTACGGGAATGTGCTGCGTTTCCTGCCGCCCCTGGTCATCGGCGAGGAACTGCTGAACGAGGGGCTGGACGTGCTCGAAGAGGCGTTCGGTCAGCTGTGACTGTGAGTGATCGATGAGCGGCGTGAAGAAGATGTGCGAGGGCGATGACAGCTGGGTGATCGGCCTGTCGGGCGCGGCTTCGCTGCCGTACGGTCGTGACAGATGAGAGAAACACCCCGCTCGCAGGGGACTGCGAGCGACGCCGAGTCGGTGCTTCCCCAGCCCCGTCCCGGCTGTGCCCTCGCGCACACCACTGGAGCCTCCGGCTCCGGATCTCCTCACCGATCGGATGGCCGCCCGCCCCAAACCCCCCGGGGCGCGCGGTACACCGGTCACCACGGCGGCCCCGGAACCACCCCCCCTGTTCCGGGGCCGCCGATCATTTTCGCGTTCGCGCCGGTCCTCGCCCTGGTGGCCCTGTTCGCGCTGGTCACCTGGCAGGTGGCCGCCCGCGGCCCGCTGCGCTCACTCGACGAGCGGCTGGCCGGGGAACTCACCGCCTCCTCGGGGTTCGGCCCCACGCTCCTCCCCTCCCCCGCCGCCGAGTTCTTCGCCGACCTCGGCAACATGGCCGTGGCGCTGCCGGTGCTCATGGCCGTGCTCGGCTGGGTGGTGTGGCGCGAACGGCGCGCGGGGGCGGCGCGCCTGTGGCTGCCGCCGGTGGCCGCCGCCGTGGCGATGGCGGCGGTCTTGGCCCTCGTCGTCCCGCTCAAGGCCCTGGTCGACCGCCCCGGCCCGCCCGGCCCCCTCGCGGACGGCTCCGGCTTCTACCCCTCGGGCCACGCCGCCACCGCAGCGGTCGCCTACGGCGCGGCCGTCCTGCTGCTGCGTCCGAATCTGCGGCGCCCGAATCTGCGGCGCCCGAATCTGCGGCGTCCGTATCTGCTGCGCCCGTATCTGCGGCGTCCGTATCTGCGGCGTCCGTATCTGCGGCGCCCGGCGGCGCGTCGCGCGCTCGTCGGGGCGGTGGCGCTGCTGAACCTCGCCGTGGGCACGGGGCTGGTCCGGCGCGGCTACCACTGGCCGCTGGACGTGTTCGGGAGCTGGTGTCTGTCCGGCTGCCTGCTGTGGGCGCTGTGGCGGACGCTGCGCTGGCGGGAGCGCCGGACAGCGTCCGGCGCGTCAAGCCGCACGGTTGAGTCACCCGGGGACGGACAGGGGTAGCCTCCGCACATCCGTGAGGGGGAGCAGGGGAATGCCTCCGGGCCGCTCCATCGCCTGCCGCAACTGCCGGGCGGGCGGGTCGGCCGGGACCTCGCCCTCGGTATCGAGGAAATACCGCTCCACGAACTCCTGCACCGGGCCGGGAGGGATCGTGGCGCCGGACCGCCCGCCCACGTCCGCGCTGCCGGACAGCATCACGAGGAGCATTCCGTAAACGCGGTCCATGCCGCTGCCCAGAGCCGGCTGGAAATACGGCACATCGAGGGCACGGCCGCCACAGCGTGCGTAGAAACGCAGTCTGGCGACGGGATCGCCGTACACCTCATCGCTCTCATGGGCCAGTGGATGTTCGAGTTCGGTGAGAGTCAACAGGGGCCGAAGGCGACGTTGCCAACCAGTGTTCACCTCCTCCACCAGCAAGCTGCCCAGTCCGCCGGAGCGGGCCTCGGCACGGACAGCGAGGTACGCGAGCAGGAGCACCCCCGACTCCGGTGACCAGTCACCGACGGCGACAGCCATCGGCAGACCGTCCTCGTTCACGACCGCGGTGACGAGCCTGAGGTCCTTTTCGAGTCCGGACCGCAGTTCGTCAAACGACTCGAGCTCGTTCGACGGGAAGTGGGGCAGCAGCAGATCCCTGTACACCCGCGTGAGCAGGGCGTCATCGCCGGCGCGCACCTCGACCATGCGTATCCCGGGACGCACCCTAAGAATCCCTTCTTCCGGCCGCCCGCCAGAACCAGCCGCCCACCAGAACCGCCAGAATCACGATCACCATGATAATCGTCAATGCGCCGGCGGCCTGAATGTCGTACCCGGCCTGCAATATCTGGCCGAGGCCGGAGACGCCCACGGCGGCGATGACGGCAAGCATGGTGTCGAGCTTGGCCCGCTGTTGCCGTTCGACCCTGACTTCTTCCCGGGATTCCCGGTCGGCACGCTGCTGCGACAATTTCTCAATGGTCAGGCCGAGTTGTTCGTGAGCGACCTCTTCGATCTTCAGGACGATCTCCTCAACACGGGCGTGGTATCCGGACCGGTCGAGAAGCAGTCCGAGCATATCGGCGCACACGGGAGAGGAGACGAGTGACGGTGAACGTATCAGGGCCATCGTGGAGCGGGCCTCGACGGCGAAGTTGTTGAGGCGCAGCCGCTCCTCGTCCAGCTGGCTGGAGAGATCGCCGAGCGCGGACGCCGGGAGATCGTCCACAGCCCCTGCCTCGGCCACCCGGCGCTGGAATTCCTTGGCCCGCGTGTAGTGGCTGGCCAGCTCATGGGACCAGCCTGCGAACAGGCCGTCCAGGGAAGCCACGAACTCGGCCATGCTGCCGCGCGTTCTGGTGACCCATTCAGGCGTACCGGGGGCCACCAGGAGCACGGTGTTGCACGTACGCACCGTCCAATCCGTCGTCAGGCCCATCGCGTCGATCCGCGCGGTGTCATGGAACGGATAGCGGATCCACTCGGCCAGGGATCCGATGTCGGAGGCGACCGGACTGGTGAGGACCTGGGCTCCCACCGCCGTATTGAATTCTTCGGCGGTGAGCACTTCACTTCTGCCGCTGCCGCCGGCCGGGCCCCATGCCTTCGATGCCTCGTTCACCGAGATGACGACCTGGAACATTCCCGGTCTGGCCACGCTGCGGACCGGAACCCCCCGCACGGATTCCTGCAGCGCCGCGCTCGCGTCGTCCACGAGCTGCATGGCGAAATCCGACAGTCTGGGCCAGACCTGTCCGTCCGGCTCGGCGTCCTGAAATCCCACGCATGCCACCCCGTGTTCCGGTGCGGCACGCATCAGCATGGCGTGGATATCCATGGGAGAGGATTCAAGGAGTTCGGCCTGGAATCTCACATGGTGATTTCCCAGCCGGGAGAACCGGATCTGTGCGGTGACCGTTCCGAGCTCGGCTCCGTCGACACTGCGTAGGGTGACGTCGGGCAGTTCGAGGAAGGTGCCGTCATATCCCCGTCCCAGGGGATCCGAACCGTCCCAGATGTCATCGAGGTCGAGTGCGTCATGTATGTCGATCGGCGTGGCCCCGGCCAGCCGCCACCCGGCGCCGTCGTCGTTCGCCGCCGAGACCACCTGCTCGGGGGTGAGTCCGCGGATGGCGAAGGGATAGACGAACACCACGCTTCCATGGTCGATGCGCAGCCATTCGGCGTCCTTGTGCTGGTTGAGCGCCAGGAGGCTGGCCCGATGGGCCCTCAGTTCGCTGCGCGAGCGATGTGCGACCATCGCCCTCTCCGCCTCCGCGACAGCGGAGATCGCGCCGTCGAGCGACGCGCCCGTGCCGAAGAACGCCACGATCGCACGCGCGGCGCGGGCGACCGCTTCGTGCAGGAGGCAGTAGCGTCCGGCCACCTCCACGAGCCATGCGCTCAGTTCGGGGAGGCCGATGGCAGCCCGCAGGGCCAGGTCCGCCGCTTCACGCCCTTTTTCCACCGCCAATTCGGCGGCGTCGGCGCAGCTCGCCAAGCGCCCGCACATCAACGCGTTTTCCGTGAGGATCTGCGCGTCCAGGCTCTCCATCAGCGCCAGAACCGCCTTCGCGGCCGCCCGGTCCTCCTCCGCGAGGCCCGGCAGCCGATCACGTAGTGCGTCTTGTGCGCCGCGCAGGGTGTCCCACAAGGGGCGGTAGTGATACGAGACTTCCCATGCCTCCTCGACTTCCAGGAGGATGTACAAGAGCAGCAGGGCCGGGCCGCCGGTGACTCGCGCGGCCTGCGGCAACTGGACGGACACTTCCGCCGCCGCGTCGGCTCTTCTGCCCGGAGGTCTGCGGCTGGTGGGCACGCCGTCCCTTGGGGCCTCGGCGTCCCAGCGCGGCAGGGCTCTCAACAGACCGGTTCTGACGTCTCGCTGGGAGAGCCAGTCCCGCAAGGGCTCGGTACGGCCCGCCGTCAACGCGGCGAAGAGATCCGGGTGCACCCGGTCACCTTATAAGCGCCCGGTCAATTCCCGTTCGGCCTCCTGCTGTTCCCCTCGACGCCGTGCGCGACGCCGTCGGCACGCCGCCCCGCCTCCGCACGTCGTCGAGCGACGGGCTTCGGGCCCCGGGGCGGCGCCGACATCGCCGGTTCCGGTCCGATGGGACCGCGCTAGAAGATGGAGTCGAGCGCGGCGCCGAGCGCCAACAGGTAGATGGCCGGGATGACCATGCCGATGATTCCGCAGACCAGGCCCGCGGTGGCCGAGCCGCCGTTGTTGGCCTCGCCGCGGCTCACCTTGCCCTTGCCGATCGAGCCGAAGATGATCGCGAGGATGCCCAGGATGATGGCCAGGACCCACAGGAAGTAGGTGATCCCGCACACCAGCCCGATGATGCCGCACACCAGCGCGGCGGTACCCAGGCCGTTGCTCTGCTGCATGGGCATCCCGGTGGCCCCCGGGTAGACGGGCGGCGGGGCGGGGTAGCCGGCGGCGGCGCCGGGGTACTGCGGGGGTTGGCCGGGCGGCTGGGGCGCGCCGTAGGGGTTCGGGTCGTACGGGCCGGGCTGCGAGTTGGTGGCGGACATGGGTGTCTCCCCTCCTGATCAAGTGCCGTGCAATGTTATGGGCTGACCGATCTTCGAGCCCAGCCGTGGTGCCGCTTCTCTCCTTGGCTGTCAGTGGTGGATGCGAAAATCCGGGCATGGAGACGAACGGGGAGACGGTTTCGGTATCGACGGACGGCGGGCCGCGTTCGGTGGCGGAGCTGACCGAGCGGGTGGGGAGCGGCGAGCGCTTCAAGTACGTGTGGTTCTGGGGCCACCGCCCGCCGCGCGGCGGGGGTGTGGGGCCCGGGTGCTTCAGCCAGTGGTGGCCCTCGGAGTTCGTCGTCGACGGCGTCCGTTACGCGACGGCCGAGCACTGGATGATGGCGGGCAAGGCCCGGCTGTTCGGCGACGCGGACGCCGAGCGGCGGGCGCTGGAGGCGTCGCATCCCAAGCAGGCCAAGGACGCGGGGCGTTCGGTGCGCGGCTTCGACCAGGCGGAGTGGGAGCGGCACCGCTTCGAGCTGGTGGTGCGGGGCAGTGTGCACAAGTTCGGCGCGGATCCGCAGCTGCGCGACTATCTGCTGGGGACGGGGGCGAGGGTGTTGGTGGAGGCCAGCCCGATGGACCGCATATGGGGCATCGGGCTGGCGGCGGACGACGAGCGGGCGCAGGACCCGGCTCGTTGGCGCGGGCTGAACCTGCTGGGCTTCGCGCTGATGGAGGCCCGTCAGCGGCTGGCGTCCGGGGCGTCCACGACCACGGCGGCGCCGCTGTAGCCGGGTCCATGGGCGTTGGCGGAGTACGGATCGTCGTCGTCCTCCTTCGCGATGTAGACGAAGATCATCACGACGCTCGCGACCACCGCGATCACCCCGAGGACGAGTCCGGCCAGGGCCTGTCCGCCGTTGTCGGCCTCGCCTCGCATGGCCTTGGCGCGGCCGAGCGCCCCGAAGATGATCGCGAGCACGCCGAGGATGACGCCGGGGACGACGATGAGGAAGAGGACGGTGCCGACGATGCCCAGCACCAGGGCGGCGGTGCCGTTGCCGTTGTCGGGGGTGAAGGCACCGGGCCCATAGGTCGGGTGCGGGTAGCCATAGCCCGGGTAGCCGGGGTAGGCGGGCTGCGCTCCGTACGGGGGCTGGCCGTAGCCGGTCTGGCCGTGGCCGGTCTGACCGTGCGTGGTCTGGCCATACCCGGGCTGGCCATACCCGGGCTGGCCGTAGCCGGTGGGCGCGTACGGCCCTGCCCCGTACGGCCCGGGCGGGGGCTGATAGGCGCTCGGCGTGCCGGGGCCGGTCGGCGCCTGAGGCGGCGGGGGCACCGCGCCCGGCGCGCCCGGCATCGGCGGCGCGCCCGCCGCCGGGGCAGCGGCCGGGGGGACAACCGGCGCCGGCTCGGCCGCCGCAGGCGCCGCGGCCGGCTTGTCCAGCAGCACCCGCTGCTCCGGTGGGGCCCACGGATCGCTCTCGCGCCGCTCGGGCCGCCTCGGCTCTTCCGGCTGCTCGGGCTGGTCGGGCCGCGTCGGCTGTTCTGACTGCTCGGGCTGGTCGGCCATGCTCTCCCCCAGGTGATGTCCGCCCATGCTACGGCCTGTGCCCCACCCCCTACCGACGGTCTGGGCCCCGGCCGGTCACAGCCCGTGCCGGCCCCCTCCCGGCACCCGATTACGATGACCGGAGCCCGTCGCAGCCGGCCGCCTCCCGGAGGATCCGTTGACCGATCTCACCACCTTCATCGCCGGCCTCCCCAAGGCGGAGCTGCATGTGCACCACGTCGGCTCGGCGTCCCCGCGCATCGTGGCCGAGCTCGCCGCCCGCCACCCCGACTCCAAGGTCCCCACCGACCCCGAGGCCCTTGCCGACTACTTCGTCTTCCGCGACTTCGCGCACTTCATCGAGGTCTACCTCTCCGTCGTCGACCTGGTCCGCGACGCCGAGGACGTACGGCTGCTCACCTACGAGATAGCCCGCGACATGGCCCGGCAGAACATCCGCTATGCCGAGCTGACCGTCACCCCCTACAGCTCCACGCGGCGCGGCATCCCCGACGTCGCCTTCGTCGAGGCGATCGAGGACGCCCGCAAGGCGGCGGAGGCCGAGCTGGGCACCGTGCTGCGCTGGTGCTTCGACATCCCCGGCGAGGCGGGGCTCGAGTCCGCCGAGGAGACCGCCCGTATCGCCTGTGACCTGGGCCCGGCCGGCCTGGTGAGCTTCGGTCTGGGCGGGCCCGAGATCGGCGTGGCGCGCCCCCAGTTCAAGCCCTACTTCGACCGCGCCATCGCGGCCGGGCTGCACAGCGTCCCGCACGCGGGCGAGACCACCGGGCCCGAGACCATCTGGGACGCGCTCAACGAGCTGCGCGCGGAGCGCATCGGCCACGGCACCAGCGCGACCCGCGACCCGAAGCTCCTCGCGCACCTCGCCGAGCACCGGATCCCGCTCGAGGTCTGCCCCACCTCCAACATCGCCACCCGTGCGGTCGCCACGCTGGACGAGCACCCGCTGCGGGAGATGGTCGAGGCCGGGGTGCTGGTGACCATCAACAGCGACGACCCGCCGATGTTCGGCACGGACCTCAACACCGAGTACGCGGTGGCGGCCCGGCTGCTTGACCTGGACGCGGCGGGCGTCGCGGCCCTCGCGAAGAACGCGGTCGAGGCCTCCTTCATGGACGCGGCGGGCAAGGCGCGGCTGTCGGCCGAGATCGACGCCTACACGGCGGCCGCGGGCCGATGACCACGCCGTCCACGGCGTGCACGGCGGTCGCCCACCGCGGCGACCCGTATGTGTGCCGCGAGAACACCCTCGCCTCGATCCGCTCCGCGGTGCTCGCGGGGGCCGGCGCCGTGGAGATCGATGTGCGGCTGACCCGGGACGGCGTCCCGATGCTGCTCCATGACGCGACCCTCAAGCGGCTGTGGGGGCATGACCGCCCCCTCGCCGCGCTGACCGCGGGTGAGGTACGGGGGCTGACCGGCGGCGGCGTGCCGACGCTGCGGGACGCCCTCGCCGCGGCCGACTCGACCCGCGTCATGATCGACCTGCCCGACGTCTCGGCCGCGCGCGGTGCCCTCACCGAGGTCCATGAGTCGGGGGCGGCCGACCGCGTCTACTACTGCGGCAACCTGGCGGCCCTGCACGCGGTGCGCCACGCGGACCCGGGCGCCGAGATCGCCCTGACCTGGACCACGCTGACCCCGCCCCGCCCGACGCTGCTCGCCGGTCTGCGCCCCCGCTGGCTCAACTACCGCTTCGGGCTGGTCTCCCCGGAGCTGGTCGCCCGCAACCACGCCGACGGGCTGCTGGTCTCCGCGTGGACCGCCGACACCCGGCGGTCGATGGGGCGGCTGCTGCGCGCCGGGGTGGACTCGATCACGACGAACCGGATCGGGGCGCTGTGTGCGCTGCTGAGGGTCAGCCGCGGGAAAACTCGTCCGTCGTGAGGGTGAGCTTGACGACCGTGTCCGTCAGATCGATCGGCTCACCGAAGGCGACCTTCAGCTCGCTCAGATACTCGCCCCCCTTGGGGTGCGTGTGGAGGTGGCACCTGCCGGTGTACGGATCAACGATCAAGTAGACCGGCACCTCGGCTTCGGCGTAGACCTCCTTCTTGTCGCCGTAGTCGTTGGCGGCCGTCGACTTGGAGATGACCTCGAGGACGAACTCCATGTCCTCGGGCCTGCACCGGCCCTTGTCGTCAGCTTTCGCGTCCTCCTTCAGGGCAACCAGATCGGGGCAGAACCCGTTGAGGCCCGGGAAGTCGAACCGGACGTCCGAGGTCAGGCGCTTCTTCGCATACCGGGCACGCAATTGCTCCGCGACATCGAAGATGACGTCCCAGTGATTCCTCCGCTGCGGCGACATGAAGACGGCCCCCTTGACGATCTCGACCTTGTAGCCCTCGGGGACTGGCATCTGCTCCAGCCGCTCGAACAAGTAGTCCAGAGTCAGCTCTCCGCTGTCGGCCTGCGCGATCCTGTCGGCCATCTCGATCCTGTCGGTCAGTACAACCCTGTCGGTCAGCTCGATGGTCACGGCCGTGCTCCTCCCCGCCACGCTTCGGATGCGCGGCCGTGCAGTACAACGATAGGCACGGCTCCCGGGACACGGCGTGCGCCTCCCGGGAACCGTGCCTGCCCTCAGCTGGGGTCAGCCCAGCGAGGTCATCACATGCTTGATCCGCGTGTAGTCCTCGAACCCGTACGCCGACAGGTCCTTGCCGTAGCCGGACTTCTTGAAGCCGCCGTGCGGCATCTCGGCGACCAGCGGGATGTGGGTGTTGATCCAGACGCAGCCGAAGTCCAGGGCCTTGGACATCCGCATCGCGCGCGCGTGGTCCTTGGTCCACACCGAGGACGCCAGCGCGTACTCCACGCCGTTGGCGTAGGAGACGGCCTGGGCCTCGTCCGTGAAGGACTGGACGGTGATGACCGGGCCGAAGACCTCCTTCTGGATGATCTCGTCCTCCTGCTTGAGCCCCGAGACGACGGTGGGGGCGTAGAAGAAACCCTTCTCGCCGACGCGGTGGCCGCCCGACTCGACCTTGGCGTGGGCGGGCAGCCGCTCGATGAAGCCGCTGACCTGCGCCAGCTGGTTGGCGTTGTTGAGCGGGCCGTAGAGCACGTCCTCGTCGTCGGCGGCGCCGGTCTTGGTGTCGGCTGCGGCCTTGGCCAGCGCGGCAACGAACTCGTCGTGGATCGACTCGTGGACCAGCACACGGGTGGCCGCCGTACAGTCCTGGCCGGCGTTGAAGAAGCCCGCGACCGAGATGTCCTCGACGGCCTTGGCGATGTCGGTGTCCTCGAAGACCACGACCGGCGCCTTGCCGCCGAGCTCCAGGTGGACCCGCTTGATGTCCTTCGACGCGCTCTCGGCGACCTGCATACCGGCCCGGACCGAGCCGGTGATCGAGGCCATGGCGGGCACGGAGTGCTCGACCATCAGCCGGCCGGTCTCGCGGTCGCCGCAGATGACGTTGAAGACGCCCCGGGGGTGGCCGAGCTCCGTCAGCACCCCGCCGATGATCTCGGCGATCAGCACGGTGGAGGCGGGGGTGGTGTCGGAGGGCTTGAGGACGACGGTGTTGCCCGCCGCCAGCGCCGGGGCGAACTTCCACACGGCCATCATCATCGGGTAGTTCCACGGCGCGACCTGCGCGCACACCCCGATCGGCTCACGCCGGACGATCGAGGTCAGCCCGTCCATGTACTCACCGGCCGAGCGCCCCTCCAGCATCCGCGCCGCGCCCGCGAAGAAGCGGATCTGGTCGATCATGGGCGGGATCTCCTCGCTCGCGGTGAGGGCGAGCGGCTTGCCGGTGTTCTCGGACTCGACGGCGACCAGTTCCTCGGCCCGCGCCTCGAAGGCGTCGGCGATCTTGAGCAGCGCCTTCTGGCGCTCGCCCGGGACCAGGTCGCGCCAGGCCGGGAAGGCGGCCGCGGCGGCCGCCATGGCGGCGTCCACGTCGGCCGGGCCGGAGAGCGGCGCCGTGGCGTAGGCCTCGCCCGTGGCGGGGTTGACCACCTCCGTGGTCCGCCCGTCCGCGGCGTCCCGGAACTCCCCGTCGATGTAGTTGCGCAGACGACGCAGTTCGGTGGTCACGTGCCACCCCTCCCTGTCAGGTGTCCGATGGGTGAGACACCCACAGTAGTCCGCGGGCCCGCGCCCCACCGAGACCACCGAGAGCTTCGGCGGGAGCTTCGGCCGCTTCGGGGCTCCGGTACCCGGCCGCCCCGCCGGCGCCGGCCGTGCAGAGGGCTGATCGGAGGAAATGACAGCGTGCCCGCGACGAGCCTGGGCGCGGGCGGCAGGCGGAGTCCTTACCGTGCCAGTGACCCATTGGCCCTGCGCTCGTTCACCCAACTGGGGGAACGCACGGACGACCGCAGCTGAGGCGAGGTGCTTCGTATGGTGGCTCCGCCGGACAACGACGTGCTCTGGGCACGCACCCTGACGTACGCCTACGGCGGGTCGCCCGCCCTCGCCGATGTCTCCATCGGCGCCCGTGACGGCGAGATCCTGGCCGTGACCGGCCCGCGCGGCTGCGGGAAGACCACCCTGCTCAAGTGTCTGTCGGGCCTGCTCGTCCCGGACCGCGGGGAGGTGTGGTTCAACAGCGCCCCCGTGCACACCCTCTCCCCCCTCGGCCGCGAACAGCTGCGCCGCGACCGCTTCGCGTGGATCGACACCGAACCGCAGCTCATCCCCGAGCTGACCGCCTGGGAGAACGCCGCGCTGCCGCTGATGCTGCGCGGCGCCGGGCGGCGCGAGGCCAAGAACGCCGGCCACGAGTGGCTGGACCGGCTCGACGTCGGCGACTGCGCCCGCCGCCGCCCCGCCGCGCTGCTCCAGGCCCAGCGCCAGCGCGTCGCGATCGCCCGCGCGCTGGCCTCCGCGCCCGCCGTGCTGTTCGCCGACGAGCCCACCGCCCCGCTGCACCGCGCCGACCGCGCCCAGGTGCTGCGCACCCTGACCACGGCGGCCCGCTCGCACGGCATCACGGTGCTCCTGGCCACCCATGACGAGGAGGTGGCCACCCTGGCGGACCGCGCCGTCGCGCTGCTGGACGGCCGCCGGGTGGGCGCGGTCAACGCCGCCGAGGCCGAGGGCAGGTCCGCGTGCTCAGTCTCCGCCTAGCCCGCGGCGCCCGGCCCCTGGCGCTGCTGCGGCGGTCGCTGGTCGCCACCGCGGCGGCGGGCACCGGCTTTCTGCTGCTGAGCGCCCTGGGGTACGCGGCCGGGCACCCCGAGCAGACCGACGGAGCGGTCGTACGGCTGCTGTGGTGCGCGGTGCCGCTGGCCGCCACGACCCATCTCGCGATCACGGTGGCGCGCGCCGACCCGAGCGTCCCGTTCGGCGCGGGCTTCGCGGCGGCCGGCGGCGGCCCGGCCAGGTCGGCCCTGCTCGCGGCGGCCTCGGCCGCACTGTCGTGTGCGCTGGGCTGTGCGCTGGCGCTGCTCGTCTTCCTGCAGCTGCGGGGCGATCTGGCCGGCTCGTGGCTGCTGTGGGCGGATACCGCGAGCAGGGCGGCGGGCGGGGCGGTGAGCGGCCCGCTCGGCGCCGGGCATCCGCTGCCCGCGGCCGCCACGGTCACGCTGCTCGCCGTCGTACCGACGGTGGCGGCCGCGGCCTGCGCGGTCCGCCTGTGGCCCCGGGGACCACAGCGGGCGCGGGGGGCGAGGGGGTCGCGGACCGGTGGCCGGGCGCGGGCGCGGGGCGTCCAGCGGGTGCCGCGCGGCGCCGAACCGCCGGAGCTCGCGGCCCGGGGGCTGCCCTGGGGGATCGCGCTGACCGCGGCGGGCGTCGCCCTGGAGGCATACACGGACAACATGGACAGCGGCCCGCCCCCTCCGCCCGACGCGCTGCTGCCGCTGCCCGGCGAACTCGGGGGCAGCCCGCCCGGCGTGGTGGGCGGCTGGGCGCTGGCGGCGGTCGGGCTGGTGCTGGCCGGTCCCGGCCTCACCCATCTGTGCGGCAGATTGCTGGCCGCCTGGCGCCCGGGCACACTGCGGCTGCTCGCCGGGCGGGTGTTGCAGCAGGAGGCGGGGCGCCTGGGGCACTCTGTCGGCGTGCTGTGGGCCGTCGCCACCGCCGCGTACGCCGCGGTCGAGCTGTACGGCGTCGGCGCCGGCCCGTCCGGGCACCGCCCATTCGGCCCGCTCATCGGCCTCGGCGCGGCCCTGATCATGATGTGCGCCACCGCCTCGGTGCTCACGGCGGCGCTCGAGGCGAAGAGCGCGCGGGGCCGGACGACGGAAGCCCTGCTGCGCCTGGGCGCGCCCCCGCGTCTGCTGCGGGGCGCCGCGGCCCTGCGCGGGCTGGCGCTGCTGGTGCTGCTGGCACCGCTGACCTGGGCGGTCGCGGAGCTGAGCACGCTGCCGTTCAACCACTGACCCGTGCGGCCGCGCCAACCGCCGTCCGGCCGCCATCCCGGTCGGCAGGGACGACGCGGGCCGTACGGGGCGCGGGACACGGGGCGCGGGACACGGGGCGCGGGACCGGGCCGTACGACGGGACGCGGGACCGGGCCCGTACAGGATGCCGGCCGCCCGCTCTCCGCACCCGTCCGCTCCCCGCGCCCCGCCCGCTCCCCGCGCCCACCTGCGGGAGGAGACCGCGCGCACCGCCGCCAGTAGCATGTCGCCGTGCTGACCGACGACGCTTCCACCGCCGCCCAAGACCCGTGTCCCGACCGGGAGATCGAGTCCCTGCGGGAGTTCGACGAGGTCGTGGCGCGCGGCACCCTGGCCGGTTACCGCGTCCAGTCCGTCGACCTGACCGACCGTACGCGGGCGCTGCTCGGCACGGACACCGCCGAGGCGGTGTTCCTCGGCTGCCCGATGGAGCCGGAGGCCGCCGCCAAGGTGCGGGCCGGCGGCGCGCTGGTCTTCCCGCCGGTGCCCGGTCTGCCGTTCGACCCCTACCGCGGCACCCTCTACTCGCCGCAGGAGCTGTTCGAGGGGCTGGCGGAGCGGGGCTACGCGGGGACGCCGGACGCGCTGGCGTACGCCTGGTTCCAGCGCACCAAGGCCGACGGCGACATCTTCTCCTCGATGCTGCGTTCCATCCACGACGACGCCGTCTCGGACGCCCTCGACGAACTCCTGACCGGGGCCCGGGTGGTGGGCGTGATGGGCGGCCACGCCCTGGAGCGCGGCTCCGAGGGCTACGCGGGCGCGGCCCGGCTCGGGCGGGCCGTGGCGCGGGCCGGGTTCATGGTCGCGACCGGCGGCGGCCCTGGCGCGATGGAGGCGGCCAACCTGGGCGCGTACGCGGCCCCGTTCGCCGACGACATGCTCGACGAGTCCCTTGAACTGCTCGCCAAGGCCCCCTCCTTCCGGCCGTCCGTCGGCGAGTGGGCCGAGGTGGCCTTCGCGGTGCGCGAGCGGTGGCCGGACGGCGGCGCGTCGGTGGGCATTCCGACCTGGTTCTACGGGCACGAGCCGCCCAGCGCGTTCGCCTCGCACATCGCGAAGTACTTCGCCAACGCCACGCGCGAGGACGGCCTGCTGGCGCGGTCGAACGCAGGGGTGGTGTTCCTGCCGGGCGCCGCCGGGACCGTACAGGAGATCTTCGACAACGCGACGCCGAACTACTACGAGTCGCGCGGCGAACCGACGCCGATGGTGCTCGTGGACCGCGACCACTGGACGCGCCGCCTGCCGACCTGGCCGCTGCTGGAAGCGCTCGCCGAGGGCAGGCCCATGAAGGCCCGTATCGCGCTGGTGGACTCGGTGGACGAGGCTCCGGGCGCGCTCATGTCCCTGGGGGCGTCCCCGGCGCGCTGAGCAGCCGGGCCAGGGTCCGGTACGAGGTGTCCCAACTCCACTCCTCACGCACCCAGGCCCGCCCCTTCTCGCCCATGGCCCGGGCGGCGGGCCGGTCCCGGAGCAGCGCGATCAGCCGGTCGGCGATGGCGCGCGTGGCACGGCCGTCGACGACGTGCCCGGTCTCGCCGTCCCGGACGGCGTCCGGCGCGCCGCCGGAGTCCCCGGCGAGCACCGGCAGCCCGGCGGCGGCCGCCTCCAGGAAGACGATGCCCAGGCCCTCGACCTCCAGACCGCCCCTGCGGGTGCGGCACGGCATCGCGAAGACATCGGCGGCCGCGTAGTAGGGCGGCATCCCGCGGTGCCGCACCCCGCCCGCGAAGACCACGGCGTCCCTGACGCCGTGCGCGTCGGCGAGCCGGCGCAGCCCGTACGCGTCGGGGCCGTCGCCGACGAGCAGCAGGACGGCCCCGGGGACGGCCCGGCGCACCAGCGGCAGCGCCCTGATGAGGGCGTCCTGGCCCTTGCGCCGGACGAGCCGGGCGGCGCACAGGATCACCTGACGGCCTGTGAGCCGGTGGCGTTCGCGCACGTGGCGCGCGTCGAGCCCGGGGCGGAAGGCGGAGGTGTCGACTCCGGGGGCCAGCCGGGTCATCCGGGCCGCGGCGGCGGGCCCCAGGGCGGCGGCGATGGACGCGCCGGTGGCGGCTCCGAGGTAGGTCACGGTGTCCGCCCCGGCCCCGACGCGGCGCAGCAGCGCGCGGGCCCCCGGGGTGCGGGCCCACCACACCTCGTGGCCGTGCGTGGTGGCGACGATCCGGCGCACCCCCGCCTCGCGGCGCAGCCGCCCGGCCATCAGCCCCAGGGGCGCGGCGGCGCCGAACCACACGCTGTCGCAGCGGTGGCGGCGGGCCAGCTCCACCGCGCGGCTCGTGGCGCGCCGGGTGGGCAGCAGCGTGCGGGCGCCGTCGCGGACCACGGGGTGGGGCAGATCGGCGTCGTACAGTGCCGCGCCCGGCTCGGAGGAGGTGTGGACGACGACGGCCTCCGGTGGGAAGCGGCTGGTCATGGCGTGGACGAAGGTCTCGATGCCGCCCTGGCGCGGAGGGAAGTCATTGGTGATCACGAGGGTGCGCGGCATCCCGCGTGGCGGTTCGGTCATACGGCCCGAGGCTAGGAACGACCGCCGCCCCGCCGCGTCACACGGAGGGGGTAACTCCATCGTCACGCCGTGGTGTGACCAAGGGTCACGCCGTGGGCTGAAGACGGTGTTTGAGGATCATCCCGTGCGGTGACGCGGCCCGCCACCGCGGTACGGAGAATGGCGCCATGAGCTCTGTCCGCGGGCGGCGGGCGCGCGGCTGGGGCGACGCCCCCGCCTACTCCTGGGCAGCCGGAGCGGCGCTGACCGGATGCGCGGCCGACGCGCCCAGCACCACCACGTCGTCCGCGTCGAACGCGACGCCGACCCGCTCCCCCTCCTTCGGCGCGTCCCGCAGCGCGCACGCCGCCTCCAGGCGCGGCGCGCCGGCCGGCTGGAGGACGAGGGCCACGCGGTCGCCGCGGAAGGTGCGCGCCGCCACCGTGCACGGCAGGCCCTTCTCGGGGGAGGTGAGCCGCACCCCGGCCGGGCGGACCAGCAGCCGGCACGGCCCCTGAGGAGTGCCGTCGGGCACGGGCAGCTCGCCCCAGGGGGTGTCGGCGCTCTCGCCGTGTACGACGGCGTCAACCAGGTTGTCGAAGCCAAGGAAGCGGGCGACGAACTCGCTGGCGGGGCGCTGCCACACCTCCAGCGGGGTGCCGGACTGCGCGATGCGCCCGTCGTCCATCACCACCACCCGGTCCGCGAGCGCGAAGGCCTCGCCCTGGTCGTGGGTGACCGCGAGGACTGTGGTGCCCAGTTCGCCGAACAGCTGGCGCAGTTCGACCACCAGCCGCTCCCGCAGCCCGCGGTCGAGCTGGCCCAGTGGCTCGTCCAGCATCAGCAGCGTGGGCCGCGGGGCCAGGGCGCGGGCCAGCGCGACGCGCTGCTGCTCGCCGCCGGACAGCGAGGCGACCGCGCGCCGCTGCGCGCCCGGCAGGCCGACCAGCTCCAGCAGCTCGGCGACCCGGTGCTCCGCCTCGGCGCGCGCCACCTTGCGCATCCGCAGCCCGAAGGCGACGTTGCCGCCCACGTCCCGCTGCGGGAAGAGCTGGTGGTCCTGGAACATCAGGCCCACGCCGCGCCGGTGGGTGGGCACCCCCGCCTGGTCCCGCCCGGCCAGCAACACCCTGCCGGTGTGGGCCCGCTCCAGGCCCGCCACCACGCGCAGCAGCGTGGACTTGCCGCCGCCGCTGGGCCCCAGCACCGACACCGTCTCGTGCTCGGCGACCTCGAGGTCCACGGCGTCCAGCGCCGCCCGCTCGCCGTAGCGGACCGTCACCTCGTCCAGGCGCAGCAGCGTCATCAGAACTCCCCCGAACGGTCGGTGCGGATCCGCTCCAGTACCAGCAGGGAGCCCGCGCACACCAGCATCAGAATCGTGCTCAGGGCCATGGCCTGGCCGTAGTTGAGCTGCCCGGCCCGGCCCAGGAAGCGGGCGACGGCCACCGGGAGGGTCGGGTGGTCAGGCCTGGCGATGAAGACCGTCGCGCCGAACTCGCCGAGCGATACGGCGAAGGCGAAGCCCGCCGCGACCCCGAGGGCCCGTGCGACCAGCGGCAGGTCCACCTCCCGCCAGGCCCGCAGCGGGGACGCGCCGAGCACGGCCGCCGCCTCGCGCAGCCGGTGGTCCACCGCGCGCAGCACGGGCAGCATGGTCCGTACGACGAAGGGCACGCCCACCAGGGCCTGGGCGAGCGGTACGAGGATCCATGAGGCGCGCAGGTCCAGCGGCGGCTCGTCGAGGGCGATGAGGAAGCCGAAGCCGACGGTGACGGCGGAGGTGCCGAGCGGCAGCATCAGCAGCGCGTCGAATCCCCGTACCAGTCTGCCCGCTTTTCTGGTCAGCGCCGCGGCCGCCAGGCCGCCCACGACGAGTGCGAAGACGGTTGCCACGGCGGCGTAGCGCAGGGAGTTCCAGAGGGCGTCCACAGGGGGCACGAAAAACGTCCCGCCGCTGTCCGCGGCCGACTGCAGGGCGCGGTAGTAGCCGAGGCCGTAGCCGCCGGGGGCGTCCAGGGACCGCTCGACCAGGACGGCGAGCGGCAGCAGGATCAGCAGCGCCACGACGGCGAGCACGCCCCACAGCAGCGCCCATTGGGCCGCGCCCTGGGGGCGGCGCGCGGTCTGTTCGGGGTCGACCAGCTTCAGGGCGCTCTCGCGGCGCCGGACGGTCCACGCGTGCAGGGCCAGGACCGCGGCCACGGCCGCGAACTGGATCAGCGTCAGCACGGCTGCGGTCGGCAGGTCGAGCAGTTGGGCGGTCTCCCGGTAGATCGCGACCTCCAGGGTGGCGTACCGGGGGCCGCCGAGGATCTGGATGACGCCGAAGGAGGTGAAGGTGAACAGGAAGACCATCAGGGCGGCTGCCGCCACGGCGGGCGCCAGCGCCGGCAGCGTCACCCGCCGCCACGCGGCCAGGCGGCTCGCGCCGAGCACCCGCGCGGCCTCCTCCTGCCGCGGGTCGAGCTGCGCCCACAGCCCGCCGACGGTCCGTACCACCACCGCGTAGTTGAAGAAGACGTGGGCCAGGAGGATCGCCCATACGGTGGTGTCGAGCCGTACCCCCCACAGGTTGTCCAGCAGCCCGCCGTGGCCGAGCAGGGCCAGGAACGCCGAGCCCGCGACGACGGTCGGCAGGACGAAGGGGACGGTCACCACGGCGCGCAGCAGCCGCTTGCCGGGGAAGGCGAAGCGGGCGAAGACATACGCGCCGGGCAGCGCGACGGCCAGCGTCAGGGCGGTGGAGGCGGCCGCCTGCCAGGCGGTGAACCACAGGATGTCCAGGACCGCCGGGTCGGTGAGCACGTCGCCGATGCGGCCCAGCCGCCACTGGCCGTCCACGCGCAGCCCGCGGGCGACGATGGCGGCCACCGGATAGAGGAAGAACAGCGCGAAGAAGGCGGTGGGCACGGCCATCAGGGCCAGCCGCAGCGCCGCCCCGCGCAGCCGCGAGCGACGCCGCCCGGGGCGCCGGCTCGCCGCCTCGGGCGTCTTCGAGGACGGCTCGCGGCCCTTTACAGGACGAGCGAGGACCATGCCTTGACCCACTGGTCACGGTTCTTGGCGATCTTCCTGGGCTCCAGGGTGGCCGAGTCGGCGATCTTCACGCCGTACTTCGTGAACAGCTCGGGCAGCTTCGCGTCCTCGCGGGCCGGGTTGACGTACATGTTGAGCGGCACGTCCTCCTGGAACCGCTTGGTCAGCAGGAAGTCCAGCAGTGCCTTGCCGCCCTTGGTGTTCGACGCGCCGTTGAGGAGTCCGGCGAATTCCACCTGGCGGAAGCAGGTGCCCGTCGCGACCCCTGTGGGGGCCTGCGCGGGCCGCGGTTTGGCGTCGACCACCTCGGCGGGCGGGCTGGAGGCGTACGAGACGACCAGCGGCCGGTCGCCCTTGGCGCCGCCGGCCGAGCCGGAGAAGCGGTCGTAGTACGCCTGCTCCCAGCCGTCGACGACCTCGACGCCGTTGGCCCTGAGCTTCTTCCAGTAGCCCTGCCAGCCGTCGTCCCCATACCGGGCGGCCGTGCCCAGCAGGAAGGCGAGGCCGGGCGAGGAGGTGGCCGCGTTCTCGGTGACCAGGAGGTTCTTGTAGGCGGGCTTGGTCAGGTCGTCGAGGGTCTTCGGCGGGGCCAGCTTCTTGTCGGCGAAGTACTCGCGGTCGTAGTTGACGCAGATGTCGCCGAAGTCGACCGGGGTGACGCGGTGCTCGGCCCGGTCGAGCTGGAGGGCCGCCGGGACCTTGTCCAGGCCCTTGGCCTGGTAGGGGGCGAACAGGTCGTTGTCGAGCGCGCGGGAGAGCAGGGTGTTGTCGACGCCGAAGAAGACGTCTCCCTGGGGATGCGACTTGGAGAGTATCGCCTGGTTGACAGCGGCCCCGGCGTCGCCGCCCGGCAGCACCTGCACCTTGTAGCCGGTCTGCCGGGTGAACTCCCGCAGCACGGCCTTCGACGCGGCGAACGAGTCGTGCGTGACCAGTTTCACGGTCTTGGAGCCGGAGCCTCCGGAGGAGCCGGAAGAGTCCTCGCCGCAGGCGACGAGCGTGGTGAGGCCGAGCGAGCCGAAGAGGGCGGCGACGACGGCATGCCGAAGACGGCTGTTCATATGAGGCTGACTCCCTACGCCGGTATGACCCGGATCAGGTCCGAGGGTCTGCGGCCGTGCCGCACTCTCAGCGCTGTTCGCGCTCCCCTGTCGGAATGTTCACTTGTACGAGATGTAAGAGCTGTGTACGAGGTGGTGCCAGGGCACCGTATCAGCCGGCCCTCAGCGCTCCGCCGCCGCCAGCTGCCCGCACGCCCCGTCGATCTCCTGCCCCCGGGTGTCCCGCACGGTCACGGGCACGCCGTGTGCCTCCAGGGCGGCCACGAACGCCTTCTCGTCCTCCGGCCTGGACGCGGTCCACTTGGAGCCGGGCGTCGGGTTGAGCGGGATCAGGTTGACGTGCACCCGGCGGCCCTTGAGCAGCCGCCCCAGCAGGTCGGCCCGCCATGCCTGGTCGTTGATGTCCCTGATCAGGGCGTACTCGATGGAGACGCGACGGCCCGACTTCTCCGCGTACTCCCACGCCGCGTCCAGGACCTCGCGGACCTTCCAGCGGGTGTTGACCGGGACGAGCGTGTCGCGCAGCTCGTCGTCGGGCGCGTGCAGCGACACCGCGAGACGGCACTTGAAGCCCTCGTCGGCGAAGCGCAGCATCGCCGGGACCAGTCCGACGGTCGAGACGGTGATGCCGCGCTGGGACAGGCCGAGGCCGTCCGGCTCCGGGTCCGTCAGCCTGCGGATGGCGCCGACGACGCGGTTGTAGTTGGCCAGCGGCTCGCCCATGCCCATGAAGACGATGTTGGACAGCCGCGCCGGGCCTCCCGGGATCTCACCGTCCCGCAGCGCCCGCATCCCGTCGACGATCTGGTGGACGATCTCGGCGGTGGACAGATTGCGGTCCAGGCCCGCCTGGCCGGTGGCGCAGAACGGGCAGTTCATGCCGCAGCCCGCCTGGGAGCTGATGCACATGGTGACCCGGTCCGGGTAGCGCATCAGCACGGACTCCACGAGCGTGCCGTCGAAGAGCCGCCACAGGGTCTTGCGGGTGGTGTCGTCGTCGCAGCTGATGTGGCGCACCACGCTCATCAGGTCCGGCAGCAGCCCGGCCGCCAGCTTCTCGCGCGCGGCGGCCGGGATGTCGGTCCACTGGGCCGGGTCGTGGCTGTAGCGGGCGAAGTAGTGGCGCGATACCTGGCCGGCGCGGAAGGGCTTCTCGCCGAGGGCGGCGACGGCCTCGCGGCGCTCGGCGGGCGAGAGGTCGGCGAGATGCCGCGGGGGCTTCTTGGCTCCGCGCGGCGCGACGAATGTGAGTTCTCCGGGCTTGGGCATGGTCCAACCAGTGTCGCAGACGTGCGAACGGCCTCGCGCCACGCGTGGCACGAGGCCGTACAGCCTTCGGTCGGGGGGCCGGTCAGCCGCCCCCCACGAAGATCACCAGCAGCAGCCAGACCACGGGCGCGGTGGGCAGCAGGGAGTCCAGCCGGTCCATGATCCCGCCGTGGCCGGGCAGCAGCTTGCCCATGTCCTTGATGCCCAGGTCACGCTTGATCATGGACTCGCCGAGGTCGCCGAGGGTCGCGCTGATCGCGACGGCGAGCCCGAGCAGCACCCCCTGCCACCATGCGCCGTCCTTGATCAGGTACTGCATGGACAGCGCGCCCGCGACCATCGCGAAGGCGATCGCGCCGAGCAGCCCCTCCCGGGTCTTGCCGGGGCTGATGCGCGGGGCGAGCTTGTGGCGGCCGAAGCGCCAGCCGACCGCGTACGCACCGGTGTCGCTGACCACGGTCAGCAGCAGAAAGACGAGCACCCGCCGCGGCCCGTCGTCGGCCGCGAGCATGAGTGCGACAAAACTGGCCAGGAACGGCACATAGAAGGCCGCGAAGACGCCGGCCGTGACATCCCTGAGGTAGTTCTCGGGCGGCTCGGTCATCCGCCATACGAGCACGGCCAGGGCGGTCAGCGCGACGGCCACCCACGCGCCCTCCGCACCGCGCACATAACCGGCGACCACCATGGCGACGCCGCCCACCGCGAGCGGCACCAGCGGGACGCGGATGTCCTTGCGCTCGGCCAGCCGCGAGGTCAGCTCCCACAGTCCGACGACCACCGCGACCGCTATGACGCCGATGAACACCGGCTTGTAGATGAAGAGCGAGGCGACGACCAGCGCGCCGAGGCCGACGCCCACCCCTATCGCGGCGGGCAGATTGCGGCCCGCGCTCTTCTTCTTCGAGCCGCCCATCTCGTCGGCGCTCCCGCTCTGGTCGGCGCTGCCCGGTGCGCCGGGCTGAGCGGCGCCGCCGGAGGGCGTGGGGTGGGGGCGGTCCGGGGGCGTGGGCGGTTGCGCGGCGGGCTGCCGCGGCCCGCGCTCCGGCTCCCGGTCGTCGCGGAACAGGGGGCCGCTCGGCTGAGCGGCCCCCCGGTCACGGTCGGCGGCATCCCAAGGGTCTCCGCCTGCGTGGGGCACGGTGGGCATGGGCCGAGTCTGCGCCGCCTCGCCCACGTCGTGCGCGGGACCCGCCGAGGGCGAGGGCACCTTGGCGCGAAGCGAGGGAGGGGGCCCCTGCTGGGCCGGTCCCCGGAGGCGGGCGCTCGGCGGAGCCCCCCAGGATGAGTCGTTCATCAGACCTCGAGCAGCTCGGCTTCCTTGTGCTTGAGCAGTTCATCCACCTGCGCGACATACTTCGCGGTGGTGTCGTCGAGCTCCTTCTCGGCGCGGCGGCCCTCGTCCTCGCCGACCTCGCCGTCCTTGATCAGCTTGTCGATGGACTCCTTGGCCTTGCGGCGGACGCTGCGGATCGAGATCTTCGCGTCCTCGCCCTTGCCCTTGGCCACCTTGATGAATTCCTTGCGGCGCTGTTCCGTGAGCTCCGGGAACACCACCCGGATGATGCTGCCGTCATTGCTCGGGTTGACGCCCAGATCGGAGTCGCGGATCGCCTGCTCGATATTGCGCAGCGCGCTCTTGTCGAACGGGGTCACCACGGCCATCCGCGGTTCCGGCACCGAGAACGACGCCAGCTGATTGATCGGCGTCATCGCTCCGTAGTAGTCCGCCACGATCTTGTTGAACATCGCCGGGTGCGCACGCCCGGTGCGGATCGCGGCGAAGTCCTCCTTGGCGACCACAACGGCCTTCTCCATCTTCTCCTCGGCCTCGAGGAGGATCTCTTCGATCACCACTTGCTCCTGGTGTTATCAGTAAGCAGAGCCTCGCCCCTGCGTGCGTCTTCTCCTGCACGGTGTCCGACCGGCAGGCCGTTGTCCATCCCCCGTATGAGCCGTCAGGCCCGGGAGCCCTGGTCGCTCACGAGCGTGCCGATCTTCTCACCCTTCACCGCGCGCGCGATGTTTCCTTCGGCGAGAAGCTCGAAGACGAGGATCGGCAGTTTGTTGTCGCGGCACAGCGTGACGGCGGTGGCGTCGGCGACCTTGAGGTCGCGGGTGATCACCTCGCCGTACTCCAGGGCGTCGAACTTCACCGCGTCCGGGTTCCGGGCGGGGTCGGAGTCGTAGACCCCGTCCACCCCGTTCTTACCCATGAGCAGGGCCTCGGCATGGATCTCCAGGGCGCGCTGGGCCGCGGTGGTGTCCGTCGAGAAGTACGGCATGCCCATACCCGCGCCGAAGATGACCACGCGCCCCTTCTCCAGATGGCGCACCGCACGCAGCGGAATGTACGGCTCCGCGACCTGGCCCATGGTGATGGCGGTCTGGACGCGGGAGTCGATGCCCTCCTTCTCCAGGAAGTCCTGGAGTGCGAGACAGTTCATGACCGTGCCGAGCATGCCCATGTAGTCCGAGCGCGCCCGGTCCATGCCGCGCTGCTGCAGTTCGGCGCCGCGGAAGAAGTTGCCGCCACCGATGACGATGGCGATCTCCGCGCCGTCCCGGACGACAGCGGCGACCTCACGGGCGATGGCGTGCACGACATCCGGGTCGACCCCGAGTCCCCCGCCTCCGGCGAACGCCTCACCGGAGAGCTTCAGCAGGAACCGACGGCGTCTGACCCTGCCCTGAGCGTTGTTCTCGTCGGCGGCCTGTCCGGCGCCCGCGCCCTGATTCATTGGAGATCTCCTCGTGCACATACGAAGAAGGCCATTGCCGGACGGGTCCTTGATCGACCTCTGCGGCAATGGCCTCCTCGTCACATCTGCGGCCGACCGGTTGACGGTTGGCTGCCTACGACCCTATCGGGGTCGCCGGTCATTCGCTGCTCGGCTCGGACGCCGACGCTCAGACGCCGACGCGGAAGCGCGCGAAGCGCTTGAGCGTGACACCGGCCTCGTCCAGCACCTTCTGGACGGACTTCTTGTTGTCCTTGGCGAACGCCTGGTCCACCAGGACGTTCTCCTTGAAGAAGCCGGTGACGCGACCCTCGACGATCTTCGGCAGGGCGCCCTCGGGCTTGCCCTCCTCACGAGCGGTGGCCTCGGCCACCCGGCGCTCGTTCTCGACCGTCTCGGCCGGGATCTCGTCACGGGTCAGGAACTTCGGCGCGAACGCGGCGATGTGCTGCGCGACGTCCTTGGCGACCGTGGCGTCTTCCTTGTCCAGCTCGACCAGCACACCGACCTGCGGCGGCAGGTCCGGGCTGGTGCGGTGCATGTACGCGGCGACGTAGCCGCCGGAGAACTGCGCGAAGCGGTCCAGGACGATCTTCTCGCCGAGGGTCGCGTTGGCCTCGTCGACGAACGCCTGGACGGTCTTGCCGGCCTCGATCTCGGAGGCGAGCAGGGCCTCCAGGTCGGCCGGGGAGGTCTTGGCGACGTGGGCGGCGATGGCGTCGGCGACGGCCACGAACTTGTCGCCCTTGGCGACGAAGTCGGTCTCGCACTTCAGCTCGACCAGCACACCGGAGGTGTTGTCGTCCGAGATGAGGGAGACGACGGCGCCGTTCTCGGCGCTGCGGCCCTCCCGCTTGGCCACGCCCTTCTGGCCCTTGACGCGCAGGATCTCGACGGCCTTGTCGACCTGGCCCTCGGACTCGTCCAGCGCCTTCTTGCAGTCCATCATGCCGGCGCCGGTGAGCTCACGGAGCTTCTTGACGTCGGCGGCGGTGAAGTTCGCCATGATCTGTGAATCTCTTCTCGAAAGTCGAAAGCTCTACGGGGGAACGGCGGGGGTGGTGCCCCAGGCACCCTCCCCCGCCGTCACACGTGGTCCGAGTGGTCAGGCCTGCTCGGCGTCCGCGGCCGGGGCCGCCGGGGCCTCGGCCGGCTGCTCGGCCTCGGCGGGCTGCTCGGCCTCAGCGGGCTTGGCCGCCTCGGGCTCGTCGGCCTTCTTCTCGCCCTCCAGCAGGTCGCGCTCCCACTCGGCGAGCGGCTCACCGGCGGCCTTGTCGGCCTTCTCGTCACCGGTGGCGACACCGGAGCGGGCGATCAGGCCCTCGGCGACCGCGTCGGCGATCACGCGGGTGAGAAGGGTGACCGAGCGGATCGCGTCGTCGTTGCCCGGGATCTTGTAGTCGACCTCGTCCGGGTCGCAGTTGGTGTCGAGGATCGCGACGACCGGGATGCGGAGCTTGCGCGCCTCACCGACGGCGATGTGCTCCTTCTTGGTGTCGACGATCCAGACGGCGCTCGGCACCTTCTGCATCTCGCGGATACCGCCGAGGGTCTTCTCCAGCTTGGCCTTCTCGCGCGAGAGGACGAGCAGCTCCTTCTTGGTGAGGCCGGAGGCGGCCACGTCCTCGAAGTCGATCTGCTCGAGCTCCTTGAGGCGCTGCAGACGCTTGTAGACGGTCGAGAAGTTGGTGAGCATGCCGCCCAGCCAGCGCTGGTTGACATACGGCATGCCGACGCGGGTCGCCTGCTCGGCGATCGCCTCCTGCGCCTGCTTCTTGGTGCCGACGAACATGATGGAACCGCCGTGGGCGACGGTCTCCTTGACGAACTCGTAGGCGCGGTCGATGTACGACAGCGACTGGAGCAGGTCGATGATGTAGATGCCGTTGCGCTCGGTGAAGATGAAACGCTTCATCTTCGGGTTCCAGCGGCGGGTCTGGTGCCCGAAGTGGACGCCGCTCTCCAGCAGCTCCCGCATCGTGACGACGGCCATGGCCGTACTCCTTGAAGTGCTCGGTTCCACGGCGGCCGGGCGGCCGCCGCGCCTGACGCCCCGGCGCGTCTGCCACGGGCGGGGCCCTTGCGGGGGGCTCGTCCGAGGACCGAGGGACGCGGCCGCCGTGCTGTTCCGAGGGGATCGATGCGCGGATCGACGCCGATCGGGGAGCCGGTGGCGGGGCGTGCGAAGTCGACCCGGTGACCCGGATCGCCACAAGAAGTGTACGGGACCCGTGCGGTGCCGGGTGACGGCGATATCCACAACCCGTGAGTTGTCCCCAGATCGTGGCCATGATCCACGCGGATCGGGCGAGTCGCGTCACCGTGTTCCCATGCGACCGCACGCCACCGCCCCGGCCCTCCACCCACCCCGCCGCCCGACCCGCCGCCCCGCCCTGGACCCCGGCCTCCGCCCGGCCCTGACCCCGGCCCCCGACCGGCCCGCGCTGATCCTTCCGGCGTTGCCGACCTGGCTGACCTTGCCGTTCGTGGTCTTATTCGGCCTGATCCCGCTGCTGTCGGCCCGGCCGGCCGCGGCGGCGGCGGAGCCGGAGTGGGCCACGGCAGCGGCGGCATCCCGGGGTTCGGTGCCGGGTGGGGCAGGGGCGCCGGCCGCCGTTGCCCCGGCCCCCGGGGCCCCGGCTCGTGCCGAGGGGGTCTGGCCGGTGGGGCCGGAGGCGGGCGCGGGCAGACCGACGGTGCTGCGGGGCTGGGAGCCGCCGCCCACGCCCTGGGCGGCGGGCCACCGCGGGGTGGACCTGGCGGCCCGCACCGGCCGGCCCGTGAGGGCGGCGGCCGCGGGCCGGGTGTCCTTCGCGGGCCCGGTCGCGGGGCGCGGGGTGCTCACGATCCAGCTGTCAAGCACCGGCCGTCCGCCGCTGCGCACGACCTACGAGCCGGTGCGGGCCGTGGTGGCCAAAGGCGAGCGGGTGCGGGCCGGCCAGGTGGTGGGCGTCCTGGGCGCGGGCCCCTTCCACTGCCCGTCCGGCTGTCTGCACTGGGGCCTGCGCCGCGGGGACCGCTATCTGGACCCGCTGTCGCTGCTCGCCCCGTCGATGCTGGGCCGCGGCCCCTCCCGGCTGCTGCCGGTCTTCGGCGTCCCGGAAGGGCCGGGCGCCCCGGAGGATGCGGGCGGCCGGAAGGGAGCAGGTCTCCCGGAGGAAGGGGGCGGCCTGGTGGATGCGGACGCGCCGGAGGATGCGGGCGCCCGGAAGTGGGCGGATGCCCCGCCGGGAGCAGGTGTCCCGGAGGAAGGGGGCGCCCTGACGGATGCGCGCGCCCGGCACGGGGCGGCTGCCCCGCCGGGAGCGGGTGTCCCAGCAGAGGCAGGCGGCCCGACGGGAGCGGGCGGCCCGACGGGAGCGGCTGCCGGGGGCAGGTCGTCCACAGCCGGCGGCCATGTGCGTTACGCCCTCGCGTCGCGCACCGCCGGCCCCTCCGGCCCCGTGGACCTGGCCTCGCCCGCCGTGCTGGCCCTCGCGGCGGCCTGGGCCGGTGTGCGCCTGCGCCGCGCGGGGGCGGCGGGCGCCGGACAGGCGGGCGTCAGGGGCGCACCCCGTGCAGGGCCATGGTGACGGCCGCTTCCGTGACGCCCGCGGGGTCCTCGGCGCCGAGCTCGATCCGGCGGACCGCGGCGTCCACGACGCCCTGGAGCAGCACCGCGGTCAGCCGCGGCTGCTCATGGCCGAGCTCACCGAGGGCCTGGACGACCATGGCGATCAGCCCGCCGTGCGCGGCCCGGATCTTCTCGCGGGCGCCCGCGTCCAGCTCCCCGGCCGAGATCGCCACGACCGCCCGGTGGCGGCGGTCGCCGACCAGCGCCAGCTGCCGGCGCACATAGGCCTCGATCTTGGCCTCGGGCGAGTCGGCCCGCTCCATGGCCGCCTCGACCTCGGCGGCCCAGACCGGGAAGTCCACCGCGCACAGCTCCTCGACCACGGCCGCGCGGGAGCGGAAGTACTCATAGACGGAGGACCGCGCGAGGCCCGTGCGCTCGGCGAGGGCGGGGAAGGTCAAGGCCTCCGTCCCACCCTCGGACAGCAGGGAGCGGGCGGCGTCCAGCAGGGCGCCGCGCTGCATCGTCCGGTGCTCGGCCACTGAGGCCGCTCGAATCCTGGGCACGCCACCACTTTACGAAAGGCCCCCAGGCGGGAGCGATACTGGCGGGACGATTCAGCGTCCGACATCGGCGAGTTTGGCCCGCAGCTGCAGCACGGACTTGGTGTGGATCTGGCTGACCCGGCTCTCGGTGACTCCGAGGACCTGACCGATCTCGGCCAGCGTGAGCCCCTCGTAGTAGTAGAGGGTGACCACGGTCTTCTCCCGCTCGGGGAGCGTGTTGATGGCGCGGGCGAGCAGCCTGCGCAGCTCACGGTCCTCGGCCACCTCCACGGGGTTGTCGGCGGCGGTGTCCTCCAGGGTGTCCATGAGGCTCAGCCGCTCGCCGCCCTCCCCGCTGACATGCAGCAGATCTTCCAGGGCGACCACATTGGCCAGCGACAACTGGCTGAAAACCCCGTGCAGTTCATCGAGGCCGATGTCCATCTCGGCGGCCACCTCGGCCTCCGAGGGGGTGCGGCGCAGGGCCGCCTCCAGCGTGGCGTAGGCCCGCTCGACCGCCCTGGCCTTCTGGCGGACCGAGCGCGGGATCCAGTCCAGAGCGCGCAGCTCGTCGATCATCGCGCCACGGATCCGGGTGATCGCGTAGGTCTCGAACTTGATGGCCCGCTCGGGGTCGAACTTCTCAATGGCGTCGATGAGTCCGAAGACGCCCGAGGAGACGAAGTCGGCCTGCTCGACATTGGACGGCAGCCCGACGCTGACCCGCCCCGCCACATACTTCACCAGCGGTGAGTAGTGGAGGATCAACTGCTCGCGGAGCCGACCGTCACCCGTGGACTTGTAGGACCGCCACAGCTCGTCGAGCGAGGACGGGGCGGCGGGACGCACCGCGCCGCGGGCAGGGGTCGGCGCCGCTCGGTCAGACCCGGAGATGTGCTGGGGCATTCGTCGCCTTGTGCCGTTCTGCCATGACGTGGGTGAGGACGTGCGCCTCCGCCGGAAACCTAGTGAGCGTAGCGTGACTGAGCCATCGCCGTATGCGAAGGGAGTCGGCTCGGCGGTGTGCGGATACGGTCATCGCCTCAACCCTTTCACCCGATTGCCCCAAATCTGCGGATCGCCTCGCCGTGTGCCGTCGTTCCGGCGAGCCGCAGGGGCCAACTCCCAGCGGTCGCCATGACGTTCGACAAACCCCAGGGCGAGCAGCTCATACAGCCGGCTCAGCGCTTCCTCGCAGCTCGTCCCCGAGTCCCGGGCGACCTCGCGTCCGTCGCTGCCGCCCTGTGCCGACAACGCTTCCAGGACGCGTGCCGTCACGGGATCGAGCAGGTCCCGCTCCACCAGTGGCCCGCGCCGCGCGGGGGCGAGCTCCCCGATGCCGCCGACCAGCTCGGCCACTTCATCCGCGTCGGTGACCAGAACGGCCTCCCCGCGCAGCAGTTCATGGACGCCCGAGGAGAGCCCGCTGGTGACCGGGCCCGGCACGCCCATGGTGTGCCGCCCGAGCTTGAGCGCCCGGCGCGCGGTGACCAGGGACCCGCTGCGGTACTGGGCCTCGACGACGACCGTGCCGCGGGTGAGCGCGGCGATGACCCGGTTGCGCAGCACAAAGCGGCTGCGGGTCGGATGCGCGCCGGGCGGTAACTCCGCCAGCACCAGGCCCTGTTCCGCGATGCGCTCGATCAACTCGGCGTGGCCCCGGGGGTAGGGGATGTCCACGCCGGAGGCGAGTACGGCGATGGTCGCCCCGGCGGCCGCCAGCGCGCCCCGGTGCACGGCGCCGTCCACCCCATGGGCCGCACCGGAGACCACCACCCAGCCCCGCTCGGCGAGCCCGGCCCCCAGGGTCGCGGCGACATGCGCGCCGTAGTCGCTGCAGGCCCGGGCGCCCACCACGGCGACGGAGCGCAGCGCCCACATCCGCAGCGAGGGCCGCCCGCGCACCCACAGCCCGACCGGGCGGGCGTCGCCCAGGTCGTCGAGCTGACCGGGCCACTCCAGGTCGCCGGGGCATACGAACCTGCCACCCCGGGCGGCGGCGACGGCCAGGTCCCGGGCGGGGTCCATGCGCTCGGCCCGCAGCCGGCATCCGGCGATGCGCTCCGCGCTCGCCCCGGGCGGCGGCTTTCCGGCCCCGCACAGCGCCCGCCGCAGCGCCACCGGCCCCAGCTCGCGCAGCCAGCGCCCCACCGTCTCGTCCCCGGGCTCCACCAGCCGGGTGAGCGCGGCCCGCGCCAGGCGCTCCTCCTCCGCCACGCCCCCGGTCCCCGGCCCGGACCCCGAGCCGGCCCCTGGCCCCGTCCCTGTCGCAGCCCCGGCGACGAACACACCCCCGGCCTCGCCCCGGGCCCCGGCCGCCGCCTCCCGGCCCCCGGCCACGCCTCCGGCCCCGGCCTCGCCGGGATCGGGGCCCGAGACCCCTGACACCGGTCCTCCGGCCTCCGGTGGCCCAGCCATCAGAACCCCACCGCCCCGGCCGGAACTCCACGGCTGACGCCGGTGCGCAGCTGCAGCGCCTGCGCCACGTCCTCGGCCTCCGGCCGGTCGTGGCCCGCCAGATCCGCGACGGTCCAGGCGACCCGCAGCACACGGTCGAGGCCACGGGCGGTGAGCAGCCCGCGCTCCATGTCGCGCTCGGCCTCCCGCAGCGCCCCGGAGCGCGCGTACCAGCGGGTGCGCAGCTCATGGCCCGGCACCTCGCTGTTGGTGCGCCAGGGGGTGTCGGCGTAACGCGCGGCGGCGCGCTCCCGCGCCTCGCACACCCGGGCCGCGACGGCCGCGGTGCTCTCCCCCGCGGCCAGGGCCCCGGTGAGCTCGGCCCGGCTGACCGCCTCGACCCGGACCCGCAGATCCACCCGGTCCAGCAGCGGCCCGGAGAGCCGCGCCTGATAGCGGCGGACCATCGCGGGCGAGCAGTCGCAGCCGTCGCCGATGTAGGAGTGGCGTCCACAAGGGCACGGGTTGGCGGCCAGCAGGAGCAGAAAGCGCGCGGGCATGCGCACCATGCCGGCCGAGCGGGCCACCACCACATGGCCGGACTCCAGGGGCTGGCGCAGCGCGTCGAGCACCTGCGCGCTGAACTCGGGCGCCTCGTCCAAAAAGAGCACGCCCCGGTGCGCGAGCGAGACCGCGCCCGGTCTCGGTAGCCCGTTTCCCCCGCCGACCAGGGCGGCCATGGTGGCCGAGTGGTGCGGTGCGCAGTACGGCGGCGCGGCCACCAGCGGCTGTCCGGGCGGGAGGATCCCGGCCACCGAGTGGACGGCGGTCACCTCCAGGGACTCCCGCCGGGTAAGCGGGGGCAGCAGGCCGGGAAGCCGCTCGGCGAGCATGGTCTTGCCGGCGCCGGGCGGGCCGGCCAGGAAGAGATGGTGGCTCCCGGCCGCAGCGACCTCCAGGGCCTTGCGGGCGGCCCGCTGGCCGGCCACCTCGGCCAGGTCGGGGCGGCGGTCGGCGGCCGCCCCCGCGCCGGCCGCCACACCGACGCCCATGCCCGCGCCCGCCATGCTCAGCCCGGCGAGCATCGAGTCGGGGCGGCCCTCCTCGGACAGCTCCTCCTCGTCGGGCACCGGTGCGTCCGTCAGCACGGCGATCAGCTGGCGCAGGGTCCGCACGCCGAGCACCGAGACATCCGGCACCAGCGACGCCTCGGCCGCCGTCTGCTCCGGGACGACCACCTGCCGGTATCCGGCCTCGGCGGCCGCGAGCACCGCGGGCAGCACCCCGCGCACCGGGCGGACCCGCCCGTCCAGTCCGAGCTCGCCGATCATCATCAGGTCGGCGATGGCCCGTGGGTCGATGCGCTCGGCGGCCCCGAGCACCGCGCAGGCCACGGCCAGGTCGAAGCCGCTGCCGCCCTTGGGGACGGACGCCGGGCTGAGCCCGACCGTGAGTTTTTTCTGCGGCCAGTCGGCGCCGGAGTTCACCACGGCCGCGCGGACCCGGTCCCGGCTCTCGACCAGGCTCTTGTCGGGCAGTCCGACCAGGGTGAAGGTGGCGACGCCCGGCTCCAGATCGGCCTGGACCTCCACCACCACGCCCTCGACCCCGACCAGCGCGACCGAGCAGGTGCGGGCGAACCCCATCAGGCCACCCCCCGCACATGCTCGACCACCGGCGCGCCGCGCTCGGGCAGCACCACACCGATCAGGTCGATCCGCACCCCGCCGGGCGGCGGGCCGCCGTGGCGCTCCAGCCAGCGCTCGGCCAGCCGCCGCAGCCGGTCGGCCTTGCCGGGGGTGACGGCCGCCATCGGATGTTCGTAGCCCCCGACACGGCGCGTCTTGACCTCGCACACCACCAGCGCCCCGGCGTCCAGGGCGACGATGTCGATCTCTCCGTCCCGGCACCGCCAGTTCCGCTCCAGGACGGTCATCCCGGCCTCGGACAGCCGACGCGCCGCCAGATCCTCGCCGTAGCGTCCGAGCGCTCCTCGGGCGTTCATTCGGCACCACCTCCGGCACCGACTGTGACGCCTCGGCGCCAGATTATTGGATCTTTGTGGACAACCGACCGGTTGTGGACAACTCAGCCACTCGGAAGGTCGAGATCGCTCTTGTTCAGCTCCTCGATGTTCACGTCCTTGAACGTCAGGACGCGCACTTGTTTCACGAAGCGGGCCGGTCGGTACATGTCCCAGACCCAGGCGTCGGCCATGGAGACCTCAAAGAACACCTCACCCTGCACCGAGTGCACCTGCATCTCGTAGTCGTTGGTGAGATAGAAACGCCGCTCAGTCTCGATCACGTACTTGAACAGACCGACGACATCTCGGTACTCCCGGTAGAGCTTCAGCTCCATCTCGGTCTCGTACTTCTCGAGGTCCTCGGCGCTCATGGCATGTTCCCCTTCAGCCGTGCGTCCCCCCATTGTGCGTCAGACGCGTTCAGTCTCCAGGATCACCGGCACAGTCGGGGGTCCCTCGTCGAGCAGCCTACGCAACAGCACCACGAGCCGTGACGGGTACACCGGCTCCCGCGCCTGCGCCAGCTCCTCGACCGTCCACCACCGCAGTCCCGTGACGCTGCGCCGCTCCAGCTCCGTATGTCCGCCGGTCCACATCGCGGTCTGCTCCGTACGGGCCAGGTAGTACCACTCGTCCTGGTGCCAGCGGCGCCCGTCGAACGGGAAGGAGCACACCCGCCGCCACACCACGGGCCCCAGCTCCACGTCCGTGATCCCCGTCTCCTCCGCCAGCTCCCGGCGCGCCGCCTGCTCCCGGCTCTCATCGCCCTCCAGGCCGCCGCCGGGGGTGAACCACCAGGTCATCGACGGGTCCTCGGGCTCGAACCCGTGGATCAGCAGAATCCGGTCGCGCGGGTCGAGCAGGACCACCCGGGAGACCTTCCGCAGGCCCTCGCCCCGGCCCTCCTCGCCGGTCCCCTCACCCTCAGACACCCGTCGCCACCTCCGCCTTCCTCCCGCCTTCCCGCTTGCCGCCGCGCCCCATCCGGCGCGCAAGCGGCCCGTACGCCGCGCCACCCAGGATGAGCACCGCGCCGCCCACGGCGGAGATCAGGATCAGCCGCAGCGGCCCCGGCTGCGAGACCCCGCCCGGCAGCGCCTTGAAGGCCTGCGGCCGCTCCAGCATCCCCAGGTCCGGCGGCCAGGCGGTGGCGTCCACCCGGCCGCTCACCGCGGTGCGCGGGACGGCCCCGTCCGCGCCGTCGGACATGTGCACACGGGAGTCCAGGGAGTCATCGCGGTGGTCGCCCAGCAGGAACAGCTTCCCCTTGGGCACCGTCGCCGAGAAGACGGTGGGCGAGGCCAGCCCCTTGGAGTGCAGATACGGTTCATCGAGGGGCTTGCCGTTCAGCGTCAGCCGACCCTGCTTGTCACAGCACGCGACCGTGTCCCCGCCGATGCCGATGACCCGCTTCACCATCGGCAGATCGCCCCAGACCGAGTCCTTGAAGACGACCACATCCCCGCGGCGCACTTCGTCGCCGTCTATTCGCTGCGCCAGCACGCGGTCGCCCCGGTCGATGGCCGGCGCCATCGAGTCGGTCGGGACGGTGTACGGCTTGTAGAGCAGCGCGCCCCAGACGAAGGACCCCAGGAAGAGCACACAGCCGACGGCGACCGCCACTCCGGACAGGACGCTTCCAAGCCCCCTGCCGCCCCTTCCGACCTGCCGGGCTCCGCTCATTCCAGTGCTCCTGCCTCACCTAGCAGACGTCGATCAGGTCCGCATGCCCAAGGGATTAGCACCCTACCCGGCGGTACGGACCTCAGGCAGCCGCCTCCCGCGCCTTGCGGATGAGCCTCCGGCGGCGCCACAGCACGATCGGGACCGCGCCCACGAACCCGAGCGCCGAGGGGGCCATGGAAGCCGCCGCGTTCAGCCCCGGCTGGTCGAAGGTGCCGGGGACGGGGAGGGTCGACCAGCGGTCGAGCGGCCAGGCGATCACGATGGCCCGCCCGACGACCTTGTCGACCGAGACGGTGCCGTTGTCCAGGTTCTGGTGGAAGCGCGAGTCCAGGGAGTCCTGGCGGTGGTCGCCCATCACCCAGATCCGGCCCTTGGGCACCTTGATCGGGCCGAACGGCTTGTCGTCACAGGCGGTGTTCCCGTCGAAGATGTAGCTCTTCTCGTCCAGCGCCTTTCCGTTGACCTTGACCGGTCCGCCCTTCTGGCACTCGACCGTGTCCCCGCCGACCGCGATGACCCGCTTGATCAGGTCCTTCTCCTCCGCGGACGGCATCAGGCCGATGAAGCTGAGCACCCGCTGGACGCCCTCGGCGAGCGGTCCCGAGTCCGACTTCTGGGTCTCGCCGAGCCAGCCTCCCGGGTCGTGGAAGACGACGACCTCGCCGCGCTCCGGCTCGGCGCCGAACCACGGGGTCAGCTTGTCCACCAGCACCCGGTCGCCGCGCTGCAGCGTGTTCTGCATCGAGTCGGAGGGGATGGAGAACGCCTGGACCAGGAAGGTCTTGATCAGCAGGGCGAGCAACAGCGCGATGCCGACGAGGATCGGCAGCTCTCTCCAGAACGAGCGCGGCTTCTTGGCACCGTCCTTGGCGCCGTCCTTCCCCTCCCCGTCACCGCCCTCGCCGCCCTCTCCGTCCTGGCCGGGCTTGTCGCCCGGCGATCCCTCGGCTCCAGGGGGGTCCGAGGGGTCCGGAGAGCCCGAGGAGCCGGCAGAGGCCGAGGAACCCGGCTTGCCGAGCGCGACGGGAGAGTCAGCGGAGCCGGGAGCGGCCGGTGAACCGCCTTCGGGGGCGGCCGCCGCGTCCCTGGCACCTGGGCCCCCCGGCGCCTCGGACGTCTCGGGGGTCCCGCCCGTAGGCGCACCGGCCGCGCGCGCCCCGTTCACGGGTGGCTCTTCGCTCCCCCCCGGTTGCCTCTCGGGCTCTTCGTGACCGGATCGAGCGCCGACCGCCAAATCCCCCACATCCACTCCTCACGCCGCGCTGCCGCCCACGCCACGAACGGCGCAGGCCCACCACTCCCATAACGAGCGGGAGTTCCGCAGGGGTCGGGAGCTGGACCAACCCTTGCTGGTCCAAGGACAGCCTATGCGGCGAGCCGCGCGCCTGCGTCGCCCCGCTCGGCGCGTCCTTCACTGAGGCATATGTCTCAGGTTCTTCGAGACTCCGCCAGTGACCGAAGGGCCACGCGATCACGATGGCCCGGCCGACGACCAGGTCCTCGGAGACGGTTCCCTGGTCAGGCTCGTCCAGATGGACCCGGGAGTCCGCCGAATTGGCCCGGTGGTCGCCCATCACAAAGATTCGCCCCTGGGGGACGGTCACCTTGAACCGGCGCTCCGAGGGCACATTGTTCGGGTGCAGATACGGCTCGTTCAGCGGCGTGCCGTTGACGGTCACCCGACCGTTCTTGTCACAGCAGGCCACCGTGTCGCCACCGACTCCGACCACCCGCTTGATCAGATCCTGTTCGTTCGAGGACGGAAGGAGCCCGATCCAGGTCAGGAACTCCTTGGCCTGCTTGATGACGACCGGATCTCCCTTGGACGGCTTCCGCTCCTCCTCGAGCCAGTTTCCGGGGTCCTTGAACACCACCACATCCCCGCGCGACGGCTTCGAGCCGAACCACGGTGTGAGTTTGTCCACGAGCACCCGGTCGCCGATCCTGATCGTCTGCTCCATCGAGCCCGACGGGATCACGAACGCCTGGACCAGAAAGGTCTTGAGCACCAGGGCGATCAGCAGCGCCACGCCGATCAGGATCGGGATCTCCTTCATGGCCGAACGGCGCCGTCTGCGCTTGATACGGCGCTGGACCTTGCGCCGCTCCGCACGCCCGCCCAGACGCGGCCCCGTACGCGGCGCGTCCGCGCTGTGCACGGGGCCCGAGCCGGGGATGTAGCCAGGAGTGCCGGGGCCCGAGCCCTGGTGGCCCGGTCCCAGACGGCCGGAGCCCAGGCGCCCGGGACCGGGGCGGCGGGTCCCGTGCCGGGACCGTCCGCGGTTACCCATGCGCGCCGCCCGGTGCCGGGTCCGGTACGCGGTCGAAGGCGGCCGGGCGGTGCACTCCGCTCCAGCGGCCGACCGGCCAGCCGATCCAGTCGGCACGCCCGATCACCTTGTCGACCGGGACCGTACCTCCGCCCGGTTCGCCGAGGTGGTCCCGTGAGTCCCTGGAATCACTGCGGTGGTCCCCCATGACCCACAGCTTTCCCTCGGGCACCACGATGTCGAACGGGACCTGTGACGGGGCATCCCCCGGAAACAGGTAGTCCTCGTCCACCGGCTTCCCGTTCACCTCGATCCTCCCCCGCTTGTCGCAGCACCTGACCCGGTCACCACCCACACCCACGACACGCTTGATGTAGTCGGTCTCGGCGGGTTCGGCCAGCCCGACCGCCGCGGCCGCGCCGCGCAACAGCGCCGCCACCGGATTCTGGGACGGCTCCTCCTGGACGAAGGACCCGGTTCCGTCGAACACGATGACGTCACCGCGGCGCGGCGTATCACCGAAACGGTACGCCAGCTTGTTCACCAGGACCCGGTCTCCGGGCCGAAACGTGTCCTCCATCGATCCGCTGGGGATCAGGAAGGGCTGTACGACGAAGGCGCTCAGCAGAAGGACGAAGACGACGCAGACCGCCGCGAGCACGCCGGCCCGCCGCCAGGGGCCGCCCCCGGTCAGCAGGCCGAGCCCCCGCCGCGTACGCGAAGAGCGCGACCGCTCCTCCTGCCCCTCGTGGGAGCGGGAGGAGCGGTCGCGCTCCGAGAGCTGTGCGTCGGTCTCCATCGGGCCAGAGCCTATCCGGCCCGCCTGTGCCGTCCGTCAGTAGCTCAGTTGTCGCGCAAAACTCAGTTGTCGCGCTTTTCCTTGATCTTCGCGGCCTTGCCGCGGAGGTCACGCAGGTAGTACAGCTTGGCGCGGCGGACGTCACCGCGGGTGACGACCTCGATCTTCTCGACGATCGGGGTGTGCACCGGGAAGGTGCGCTCGACGCCGACGCTGAAGCTCACCTTGCGGACGGTGAAGCTCTCGCGCACGCCAGAGCCCTGGCGGCGGATGACGACGCCCTTGAACTGCTGGACACGGGAGCGGTTGCCCTCGATGACGCGGACGTGGACGTTGACCGTGTCGCCGGGGCGGAAGGTCGGGATGTCGCTGCGCAGCGACGCGGCGTCGACGGTGTCGAGCACGTGAGACATGATCGTCTGCTCTCCTCGCTGATGCCACAGGTCATCAGCGGCATATCGGATGTTGATGGGAGTGCCGTCTGGTCGGGCGGGCGTCGATCCCCCTGTGGCAGGGGCGCACGCCGGACGTACAGCAGCGACCTATTCTTCCACGGCCGGACCCGACCGCCCAAATCGGCCCCCGGGAAGTTCTTCCCAGCCCAGTTCCACCAGGAGCTTGCGGTCGTACTTGTCGAGCGCCTCCGGGTCGCAGCGCTCGATGAGGTCCGGCCGGTTGCGGCTGGTGCGGCGGAACGCCTCGTCCCTGCGCCAGCGCGCGATCTTGCCGTGGTGGCCGCTGAGCAGCACTTCCGGGATGCCCCGGCCGCGCCACTGCGGCGGCTTGGTGTAGACGGGCCCCTCCAGCAGATCGGCCATCGCGCCGGGGGCGAAGGAGTCGTCGCGGTGCGACTCGGCGTTGCCCAGCACGCCGGGCAGCAGCCGGGCCACGGCTTCAGTGATCACCAGGACCGCGGCCTCCCCGCCGGCCAGCACATAGTCGCCGATGGAGATCTCGTACACATCCAGGCGCTCGGCGTACTCGTCGATCACCCGGCGGTCGATTCCCTCGTAGCGGGCGGGGGCGAAGACCAGCCAGGGGCGCTCGGCCAGCTCGACGGCGAGCGCCTGGGTGAACGGGCGGCCGCTCGGGGTGGGTACGACCAGTGCGGGCAGCCGCGCCGCCCCCTCCCCGCCGACCGCCGGCGCGCCGTCGCCCGGCTCGCCGATCCCCGCAGCACCGGCCACCGGCGCGCCGGCCTCCGTACCGCCGCCGGCCCCGGACTCGATGATCTCGTCCAGCGCCTCGCCCCACGGCTCGGGCTTCATGACCATGCCGGGCCCGCCGCCGTACGGGGTGTCGTCGACGGTGTTGTGCCGGTCGTGCGTCCAGGTCCGCAGATCGTGGACGCGTACGTCCAGCTGCCCGCGGGCGCGCGCCTTGCCGACCAGCGAGACGTTGAGCGGCTCCAGGTACTCCGGGAAGATCGTGACGACGTCGAGCCGCATCACGCGCCCCCGCGCTCGGCGCCGCCCTCGCCGCGGGCGACCTCGGCCTCGGTCTCGTCGAGCAGGCCGGGCGGCGGGTCGATCACGGCGCGCTGCGCCTTGAGGTCGATCTCCGGCACCACCTCGGAGACGAAGGGGACCATCACCTCGCTGCCGTCGGGCCGCCGGACGATCAGCAGGTCCTGGTACGGCAGATGGGAGATCTCCTCGATCCGGCCGATCTCGGTGCCGTCGACCGTGACCACGTCCAGGTCGATCAGCTGGTGGTCGTAGTACTCATCGGGGTCCTCGGGGGTCTCCTCGGGGTCGACCTCCGCGATGAGGAGGGTGCCGCGCAGCGACTCGGCGGCCGTACGGTCCGCGAACCCCGCGAAGCGCAGCAGCAGCCGGCCGCTGTGCACCCGGCCGGTCTCGATGGTCAGCGGCCCGGCCGAGGCGGGCTCGGTGGCCAGGACGGCACCCGGGGCGAGCCGCAGCTCCGGCTCGTCGGTGCGCACCTCGACGGTGACCTCGCCCTTGATGCCGTGGGGGCGGCCGATCCGCGCCACAACCAACTGCACTGTTCCCTGTTCCCTTCACACACACGGGCCGGGGACGGCCCAAAGCCCTCCCCGGCCCGTGCCGGTGCTCTTCTTGACGCTGCTCAGCGAACCTGGTCCACGTCGACGAGGTCGACGCGGATGCCACGGCCGCCGATGGCGCCCACGACGGTGCGCAGGGCGCGGGCGGTGCGGCCGTTACGACCGATCACCTTGCCGAGGTCGTCGGGGTGGACCCGCACCTCGAGCACGCGCCCGCGCCGCAGGTTGCGCGAGGCGACCTGCACGTCGTCGGGGTTGTCGACGATGCCCTTCACCAGGTGCTCGAGGGCCTCCTCGAGCATCCTCAGGCCTCGGTCGACTCGGCCGCCGCGTCAGCGGCCGCCTCGTCCGACTTCTTCTCGGACTTCTTCGCCTTCGGGGTGATGGCCTCACCCTTCGCCTCGCCACCGGTGTCCTTGGCGGCGGCCTCGAACAGGGCGCGCTTGTCGGCCTTCGGCTCGGCGACGAGCATCGGGGCCGGGGCGGGCAGGCCCTTGAACTTCTGCCAGTCGCCGGTGACCTTCAGGATGGCGAGCACCGGCTCGGTCGGCTGCGCGCCGACGCTCAGCCAGTACTGCGCGCGCTCCGAGTCGACCTCGATGCGCGAGGGGTTCTGCACCGGGTGGTACAGCCCGATCTCCTCGATGGCCCGGCCGTCACGGCGGGTCCGGGAGTCGGCGACGACGATGCGGTAGTGAGGCGAACGGATCTTGCCCAGACGCTTCAGCTTGATCTTGACTGCCACGGGAGTGGTGTCTCCTGGTCTTGACGTGGTTGAGCACCGCGAAGTGCCGCGTGGGGTTGCGGTACCCGAGTGCCCGATGGACGCGTCAGCCGGAGGAGAGAGGGGTCCTGGTCGGCTGTCGAGTACAGCGGACCATTGTGCCACACCGTGACAGGTCAGCCGACCGCGGCCACCGGCTCCGGGATGCGGAACGGCTTCCCGCACCCCCCGCACATGATCGGCGCCTGCGCCAGCACCGACGGGACGACGCGGACATTGCGCCCGCAGTCGCACACCGCCTTCACCCGGACCCCACCGCCCGACGAGCCGTGCCGGGCGGCCGGCCCGCGGAAGGTGCGGGCGGTGTCGGCGGCGGTCGCGACGGTGTGCGCCTTGAGGGCGCGCTGCAGCCGGTCGATGGTGGTCCGATAGCGCCTTCTCGCCTCGGGGCTGAGGGTGACCAGCGAGAAGCCGCTGCTGGGGTGCGGCTCATCGGAGTGGTCCAGGCCCAGCTCCTCGGCGATGGCCAGGAAGCGGCGGTTGTGGTAGCGGCCGGCGCGCGAGGTGTCACGGACACCTCGCGCCGCGGCGATGCCGTGGACTGCCTCGTGCAGCAGCCGTTCGAAGGAGAGCTCGGCGCCACATGCGGACGACGACTCTCCGATCAGCGATTCGGGCGCGGCGAGATCCGGCAGCTCGGGGTGGTGCCGTTGAATATCGGCCCACGCCTGCGCCAGCTCTGCGGCGAGTACAGGTGGTGTCGTGCTCACGTCGTGATAACGAGCGGGGAGTGCCCGGTGTTCCGATTCCGGGGCATCACAAATAATTTGCACGTACCAGTCAGTTCAGCGCTGATGCGTCCCGAGGAGGGCGGGTGCGCAAATGTGTGGATGAGCCACCCACCCCGCACCAAGGCGGTACGTAACGCCCGCCCCCGCCGCCCCCGGACTTCCGCTCAGCCGGAGCGCGCTTCAGCCTTCCGCTCAGCCGGAGCGCGCTTCAGCGGCCGCCTCAGTAGGCGCGCGCGACAAAGGCGACGTTACCGGGCGCGTCATCGGCGTCCGGCACCGACCCGTCCTCGGCCACCAGACAGCGCACGGACACGGCCTGCTCGGCGAGCGCCGCCTCGCCCTCCGGCCCGAGGTCCGCCCACCGGATCCGCGCCCAGCCGCCGGCCGTCGCGGCCTCGGCGGCCTCCTCGACGGTCCGCACATCCGAGGTACGGGCCTCGCGCCGCTCCCGCGCCTGGCGCAGCAGCAGCGCCTGGTCCTCCTCCAGGACCTTCGGCAGCAGGTCGGGAAGGACGTCCAGCCGCACCGGCTCCTTGCCGCCCGGGATCCGCCGCGCCACCATCGCGGTGCCGCCCTCCAGATCGCGCGGGCCGACCTCGATCCGCACCGGAACGCCCTTGAGCTCCCAGTCCACGGCGCGGCGGCCGAAGGGGGTGTCGGTCCGGTCGTCGACCTGGACCCGCACCCCGGCCGCGGCGAGCCGGTCGCCGATCTCGCGGACCTTGGCCAGCACCGCCTCGTCCCCCTTGATGGCCAGCACGACGGCCTGCACGGGAGCCAGCCGCGGCGGAATGCGCAGCCCGCTGTCATCGCCGTGCATCATCACCAGCGCGCCCACCATGCGGGTGGTGGAGCCCCAGGAGGTCTGCCAGACCAGTTCCTGCTTGCCTTCCCTGGACAGGAACTGGGTGTTGAAGGCGCGGGCGAAGTTCTGGCCCAGCTCATGGCTGGTGCCCAGCTGCAGCGCCTTGCCGTCGCCCATCATCCCCTCCAGCGTGAGGGTGTTGATGGCGCCCGCGAAGCGCTCCTTGGCGGTCTTCCGGCCCAGGACCACGTCCATGGCCAGCACGTTCTCCATGAAGTCGGCGTAGACGTGCCGGTGGATGCGGGCGGCGAAGTCGCGGGCGTCCTCGTACGTGGCGTGGGCGGTGTGGCCCTCCTGCCACAGGAACTCGGACGTACGGAGGAACAGCCGCGGCCGCAGCTCCCAACGCACCACGTTGGCCCACTGGTTGATCAGCAGCGGCAGATCGCGGTAGCTCTGCACCCACTTCGCGAAGTACTCGTTGATGATCGTCTCGGATGTGGGCCGGACGACCACGGGCTCCTCGAGCTTCTTGCCGCCGCCGTGCGTGACGATGGCGAGTTCGGGGGCGAACCCCTCGACGTGCTCCGCCTCCTTCGTCAGATACGACTGCGGGATGAAGAGCGGGAAGTACGCGTTCTGGACGCCCTCGGCCTTGATGCGGGCGTCCATGTCCTGCTGCATCCGCTCCCAGAGCCCGTAGCCGTACGGTCGGATGACCATGGTGCCGCGCACCGGACCGTTGTCGGCCAGTTCGGCCTTGTTGATCAGATCCTGATACCAGCGCGGAAAATCCTCCGCCTGGGGGGTGAGAACGGGAGCTTTCGCCATGGCGCCGATCGTACGGCGACGGCGCGCGGAACCGTGAATTCATTTGGCGGGGGCATCAAGACGAGGGCCGGATCGAGCCCCCGGAAGAAGAGGGGGGCGCACAACGGGGGCACGCAAGCATGGCCGCGAAAGCTCTGGACGCGCGGACGGATGCGCAGTTCCCTGGCCTACGGGGGTGGATCGCGCGGCGCACAACGGTGGCAACAGTCTCCTGGGCTCACGCCTGCTCTCGTCGGATTGGGGCGCTTTCGATGACATCTACGCTCATACGGCGGCACCTTCCCCCGTACCTCTCCTCCCCCTCCGCGGCGGGCGCGGCGATACCCCGCGCCCGTGCCCGCGACTGGGCGGAGATCCAGGAACGGATGATGGTGCCGCTGTACGAGGCCGTGTACGAGCGGCTGGAGGTCGGCTCCGGGACCCGGCTGCTGGGCCTGGGCTGCGGTTCGGGCCTGGCCCTTCTGATGGCGGTGGCGCGCGGCGCCACCGTCTGCGGGGTGGACCCGGACGAGGAGCGCCTGGAACTCGCCTGTGAGCGGCTGCTCGCGGGCCCCGGCGCGCGGCCGGGCGGCGCACGGCCGGGCGCGCCGGGGGGCGCCGTACGCCTCGCCCGTCTGGCGGACGGCGGCCTGGGGAGCGTCCTGACGGCGGCGGGGGCCGGGAACGCGGCGCGGGCCGGCGCCGGCTTCACCATGGTCACCGTCTTCGAACCGCTGTCGGCTCTCGGGTCAGGAAGCGCTCTGCCGGAGCGGCTCGCCTCGGCCGCCGCCCTCGCCGAGCCCGGCAGTCCGGTCGTCCTGGCCGGATGGGGCCCGCCCGAGCGGTGCGACACCGCCACGGTGCTGCGCGTGGGCGCGCGGCTCGGCGACCCGATGCTCCCCCAGCCACCGCTGGGAGGCACCCCTTCCCCCGCGCGCTGGCAGCCGTGCGGCCGGGACGATCTGGAGCACCTGGCCCAGCGGGCCGGGCTGCGGCTCGACGGCTCGGGCCGGGTGGCCTGCCCCTTCGGGTACGCGGACGTGGACAGCGCGGTGCGCGGGCTGCTGTCGACCGGGCTGTTCGACGCGGCGGAGCGGGCCACGGACGCCACACAGGTGCGCAAGGAGATCGCGGAGGCCCTTCATCCGTACCGGCGCCAGGACGGCACGGTGTGGATGGAGAACGTGATGCGCTATCTGATCGCGCGGGCGTAAAGGCACTCGGGTGTGAGGGCCCGCGGGCCCCTCGGCCCGCCCGGCCCTCGCGCCCCGCTCAGCCCATGAACTTCTTGAACTCGTCGGGCAGTTCGAAGTCCTGCCCGCCCTGGCCGGCGGGCAGGCCGAACGCGCCGCCCGGCTGCCCGGCCTGCTCGCGCCGGGCCGCGGCGGCCTGCTCCTCGGCCTTGCGCTTCATCGGGTTGCCGGAGCGCTGCTTCCCCTTGGCCTTCTTCTGCTGCTTGCCCTTGCGCTTGGCGGCGCCGCCCATGCCCGGCATCCCCGGCATGCCGGGCATCCCGCCCTGCGCCACCTTCGACATCATCTTGCGCGCGTCGAAGAACCGCTCCACCAGGTTCTTGACCGCGCTGACCTCGACGCCGGAGCCGCGCGCGATACGGGCGCGGCGCGAGCCGTTGATGATGGTCGGGTCCTGGCGCTCGGCGGGCGTCATCGACTTGATGATCGCGGCGGTGCGGTCCACGTCCCGCTCGTCGAGGTTGTTGATCTGGTCCTTGATCTGGCCCATGCCCGGCAGCATGCCGAGCAGCTTGGAGATGGAGCCCATCTTGCGGACCTGCTCCATCTGCGCCAGGAAGTCGTCGAGGGTGAACTCCTTGGGGCCCTTCGCCAGCTTGGCCGCCATCTTCTCGGCCTCTTGCTGGCTGAAGGTCTGCTCGGCCTTCTCGATCAGGCTGAGCATGTCGCCCATGCCCAGGATGCGGGACGCCATGCGGTCCGGGTGGAACGCGTCGAAGTCGTCCAGCTTCTCGCCGTTGGAGGCGAACATGATCTGGCGGCCGGTGACATGCGCGATGGACAGCGCGGCACCGCCGCGCGCGTCGCCGTCGAGCTTGGAGAGCACCACGCCGTCGAAGCCGACGCCGTCGCGGAACGCCTCGGCGGTGTTCACCGCGTCCTGGCCGATCATCGCGTCGACGACGAAGAGGACCTCGTCCGGGCGGACCGCGTCGCGGATGTCCGCGGCCTGCTGCATCAGCTCCTGGTCGATGCCGAGGCGGCCGGCGGTGTCGACGATCACCACGTCGTACTGCTTGGTCGTGGCGAACTCGATCGAGTCCTGGGCCACCTTCACCGGGTCGCCCACACCGTTGCCCGGCTCCGGGGCGAAGACCGCGACACCGGCCCGCTCGGCGACCACCGAGAGCTGGTTGACGGCGTTGGGGCGCTGAAGGTCACAGGCGACCAGCAGCGGCGCGTGGCCCTGCCCCTTCAGCCACCGGCCGAGCTTTCCGGCGAGCGTGGTCTTACCGGCACCCTGCAGACCGGCGAGCATGATCACGGTCGGCGGCTGCTTGGCGAAGCGCAGACGGCGGGTCTCACCGCCGAGGATGCCGACCAGTTCCTCGTTGACGATCTTGATGACCTGCTGGGCGGGGTTCAGCGCCTGGGAGACCTCGGCGCCGAGCGCCCGCTCCTTGACCTGCTTGATGAAGGCCCGGACGACGGGAAGCGCGACGTCCGCTTCGAGCAGGGCGATACGGATCTCACGCGCCGTGGCGTCGATGTCCGCCTCGGAGAGGCGGCCCTTGCCCCGGAGGTTCTTGAAAGTCGCTGCGAGGCGGTCGGAGAGGGTATCGAACACGGTGGTCGCGAATCCTTCGGTCGGATGTCGGGTCGGCGGTCGGCCTCCAAGGGTATCCGCCCGCCGCCCGAACGGTCTGCCCCCGGGCCGGTGCCGCACACCACGGGCCCGTCCGCGGGGGCGCCGCGGGGCGCTACGCGCTCAGCGCCCGCTCGACCTCCTTGGCCACCTCCGCCGCGCGCATGGGCTGCAGCGGGGCGCCGGAGGCGTCCGTGACGTAGAAGGCGTCCACCGCGTTGGCGCCGAGCGTGCTGACGTGGGCGCTGCGCACCGTCACCCCCGCGTCCTCCAGGGCGCGGCCGATGCGGTGCAGCAGCCCCGGGGCGTCCTGGGCGCGCACCTCGATCACCGTGGCGAGCTGGGAGCTGCCGGGCGCGACGGTGACCCGCGGGGGCGGGGCGTGCACACCGCGGCGGCGGGGGTATCGGCGGTACGCGGCCTCGCGCTCCGCGAGCCGGGCGACGATGTCCAGCGACCCGTCCAGGGCCCGCAGCAGGTCCTTGCGCAACCGCGCGGCCTGCGGCAGCGAGCCGTACTCGGCGGCCACCCGCCAGCTCAGCAGCAGCACGCCGGGGCCCGGCTCGGAAGCCGGCCGGCGGGGCTCCGGCACGCCCGGCCCGGAGGGCTCGTCGCCCGGTTCGCCGGACAGCTCCCCGGCCAGTTCCCCCGGCAGCTCGACGGCGCGCAGGTCCGCCGCCCGTACGGTCAGCCGGTGCAGCGCCAGCACGCCGGCCGCCGCCGGCAGCACACCGGGCTGGTCGGGGATGGCGATCAGCAGCTCGACGCCGATGGCCTCCGAGCCCTGCTCCGCGCCCGCGGCGGCGTCCGGAGCGCCGAAGGCCGCGCCGCCCGCTCGGATGCCCGCGGCCTCGCCCGGCGGCAGCGCCTCCGAGCGCGCGTGCAGGGCCAGCACAGGGCCGCCGGTGCGCCAGGCCTCGACGGCCAGCCGCTCCTGCTCGGCGGTGGTCTGCTGGGGCGCGGAGGAGTCCGCCGCCGGCTCGCCGGCCAGGACCCCCGTGACCCGCTTGACCAGGTCGGCGACGAGCGAGCCGCGCCAGGCGCTCCAGGCCGCGGGGCCGGTGGCGAGGGCGTCGGCCTCGGTGAGGGCGTGCAGCAGCTCCAGGGTGGCTGTGGAGCCGACGGCCTCGGCGACCGAGCGCACGGTGGCGGGGTCGTCCAGGTCGCGGCGGGTGGCGGTCTCGACGAGCAGCAGGTGGTGGCGGACCAGCGTGGCCAGGACGGCGACGTCGGCGCGGTCGAAGCCGATCCGGGACGCCACGTCCCGGGCGATGGTCTCGCCCGCCACCGAGTGGTCGCCGGGCCAGCCCTTGCCGATGTCGTGCAGCAGCGCGGCGACCAGCAGCAGGTCGGGGCGGCCGACGCGGCGGCTGAGGGCGCTGGCCCGCACGGCGGTCTCGACGAGGTGGCGGTCGACGGTCCAGCGGTGCACGGGGTTGCGCTGGGGACGGCAGCGCACCCGCTCCCAGTCCGGCAGCAGCCGGGTGATCAGCCCCTCGGCCTCCAGGGCCTCCCAGACCGTGACGGTGGACTCGCCCGCGCCGAGCAGCGTGACCAGCTGCTCCCTGGCCTCGGGCGGCCACGGCACGGGCAGGGGCTGTGCGGCGGCGGCCAGGCGCCGTACGGCGTGCAGCGACAGCGGCAGCCCGGCCTGGGCGGCGGCCGCCGCGGCCCGCAGCGGCAGGACCGGGTCGCGCTCGGGGCGCGCGGCGCGCGCCAGCACCACCTCGCCGTCCTGCTCGACGACGCCCTCGGCGAGCGGGCTGCGCTCCCCCGCCGCGTCCGCGCCGCCGTACGACCCGCCGCCGCGCCCGCGGCCGCCGAGGAGGCCGCGCAGCCGCGGCCGGGCCGACCGGGCGCGCAGCACCCGCTCGACCTCGCGCCAGGTCACATCGCTCGCGTACGAGATGGTCCGGGCCGACTCGTACACCTGGCGCAGCAGGGTGTCGGCGTCCAGCAGGCCGAGCTCGGCGGCGACCTGGTCCTGCTCCTGCAGGGCGAGCCGGTCGGTGGCCCGGCCGGTGGTCAGGTGCAGCGCGTCCCGTACGTCCAGCAGCCGCCGGCGCGCCTCCGCGAGACCTTCGCGCGGGGCGTCGGCGAGCCAGGAGGCGGCGATGGCGCGCAGCGCCGTCGCGTCGCGCAGCCCGCCGCGCGCCTCCTTGAGGTCCGGTTCCAGCAGGAACTGCAGCTCGCCGTGGCGGTGGGCGCGCTCCTGGCACAGCTCGCGCAGTTCGGGCAGGCGCCCCGGGGCCCGGGCCCGCCAGTCGGCGAGCACCGCCGTGCGCAGCCCGGCGCTGAGCGCGGCGTCGCCCGCGATGTGCCGCGCGTCCAGCAGGCCGAGGTGGGCCTTCAGGTCCTCGCCCGCGGTCTTGCGGGCCTGGTCGGGGGTGCGTACGGAGTGGTCGAGGGCCAGCCCCATGTCCCACACCGGGTACCAGACGTGGTCGGCGAGGGTGGCGATGGCCGAGGCGTCCGCCGAGCCGTCGTGGAGCAGCAGCACGTCCAGGTCGCTGCGCGGGGACAGCTCGCCGCGCCCGTATCCGCCGACCGCCACGAGGGAGACGCCCTGGGCGATGCCGGCCTTCTCCGCCCCGCCGGCCAGCAGCGCGGCCAGCCACCGGTCGGTGAGCTCGGCGAGAGCGGCACGGCGCGGCGGCCCGGACCGCGACTCCTCTTGCAGAAGTCGCAGCCGGGCCGCCGCGTAGCCACCGGGCACCGAGTCGGCCGTCTCTGTCTTCGCCTCGACGCTGTCCGTCAACTCGGCTCCTTGATCACAGGGAGGGACGTCCGGGGGTGGATTCCTCAGAGCGCGTCCGGACCGCGCTCGCCGGTCCGGACCCGCACCGCGGTGTCGACGGGGACGCTCCACACCTTGCCGTCCCCGATCTTGCCGGTGCGGGCCGACTTGACCACGACCTCGATGAGGTCGTCGGCGTCGTCGTCCTCGACCAGCACCTCGATGCGGACTTTGGGCACGAGGTCGACGGTGTACTCGGCGCCCCGGTAGACCTCGGTGTGGCCGCGCTGGCGGCCGTAGCCGCTGGCCTCGGTGACGGTCAGGCCGTGGACACCGAAGGCCTGCAGGGCTTCCTTGATCTCGTCGAGCCGGTGCGGCTTGACGACCGCGGTGATGAGCTTCACGCGTCCACCTTCTTGTTGTGCGGCGCACCCGCGCCGGCCTGGTCCTGGATGGAGGCCACCGTATGACGCCCCACGTGGGAGGTGCCGACGGCGCTGAAGTCGTAGGCCGTCTCGGCGTGGTAGGCCTGGTCGAGGCCGCCGACCTCTTCGTCTTCGCTTGCCCGGAGGCCGATGGTGACGTCGATCGCCTTGGCGAGGATCCAGGAGACGACGAACGAGTAGATCAGGACCGTGAAGGCGCCGAGCGCCTGCTTGCCCAGCTGGTCCAGGCCGCCGACCCCGTCGGTGGCGAGGAGGCCGACCAGGAGGGTGCCCAGGATGCCGCCGATCAGGTGCACGCCGACCACGTCGAGCGAGTCGTCGTAGCCCAGCTTGTACTTCAGGCTGACCGCCCAGGAGCAGACGACGCCGGCGACGAGGCCGATGATGATCGCGCCCCAGGCGTTGACGGCCGCGCCGGAGGGGGTGATGGCGACGAGGCCCGCGACGGCGCCGGAGGCCGCGCCCAGCGTGGTGAAGGCTCCGTGCCGGACGCGCTCGTAGGCGAGCCAGCCGAGCATCGCGACGCCGGTGGCGATCTGGGTGTTGAACGCCATGTTGGCGGCGGTGCCGTTGGCGGCGAGCGCGGAACCGGCGTTGAAGCCGAACCAGCCGAACCACAGCAGGCCGGAGCCGAGCATCACCAGGGGCAGGTTGTGCGGCCGCATCGGGTCCTTCTTGAAGCCGATGCGCTTGCCGAGGACCAGGGCGCAGGCGAGACCGGCCGCACCCGCGTTGATGTGGACCGCCGTGCCGCCCGCGAAGTCGATCACTTCCTTCTTGAACAGCCAGCCGTCGGCCTGCCAGACCCAGTGGGCTACCGGGAAGTAGACGACGGTGACCCACAGGGTGATGAACAGCGTCCAGGCGCCGAACTTGACCCGGTCGGCGACCGCACCACTGATCAGCGCGGGGGTGATGACCGCGAACATCAGCTGGAAGAAGGCGAAGGCCAACACCGGGATCGCATCGGGCTTGGTGCCCCACAGCGACTCGGGGTTGATGCCCTTGAAGCCGATGTGGTCCAGGTTGCCCAGCAGCCCGCCGCCGATGTCGTCACCGAAGGTGAGGGAGTAGCCGAACAGCACCCACAGGAGGCTGACGACACCCAGGGCGATGAAGGACATCATCAGCATGTTCAGGGCGCTCTTCACCCGGACCATGCCGCCGTAGAAGAAGGCCAGGCCGGGGGTCATCAGCATCACGAGCGCGGCGCTGATCAATACGAATGCGGTATTTGCGCCATTCAATGTGGACGTCTCCTCGGGATGACGGCCCGTGCGGGCAGAACTTCGGTGGGCCGGTTTTCGCCACGAGGTTGACGCAGCGCCGTTTCAGTCGATGCCGCTCGATGTTTCACGGCAGTGACGAAGGGCGCGGAAGTGTTACGCGCTGATGAACTGGTACTGGACGGCCGGAAGGCCTGGTTACCGTGTCGCAACCCGTCTCAAGCGTGGACGGGTGGGCTCAGACGGCCCGGACGGACTCCGCCGCCTCCGAGGAGTCGGGCAGGTGGTCGGCAAGCCGCTCGCCGAGCTGGACGACCTCCGGGACGCTCCCGAAGTCGCGGATCGCGGTGTCCACGGTCTTGCGCAGCCGGTTGCTGACCCGCTCGGAGCGCACCCGCCGGGCGAGCGGCAGGGCCTTCTCGGCGACCGCCGCGCACTCCTCGGGCTCCTTCTGCAGGAGGTGGACGGTGGCCAGCCCGATCAGGTTCAGCGCATACGAACGCTGGTGCCCGCCCTCGTCGGCCGTCTCCTGGCCGAAGAGGTCGACGGCGCGGCGCATCACGGGGTCGGCCAGCTTGGCGTAGGTGGGGCTGCGGCCCGCGACATAGGCGAGGTCGCGGTAGGAGTGCGCGTTCTCCGCGTTGAGCTCGGCTTCGGAGAAGAAGCCGATCCAGTCCGGGTCCCCGTCGCCCGCGGCGGCTTCGGCGAAGGTGTCCTCGGCCATCTTCACGGCGCGGTGGCACTTGCTGGGCTGGCCCATATTGGCGTACGCCCGGGCCTCCATCGCATACAGCATGGCCTGGGTCCGCGGCGTCGCGCTCTCCCGGCTGCCGTACTGGGCGAGGTGGATCAGCTCCAGCGCGTCCTCGGGCCGCCCCACATGGATCATCTGACGGCTCATGCTGGAGAGGATGTACGAGCCGAGCGGCCGGTCCCCGGACTCCTTGGCCGCGTGCAGGGCGAGGACGAAGTACTTCTGCGCGGTCGGCTGCAGCCCGATGTCGTAGCTCATCCACCCGGCGAGCTCGGCCAGCTCGCCCGCGACCTTGAACAGCCGCTTGGAGACCCGCTCGGGGTGCGGCTCCTGCAGCAGGTCCGTCACCTCGTGGAGCTGGCCGACCACCGCCTTGCGGCGCAGCCCGCCGCCGCACTGGGCGTCCCACTTCCGGAACATCACGATGGTCGACTCGAGCAGTTCGAGCTCGGGCTCGGAGAGCCGGGAGATCCGCCGGGAGCGGCCGGCGTCCGGCTGGGTCCGGCCGTCGGGCCGGGCGGAGGGCGAGGGCACCAGCCAGCGCTGCATCGGCTCGATGAGGGCCGGGCCGGCCGACAGCGCGAGCGAGGTGCCGAGGAAGCCCCGGCGGGCGAGCATCAGGTCGCTGCGCGAGAACTCGCCGATCAGCGCGACCGTCTCCGGACCGGCCCAGGGCAGGTCCACCCCGGACACGGACGGTGACCGGTGGGCTGTGCGCAGCCCGAGGTCCTCGATCCCGACCACACAGCCGAAGCGGTCGGAGAACAGCTCGGAGAGAATCTGCGGAATCGGCTCGCGCGGCTGCTCGCCGTCGAGCCAGCGGCGCACCCGTGAGGTGTCGGTGCTGATGTGGTGGGCGCCCAACTGACGTGCTCTGCGGTTGACTTGGCGCGCGAGCTCGCCCTTGGACCAGCCGCTGCGCACGAACCACGAACTCAACTGCGCGTTGGGACGCTTGTCAGCACTGCCGCTGCTGTCGCCCACTGGAACGCCCCCATCCCACGATTCCGCTCGCACCGCGACCAGAATGCCGTCTGTCACGGTCAGTTGTCCCCGCGATCCGCCGCATCAATCGCGGGAGACGGGGGGTCATGCACTGAAAGTAATCTTACGATCACGCCCCCGGCGAGGAAGTTCGCTAAAACGCCACCATTCGCCACCCCTTCGAATGAACGCCACCGGCGATTCACACGATTCACTTGACACCGAACGACCAGAACCAGCGGAAACAGGTGGAGGGGTGCCTACCGGGGCGCGCGCCCAGCGTCTCACCACCCTCTGCACCACGCTGCACCACGACGCACCGCCGCACCGCAGCCCCCGCGCCATATCCGGCTACGGAGCGCGAGTGCACGGCGCCACTGCGTCATTCGGCTCGTAACCATCGGCAGGGCGACCCGTTGGAGGGGGCATGGGCTTCACGATCGGCGGCATCCGGGACATGCGGCCAGGCTCGCGGCGGCGCGGCCGTACATCCGAGTGCACGACGGTGGCGGAGTACACCGGCCTGTGGGGGTGGGACGTGGTGCCGGGCGCCCGGGCCACCCGCGGCGCGGGCGGCAGCAGAAACGAATGTTCATGTGGTGAGGCCGACTGCGCCGCCCCCGGCGCCCACCCCCTCGCCTTCGCCTCCGCCGTCCCCGCGAGCGCCACGCTCGACGACGCGACGGCGGCCTGGGAGGAGGTCCCCGGGGCCGCGGTGCTGCTGCCCGTGGGCAAGTCGTTCGACGTCCTGGAGGTCTCCGAGCAGGCGGGCCGGCTCGCCCTGGTCCGGCTGGAGCGCATGGGGCTGCCGCTCGGCCCGGTGACCGCCACACCGCGGGGGCGCGCCCAGTTCTTCGTCGCCCCGGGTGCCGCCGATCAGCTGCCGCAGCTGCTCTACCGCATGGGCTGGGACGACGCCGATCTGGACCTGCGCTGTCTGGGGCCCGGCGACCACATCACCGCCCCGCCCAGCGACCTCGGCGGGCTCGGCCCGGTCCGCTGGCTGCGCCCGCCCGTGCTCGACACCGCGGGCAACCCCCCGCACGCGCGGCTGCTGCTGGGCACGCTGGCGTACGCGGCCCACCGCGCGGGCGGCTGAAGGCAACGGCCGTTCCCGGCCGCTGAGGCAGCGGCCGGGGGCGCGCAGGACCGAGCCGCACCGTCCCGAAGGCACCACCGGAAACACCCCCCACAAAACGCTTCGGGCGCCCGAGACATCTCGGGCGCCCGGAGCGGAGGGGGCGGAGTGGATCAAGGGATCGGCCCGTCAGTCGCCGATCAGCGCGTCGACGAAGGCCTCCGGCTCGAACGGCGCGAGATCGTCCGCGCCCTCGCCCAGGCCCACCAGCTTGACCGGTACGCCCAGCTCCCGCTGGACCGCGATCACGATGCCGCCCTTGGCGGTGCCGTCCAGCTTGGTGAGCACGATGCCGGTGATGTCCACGACCTCCGCGAAGACCCGCGCCTGCACCAGGCCGTTCTGCCCGGTGGTGGCGTCGAGCACCAGCAGCACCTCGTCCACCGCGCCGTGCTTCTCCACGACCCGCTTGACCTTGCCCAGCTCGTCCATCAGGCCGGTCTTGGTGTGCAGCCGCCCCGCGGTGTCGACCAGCACGACGTCCGCGCCCTCGGCGATGCCCTCCTTGACGGCGTCGAAGGCGACCGACGCCGGGTCGCCGCCCTCGGGGCCCCGGACGGTGCGGGCGCCCACCCGCTCGCCCCAGGTCTGCAGCTGCTCGGCGGCGGCCGCGCGGAAGGTGTCGGCCGCGCCGAGGACCACCGACTTGCCGTCGGCGACCAGCACCCGCGCGAGCTTGCCGGTGGTGGTGGTCTTACCGGTGCCGTTGACCCCGACGACCATGACGACGCCCGGCTTCTCCTCGCCGTTCGCGCCCACGCCGCTCTCGGTGTGCACGGCGCGGTCGGCCTCGGTGCCGATCAGCTGGAGCAGTTCCGCGCGCAGCAGGGCGCGCAGCTCCTCGGGGGTACGGGTGCCCAGCACCCTGACCCGCTCGCGCAGCCGCTCCACCAGCTCCTGCGTCGGCGTGACGCCGACGTCGGCGGTCAGCAGGGTGTCCTCGATCTCCTCCCAGGTCTCGTCGTCCAGGTGTTCCCGCGACAGCAGGGTGAGCAGGCCCTTGCCCAGCGTGGTCTGGGAGCGGGAGAGCCGGGCCCGCAGCCGCACCAGCCGGCCGGCGGTGGGCTCGGGCACCTCGATCGCGGGCGCCTCCGGCTGTGCGGGCACGGCGGGCGCGGGGGGCGCCTCGGTGACCGACAGATCCACCTCTTCGATGGTTCTGCGCGGTTCCTCGAGTGTGGTTTCCGCATCCTCGCCGACCTGCGGCTCGGCGGGCGGCGCGGTGACGGACGGACTGCTCGGCGGGGGCGGGGGCAGCCGCTTCTTCTTACGGCTGCCGATCACGAGCCCGCTGACCGCGGCGAGCGCGATCACAGCGATGACTACAGCAAGGATGACTTGTTCCATAACGCACCCAGTATCAGCCAACGGGCTGCGGGGAGTCATTCACCTCCCAGCCCTGCCTCACGGGCCCGGACGATCGCCTGGGCGCGATCGCGGACCTGCAGCTTGGCGAAAATGGAGCCCACGTGGTTACGCACGGTCTTGTCCGTGACCACCAGCCGCTGGGCGATCTGGCGATAGCCGAGCCCGCCCGCGAGCAGTTCCAGGACCTCGCGCTCCCGGGCGGTGAGGGTGGGGAACGCCTCCTTGGCCGAGGCGGTGCCGAAGGAGCCGAGCAGGGTGCCGAGACGCTCGGCCATGCGGGGGCTGAAGACCGCGCCGCCGCGCGCCACGGTGTGCAGGGCGCGCAGGATCTCGTCGCGGCCCGCGCCCTTGAGGAGATAGCCGCGGGCGCCGGCGCGCATGGCCGCCAGCAGGCTGTCGTCGTCCTCGGACATGGTCATCACGACCACACGGGCCTCGGGGTGGGCGCACAGGATCCGCCGGGTGGCCTCCGTACCGGATCTGCCGGGCAGCCCGAGGTCCATCACCACCAGGTCGGGCTCGGTGCGCCCGGCCTCGGCGACCGCCTCCTCCGCGGACGCGGCCTGGCCGACCACGGTGAACGCGTCGTCCAGGTTGACCGCGGCCGCCAGCCCCTCGCGGAAGAGCGGATGGTCGTCCACGAGCAGTACGCGCCACCGCGGTGCTCCCGCCGCCGCTGTCACCGGCCCGGCCCCTCTTCTCGGCGGTCTCCCTCGCCACGCTCGCCGCCGTGCTCCCGGCCTCGGCCGCGGCGGTGCTCCTGCGGTGCGGTGGACACGGCCGCCTCATGGACGGCGTTCGCAGCGTCGGCCCCAGGGTGCTCGGGCGGCTCGGCCTCCCCCGGCCCGGTGAGCGGCAGGATCGCGTGCACCACCGTGCCCGTCGCGGATCCCGTCACCGAGCAGGAGCCGCCGATCTCCTCGGCGCGCTCCGCCACGGAGGCCAGCCCGACGCCGGGCACGGCGCCGCGCCGCAGCCCGCTCCCGTCGTCGACGACCTTGACCTCGAGCGTGTCGGGGCCCGCGGTGAGCTCGATCCGGACCTGCCGGGCCCGCGCGTGCCGCACCGCGTTGGTCAGCGACTCGGCGGAGATCCGGTACGCGGCCGTCTCCACGCCGGGTGACAGCGGCGGCAGCGCGGTGGGGCGGGTGGCCACGGTCACCCGTGGCCCGGCGCCGCCCAGCCGCCGCCCCAGGTCCCGTACCGCCTTGGCCAGACCGCGCTCGGCCAGGGCGGCGGGGGCGAGGCCCGAGGTGATCCGCCGCACCTCGACCAGGGCCTCGGCGAGGGTCTCGGCGGCCTCGCGCAGCTGGTGGCGGGCCGGGTGCCCGGGCGGGCAGGTGGTCTGCGCGATGTCCAGGCGCAGCCGTACGGCGGCGAGCTGGGGGCCGAGGCCGTCGTGGATCTCCCGTCGCAGCCTGCGGCGTTCCTGCTCGCGGGCGAGCACCAGCCGCTCCCGGGCGGCCTGGGCCTCCTCGGTCAGGCGCAGGGCGGCGAGCGCCGGGGCCGCCTGGTCGGCGAGCAGGGAGAGCAGTCCGCTGTCCCGCTCGGCGGGGGTGCCGAAGCCGTCCCGGGCGACTTCGAGGCGGCCGACCGTACGGCCGTGGTGGCGCAGGACGAAGGCCTGGACCGGGCCGGTGAGCGGCGCTCCGGCCGCGGCCAGCCGCCGGGGTCCTGACCGGGTGTCGACGCTGACGGCGGCGCCCGCGACGCCGAGGTCCTCGACGGCGCTGCGGCAGATCTGCTGGGGCACCTCGCCGGGGTGGGGCGCCTGCTGGAGGCGTACGGCCAGGGCGCTGGCCGCCTCGTGGGGGCGGGCGCGCGGCCCGTAGAAGGCGCGCTCGACGCGCAGGGTCAGCCAGCGGGCGGTCGGCCGCAGGGACCAGCCGAGCAGCAGGGCGCAGCCGACGGCGGTGCTGATCGCCCCGCCGCGCAGGGAGGGCAGTCCGGCCTGCACGGCGACGACCGCGCAGACGACGACGGCGGCGAGAGAGGTGAGGACGAAGGCGCGGGCGAGGCGGTGACTGGTGACGCGGTCCAGGCGCCATATACCGGTGCGGGCGACGCCCAGGCAGATCGCGGCCGCCCAGACGGCGCTGCCGACGGTGCGCGCCACGATGGTGGGCATGCCCTCCGCCCACTCGGACAGCAGCAGGAAGACGCAGGCGGGGTAGGCGGCGGCGAGCAGGGCCCAGTTGCGCCGCTCGGCGCTGCGGGCGACGGCGGCGCGGCAGCACAGCGAGCCCGTCACCACGGCGGCCACGGCGCGCAGCACCCACTCCTCGGCCGTCGCGTAGTGCTCGAGGTGGCCGAAGGCCCACTGACCCCAGGCGGTGGCGAAGAAGGGGTTGGCCGCCGAGCCGACCATCGGCTCGCTGACCAGCCAGAGGGCGGCGTAGCCCAGCCAGTACGCGGAGGCGCCGACGCTCATCGCCCACCACTGCCACCGCCGCTGGGAGCCGCGCGGGAAGAGCCACAGCGGCAGCAGGAGGACGGTCAGCGGGCGGCAGGCGATCCCGGCGGCCGAGATCAGCAGCTGGACCACGGCGCCCGCCGACCCCAGGTCGGCCAGTCCCAGCAGGTCGGCGGCGGCCGAGGGCAGCAGCCACAGCGCCCCGGCGACCAGCAGGACGCTGCCGTAGCGGCGGGCGGAGCGCTCGGCCAGCAGGAGCACCCCGACGCCGAGGACGGGGATGCCCACGGCGACGCGGGTGAGCACGGCGGTGCCGCGCGGCTGCGGGTAGGACAGGGCCAGCCATTGGTCGTTCACCCGCAGCAGCCCGGCCAGCCAGCCGGCGAAGACCACCACGAACAGGGCGGAGACTCCGCCGGCGGCCTGCACGGCGCGGTCCTTGGGCTGGACCGCGCGCCTCATCCCATCCCGGAGCCCCGGGTCGGGGCAGGGGCCGAGACCGGGCTCGCGGCCGGAGCCGGGGCCGGGCCGGCGGTACGGCTCCCGCCCCGGCCCCTGACCCACAGCGTGATGTAGTTGTCGCTGTGGCCCGGCCGGCATTTGTACTCACTCCACTTGTGGGTCTCGACCCCGTTCCGGCCCGCCTTGCGGCAGGCGCTGGTGGTGTCGAAGTGCCCGGCCTGCCGCCATGCCGCTCCCTGGGCCGCGGCGGCGGGCGCTGCCGGGGCGGTCCCCACGACGGCGCCGGTGAGCAGGGCGAGCGCGGTCATCACACGGGGCCGGCGGGTCCGGGATGGGGTCATCTGGCCACCTCCTTGGTTCTCCGGTCCGAGCACTACCCGCGGTGGGGCGGGTGAAGTGTGCGCGGGCCCGGGCCCACCCGAACCGGTGACTGACCCGCACCCGCGTTCCGGCCCGCTGTCCGCGTCGGGCTGATCCGTTCCGTTGGGCTCACCCGTCACCACACCAGCAGCAGGATGGCGACGGCGATGGACTCGGCCTCGATGTAGGGCACGCCGAACCGCATCAGGGTGAGCATGATCGGCTTGGCCGACCAGATCTCGAGGGTTTCCAGGAAGTAGCCGAGCCGGTGGGCGTAGCGGCGGACCATGGCGGTCTCGCGCGGCCCGAGCCGGACGAGCAGTTTGGCCAGCAGGTCGCCGCCGTGGTGCAGGGCGACGGTCAGCAGCCGCTGCCGGATGAGCTGTGCGTCGGCCGGGGCGGCGCCCGCCGTGCCGAAGAGTGCCGTCTTGGCCGCTTCGAGCTGCGCGGTGTCGCCGGCGGCGCGCCGCACCCGGATGACCAGGTCGTCGATGTCGGGTCCGGTGATGGCCGGTTCCCCCGTCGTGATCGTCATGCGCCCCTCCTTTTTGTGTCCGCGCGGCGGCGGGGAGTCGAGGCCCGGGGCACCGGGCCTGCCTCTACCGTCAGCCGCCCTGTGTCCCAGGCGCATGAGTCATCCGCCCCGCCCCTGCCCACGGCAGCCGCTTCCCTGTTTATTTGACGGCCCGTCAGTTAACGTGCCCTCGCCCGCACACCGCCCAGGGACAGAAGGGGGACCGTCATGACCGTCACGGTCGTACGGCTCAATCTCGTCGATCCCGATGCCACGCCCGAGTCCCTGTCCCGGCGCTACCGCGCGGCCGTCGAGATGGCCGCCTTCGCCGACGAGCAGGGCATCGACACCGTGCAGACCGAGGAGCACCACGGCGCCGCGAACGGCTGGCTGCCCTCCCCGCTGACCTTCGCCGGTGCGGTGCTGGGCGCCACCCGGCGGATCGCGGTCACCGTCTCGGCGCTGATCGCCCCGCTGTACGACCCGCTGCGGCTGGCCGAGGACATCGCCGTGCTCGACCTGGTGAGCGGCGGGCGCCTGGTCACGGTGGCGGGCATCGGCTACCGGCCCGAGGAGTACGCGGGGCTCGGCAGGGAGTGGAAGCGGCGGGGCGCGCTCCAGGACGAGGCGCTGGAGACCCTGCTCGCGGCCTGGACCGGCGAGCCCTTCGAGTACCGGGGCCGCACGGTGCGGGTCACCCCGCGCCCGTACACCCGGCCGCATCCGACACTGCTGGTCGGCGGCAGCTCCAAGGCCGCCGCGCGCCGCGCCGCCCGGCTGGGGCTGCCGTTCTTCCCCAGCGCCCATCTGCCGGAGCTGGAGGCGTACTACCACGCCCGGCGGGCGGAGTACGGGACGCAGGGCTGGTGCGTGATGCCCGCCGCGCGGACGTCCCTGCTGCATGTGGTCGAGGACCCGGAACAAGCGGAGCGGGCCTGGGCCGAGTTCGGCCCGCATCTGCTGCACGAGGCGCGGATGTACGACTCGTGGCAGTCGGGCGGGGGTGTCCACTCCGCCGTCCGCTCCCACGCCGAGGATGTGGCGGCGCTGCGCGGTGAGGGCGTGTACCGCGTCGTCACGCCCGAGGAGTGCGTGGCACTGGCCGAGGAGGGCGGGGACGCGGCGAGCCTGGTGCTGCATCCGCTGTGCGGCGGGATGCCCGTGGAGGAGGGCTGGCGCTCGCTGCGGCTGTTCGCGGAACGCGTTCTGCCCCGCCTCAAGAAGTGAGACGGGGCAGAACCCTTTGAAGGGCGAGGAGGGGCCGGCGGGGGGTTAGCCCATCTCCTCCAACGCCTTGCCCTTGGTCTCCGGCACCCACTTGAGGATGAAGGGGATCGAGAGCGCGGCGAAGACGGTGTACATGATGTACGTCGCCGACAGGTTCCAGTCGGACAGGCTCGGGAAGCTGGCGGTGATGGCCCAGTTGGCGATCCACTGCGCGGAGGCGGCGACGCCCAGCGCGGCGGCGCGGATCTTGTTCGGGAACATCTCGCCGAGCAGCACCCAGACCACCACGCCCCAGGAGAGGGCGAAGAACAGGACGAAGGCGTGGGCCGCGATCAGGGCGAGGACGCCCTGGGCGTGCGGAAGCTTGCCGTCGACCAGGTGTGCCGAGAAGGCCCAGGCCACCAGCCCCAGCGAGACCGCCATACCGGCCGAGCCGATCAGCGCGAGCGGCTTGCGGCCGATCTTGTCGACGAAGACCATCGCGATGACGGTGCCGATGATGTTGATGATCGACGTGGTGAAGGAGTAGAAGAACGAGCCGCTCGGGTCCACGCCGACGGACTGCCACAGCGTCGAGGAGTAGTAGAACGCCACGTTGATGCCGACGAGCTGCTGGAAGACCGAGAGACCGATGCCGATCCAGACCACCGGCAGCAGCCCGAACCGGCCGCCGAGCAGGTCCTTGAAGGTGGACTTGTGCTCGCTGCGCATGGCCTGCTCGATCTCGGCGACGCGCGCGTCGAGGTGGCTGCCCGAGCCCTCGACCTCGGCCAGGACCTGCTTGGCGCGGTCGGTCTTGCCGACGGAGATCAGGAATCGGGGCGACTCGGGGATGGCGAAGGACAGCAGTCCGTACAGCACGGCCGGGACGACCATCACGCCGAGCATCCACTGCCAGGCCTCGATGCCGCCGATCCTGCCGCGCTGGTCGCCGTCGGCGAGGTTGAGGATGCCCCAGTTGACGAGCTGGGACAGGGCGATGCCGATCACGATCGCGGCCTGCTGGAAGGAGGCCAGCCGGCCCCGGTAAGCGGGCGGGGCGACCTCGGCTATGTAGGCCGGGCCGATCACGGAGGCCATGCCGATGCCGATACCGCCGAGCACCCGCCATACGGCGAGGTCCCACAGGGCGAAGGGCAGGGCCGAGCCGACGGCGCTGATGGTGAACAGCACGGCGGCGATCTGCATGACGCGGATCCGGCCGATGCGGTCGGCCATCCGTCCGGCGACGGCGGCGCCGATGGCGGAGCCGATCAGGGCGATGGCCACGACCTGGGCGAGCGCGGCGGAGCCGATGTCGTAGCGGCCGCGGATGGCCTCGACCGCTCCGTTGATCACCGAGCTGTCGTAGCCGAAGAGAAAGCCGCCCATCGCGGCGGCGGCGGTGATGAAGATGACACGGCCGAGGGGGGCCGGCCGGGCCTGGCGGCCCGCGGACCCCTGTGCCTGCACGGTGGTGGTCAACGTGAACTCCTGTGGCCATCCGGCAACGCTGCCGGACGTGGGGGGCCTTCCAGCAGGGTCGGCCGGACGGTCGGCCACCACTTGAAGGTAAAAGCGACGTTGCCGAGACTATGCCTTCAAGTTTCGAAGTCAATAGGATGTGACGAAGCAGTCGCCACAGGTGGATTGAGCGCCTTCGAAGGTGGTTGATCAAATGACTTCAAGTGTTGAAGCGCTTACCGCAGCCTCTGGCTGATGACCTTCGAGACCCCGTCGCCCTGCATGGAGACCCCGTACAGCGCGTCGGCGACCTCCATCGTCCGCTTCTGGTGGGTGATCACGATCAGCTGGGAGCTCTCCTGCAGCTCCTCCATGATCCGGATCAGCCGCTGCAGATTGGTGTCGTCCAGCGCCGCCTCGACCTCGTCCATGACGTAGAACGGGCTCGGCCGCGCCTTGAAGATCGACACCAGCAGCGCCACGGCGGTCAGCGACCGCTCCCCGCCGGACAGCAGCGACAGCCGCTTGACCTTCTTGCCCGGCGGCCTGGCCTCCACGTCCACGCCCGTGGTCAGCATGTTCTCCGGGTCGGTGAGCACCAGCCGGCCCTCGCCGCCCGGGAACAGCCGCGAGAAGACGCCCTCGAACTCACGCGCCGTGTCCCGGTAGGCCTCCGTGAACACCTGCTCGACGCGCTCGTCCACCTCCTTGACCACCTGCAGCAGATCAGCCCGCGTCTTCTTCAGGTCCTCCAGCTGCTCGCTCAGGAACTGGTGCCGCTCCTCCAGCGCCGCGAACTCCTCCAGCGCCAGCGGGTTGACCTTGCCCAGCTGCTGGTACGCGCGCTCGGCGGCCCTCAGCCGCTTCTCCTGCTGCGCCCTGACATAGGGCACCGGCTGATTGCGCGGGTGTTCGGGGTCCTCCGGCAGCACCTCGCCCTCGGCGGGCGGGGACGGCGGCACCAGCTGGTCCGGGCCGTACTCGCCGATCAGCCCGGCCGGCTCGACGCCCAGCTCCTCCAGCGCCTTGGTCTCCAGCTGCTCGATCCGCAGCCGCTTCTCCGCACCCAGCACCTCGCCCCGGTGGACCGAGTCGGTCAGCTTGTCCAGCTCGCTCTTGAGCTCACGCCCGTGGTTGCGCTCGGCGACCAGCTCGCGCTCCCGCTCCACCTTCGCCCGCTCGGCCGCGTCCCGCTCCTGCTCGGCCCGCACCAGCGAGACCTCGACATGCGCCAGCAGCTGCCGGGCGCCCGAGGCCACCGCCGAGGCCACGGTCGCCTCATGCCGCAGCCGCGCCCGGCGCTGCTCCGCACGCGCCCGCGCCTCGCGCTCGGCGCGCGCGCCCCGGTCGAGCGCGTCCGCCCGCCCCGCGAGCCCCTTGACCCGCTCCTCGTGCGTACGGACCTGCAGCCGCGCCTCCATCTCGGTCTGCCGGGCGTTCGCCCCGTCTGCCGCCAGCCGGTCCCGTACGGAGGTGTCCGGCTCCTCAGCCCCTCCTTCACCAAAGGTGGCTTCCTCCTCGGCGACGACCAGCCGCTCGGCCAGCTCCTCGGCCTCCTCCGTTGCCCTGGTCAGCGCCTCCTCCGCCTTGGCCGCCGCCGCGGTCATCCGCTCGGCCTCGCCCGCCGCGGCCCGCGCCTGCCCGGCCAGCCGCCCCAGCGACTGGGCGACCTGCGACTTCTCCCGGTCGGCCGCGCTACGCCGGGCCGCCAGCTCCTCGACCCGCGCCGCGCACTCGGCCCGCCGCTCCGCCGCCGCCTGCTGCGCGTGGGTGAACTCCTCGCACCGCACGGCGAGCTCCTCCAGCTCCGCCGCCGCCTCGTCGACCGAGGCCTGCACCTCCAGCAGACTGGGCGCCCCGGCGGACCCGCCCTGGGCGAAGTGCGCCCCGAGCAGATCGCCCTCGGCGGTCACCGCCGTCAACTCCGGCCGCCGCCCGACCAGTTCCTCGGCGTCCTCCAGCGTCCGGACCACCACCACGTCCCGCAACAGCCACCGCACGGCCGACAACAGCCCCGCGGGCCCGCCCACGAGCTCCGCCGCTCGCGGTACCCCGGCGTCGCCGCCCGGCCCGGCCACCTCGGCCACCGGCCCCGTCCGGCCCTCGTCGCCGCCGGCCGCTTCCGTGGGCTCGCCCGGTCTGGCGCCCGGAACCGTGTCCGCGTGCGCCCGCCGGCCGTCCGCGCCGCCTTCGGCGGGGTGCGGTACGCGTACGGGGCCGAGCTGTCCGACCGTCGGGCCGCCGGGCACGCCAGGCGCCGCGGCCCCGGACACGGAGCCGTTCGTCTCGACCGGTCCGCCGGCCGACGGCACCGCGGCCCGGGCGTCCAAGGGCGACCCGGACGAGGCGGAGTCGGCGCGGGCGGCCGCCGGGGCGCCGAGCAGGAGCGCCGCGCGGCCCGCGTCCTGCTTGCGGAGGAGACGGATGGCCTCCGCCGCGGTCCGGGGGTCCTCGACGGCGATCGCGTCGGCCGCGGCGCCCAGGGCCGCCGCCACGGGGACCTCGAAGCCGGGGGCGACCGTGAGGAGTTCGGCGGCCGGGCCGAGGAGGCCGGTCAGCCGGTCGGCGGAGTCGAGCAGGGCGCCCGTGCCGTCCTTTCGGCGCAGGCCCAGGGCCAGCGCGTCATGGCGGGCGGAGGTCGCGGCGCGCTCGCGCTCGGCGGCGGTCAGGGCCTCACGGGCCGCCCGGTGCGCTCTCTCCGCCTCGGACAGCTCCCGCTTGGCGGCCTCATGGCGCTCCGCCAGTTCCGCGTCGCCGGCGTCCAGCCCGTCCACCTCGGCCTGGAGCTGTTCGTACTCCTCCTGCGCGGTGGCCGCCCGCTGCCGCGCCTCGTCGCGGGCGGCGGCCAGCCGGTCGATCTCGGCCCGGGCCGAACCCGCCCGGCCCCGGGCGGCGTTCACCTGGCCCTGCAGCCGGGCCAGCCCCTCGCGGCGGTCGGCGATGGCGCGCGCCGCGTCCTTCAGCCGGCGCTCCTCGAGCGCCAGCTCGCGCTCCAGTTCGGCCCGGTGTGCGACGGTGTCGTCCAGCGCCCGGCTCGCCGCCTCCAGCGCGGCCTCCAGCTCCGCCTCCTGCTCACGGATGCGGGCCGCCTCACGCTCCATGTCCTCCGGGTCGCGGCCGCGCCGCTCCTCGCCGGGGGCGGTCGTGGCGCTCTTGACCCGGGCGTCGGCCAGGCTGATCGTGCCGCGCACCCGCTCGGCGAGCTGCGAGAGCTCGTACCAGGTCTGCTGGGCGTCCCGCAGCCGCGGCGCCAGCTGCCGGACCTGCTCCTCCAGCGCCGCTTCCCGCTGCTGCGCGGCGCGCAGCTCGGCCTCGGCGGCCTCCTTGCGCTGCTTGAGCGCGGCCTCGTCGGCGATCTCGGTCCGCAGCGCCTCGCGCATGGTCACCAGGTCGTCGGCGAGCAGCCGCAGCCGGGCGTCGCGCAGATCGGCCTGGATGACGGCGGCCCGCCGGGCGACCGCGGCCTGCCGTCCGAGCGGCTTGAGCTGGCGCCGCAGCTCGTCGGTGAGGTCCTGGACGCGGGCGAGGTTGGCCTGCATGGCGTCGAGCTTCCGCAGCGCCTTCTCTTTGCGCTTGCGGTGCTTGAGGACGCCCGCGGCCTCCTCGATGAAGGCGCGGCGCCCGGTCGGGTCGGCGTGCAGGACGGAGTCGAGCTGGCCCTGGCCGACGATGACGTGCATCTCGCGGCCGATGCCGGAGTCGGAGAGCAGTTCCTGGATGTCCAGGAGCCGGCAGGTGTCCCCGTTGATCTGGTACTCGCTGCCGCCGTTGCGGAACATGATCCGCGTAATGGTGACTTCGGCGTATTCGATGGGCAGGGCGCCGTCGGAGTTGTCGATGGTGAGGGAGACCTCGGCGCGGCCGAGCGGGGGGCGGCCGGTCGTCCCGGCGAAGATGACGTCTTCCATCTTTCCGCCGCGCAGCGACTTGGCGCCCTGTTCCCCCATGACCCAGGAAAGCGCGTCCACGACATTGGACTTGCCCGAACCGTTGGGGCCGACGACGCAGGTGATGCCCGGCTCGAAGCGCAGCGTCGTGGCGGAGGCGAAGGATTTGAAGCCTCGGAGGGTCAGGCTCTTGAGATGCACGCCTTTGGACTCTACCTCCCGTGCCTCACCGGGCACCGCCCATCGGCCGTGGCGCCGCGAGGTCACCGCTGGCGTCTCTCGGCCCCTCTCGGCTTCTCTCAGTGTTTCTCGGTTCTTCGCGGTTTCTTCTCGGTTTCACCGGTCAGGGGGTGGGGCACATCACACGGTAAGGGAAGCGCGGCCGGCCGCCGCGGAAACGACGAAGGGACGCCATGGGCGTCCCTTGCAGATTCTCAAGCGGCTGACGGTGCAGCCCGACCGGCCCGGAAGCCGGGTCAGGCGAGCGCAGGCTCCGCCTGGGATACGTCGATGCTTTCGAGCAGCGAGTCGCCGTGGTGAGCGGCGGCGGACAGAGCGTCGTTCTCGGCCTGGATCCGAATGAGCTCGGATTCGAGGTCCTGGACGCGCTGCTGAAGCCGTCGCATCTCGGCGAGGACTCGGGGGTCGGAACCGCCGACGTAACCGAGAAGCGCCTTTGCCATGATGGATGGTCCTCCACACTGAGTGACCGACCGAAGCGGTGGTGGGTCGTGAGGGATTTCGCACCCGCGATGCCTGCCGTTACTACCGTGCTGAGTGGCAAACAGTTAAGGTGCGCGGGGCTTCCAGCGTCTCACCAAATGGTTTGAGGGTCAACACGATCACAGGCCGACGGGGCCCCGCGGCCGGGGGCATATCGAGCGGCGAGAAGCGCCGAGCCCGCATCGATCAGGCCGTCGAAGCGAAGGGATCATCCCTTACGCCGCAGCCTTCCACGGACCGGCCGCATTGGCAACCATCAGCTTGTTTCCGCTCACGCGCGGTGCAGAAAGCCCGCCCGGCGAGGGGTCGCGGCGGGCGGGTGCGGCGGGGTCGCTCAGCGGATCTCGAAGGTCTCGTAACCGCCCTTGGGTGTGTCCCAGATCTCGGTCACGCCGTCGACGCGGCCGGGCGTGTCGCCGCCCCGCAACCAGTCGAGCAGCTGTTCGCAGTTCATACGTTCGCCTTCGGCGACGACCTGGACCCGGCCGTCGGACAGGTTGGAGGCGAACCCGGCCAGCCCACCGATGCGTAGCGCGTTTGCCCTGGTGAACCAGCGAAAACCGACTCCCTGGACTCGACCGCGGACCCATGCGGTGAGGCGCACTCTCTCGTTCATGGGGGGCACGCTAGCCGAGCAATTTGCTCCCCGGGCGCCTCAGCCACCCCGTCATGGCGTACAGTCCCGGCTCAACGCAATACTCACCCGTACGAGTGACTCATGTGACCCCGATCTTGCAAGGAAGGCAGGAGATGGGCCGCCATCGACGATCTGCCCCCGGATCCGCGCCGACACCCCCCGTTCCCGGCGCGGGGCGCCACCGGGGAGCCCGCCGAAGCCCTCTGGCACCGGTGCGGACCGGTCTGCTGAGTGTTTCCGCCGCTGTCGCGGTGGGTGCGGTGGCCATGGCCACCGGGCTGCTGCCGGGAGGCCCGACCCTTAGCGGAAGCAACGACCCGGCCGGAGGCGTACGCGCGGACGCCCCGACGGGCTCCGGCCTGGAGACGCAGGGCTCCCCGTCGGCGTCGCCGGTGGAGCGCGGCACGACCCCCGCGGGCCGCGGCGAGGACCGGCCGCAGGCGCCGTCCACGACCCCCTCGAAGACCCCGGGCCAGTCCTCCTCCGCTCCCTCCACGACCCCCTCGAAGCAGCCCGGCTCCTCGGGCTCCGGCCAGGCGACCGGCAACGGGAACGGGAACGGGAAGGCGAACGGCCACGGGAACGGCAAGGGGAACGGAGGTTCGGGCGGCAACGGCTCCTCGTCGTCCCACAAGCCCACCACGCCCCCCGGCCAGAGCACCGGCCCCGGCGCGCCGGGGAACTCCGAGAAGTCCGCCGCGCGGGAGGTCCTGGCGCTGGTCAACCAGGAGCGGTCGAAGGTCGGCTGCGAGCCCGTGACCGCCGACCCCAAACTGACCCAGCTGGCCCAGGACTTCACCGACGACATGGCCCTGCGGGGCTTCTTCGACCACCTCGACCCGGACGGCGACAGCCCCTGGGAGCGGGCGGAGCAGGTCGGCATCCTGAACCTGGGCGGGGAGAACATCGCCCGCGGCCAGCAGGACGCGCAGGCCGTGATGGACTCCTGGATGAACAGCCCCGGCCACCGCGCCAACATCCTCAACTGCAGCTACAAGACCCTGGGCGTCGGCGCGAACTTCGGGGACGGGGACGGCCCCTGGTGGACGCAGGACTTCGGCTACTGAGCCGGTCCTGAGCCCGCTCCCCCGCCGCCCTCCGGGGGGCCGCCGTCAGGCGGCGAGGGCGGCGCGCCCGGCCGCCGCCACCTTCGCGCTCCCGGCGACCCGGCGGCCGAGGTGCTCCGCGGTGGCGATGTCGGCCTTGTGCACGCCCTCCGGGCCCTGGTCGTTGTTCGACTGGGCGGCGGCGCCGAGGAAGAAGCCGAGGCGATTGATGTCGTTCTCGGAGCCGGTGGAGCTGTTCCAGCCCGGGAGCAGGCCCAGACTCACCCAAGTCATCCCGTGCTGGGCCGCGAGCACGGTGAAGAACTGCAGGGTGTGCAGCTTGTCGCCGCTCTTGGACGCCGAGTTGGTGAAGCCGGCCGCGAGCTTGTCCTTCCACGCCTGGGTGAACCAGCGCTTGGAGGACTCCTCGGCGAAGGCGTGGAAGGCACCGGACGCGGTGCCCATGTAGGTGGGCGAGCCGAAGACGATCGCGTCCGAGGCGTCGAGCAGGGCCCACTGCTCTTCGGTGATGTCGTCGACCTTGATCAGGTGGACGGTGGCGCCCTCGGCCGCCGCGCCGTCGCGGACGGCCTCGGCGAGGACAGCGGTGTGGCCGTAGCCGGAGTGATAGGCGATGGCGATGACAGGGGTGGTCACGGTATGCGCTCCTGAGGCGTCGTACGCGGTGCACTGACCCACTCAGCGAAGCACTAACTTTCAGAAAGCGCAACCTGAAGGAGAGCGCTGCATGGGAGTATGCTCGTGCTATGCACAGTGACCGCGCGGCGGCGCCGAGCGCCGCATCGGAATACGACGACCTGGCCTTCGACGTGTTCGCCCGCGCCTGCCCTTCACGCGCCACGCTGGAGCACATCACCGGCAAGTGGGGCGGCCTGACCCTGGGGGCCCTCAAGGAGGGCACCCTCCGCTTCAACGAGCTGCGCCGCCGGGTCGACGGTGTGAGCGAGAAGATGCTGTCCCAGACGCTGCACGCGCTGGAGCGCGACGGCCTGGTGCACCGCGAGGCGCAGCCGACCAATCCGCCGCGCGTGGACTACGAGCTGACGCCGCTGGGCCACGCCGTCGCCGAGCGGCTGCTGGCGCTGATCGGCCTCGTCGAGGAGCGCATGCCCGAGGTGCTGACCGCCCGGGCACGCTACGACGAGGAGCGCGGCACCACGGAGCGCGGCACCACGGAGCGCGGCACCACGGTACGGGGTGCCGTGGCCGGAAGCGCCGGGGCCGCCGGGCGCGGCGGGCGCTGACAGCGCGGGCAGAAGTAGCTGGAGCGGTTCATCCACGGGCGGCGCCGCATCGGCGTGGCGCAGCGGCGGCAGGGCTCGTTCTCCCGGCCGTACGCGTCCAGGGAGCGCTCGAAGTAGCCCGACTCGCCGTTCACATTGACGTACAGGGAGTCGAAGCTGGTGCCGCCGACCGCCAGCGCGGCGTTCATGACGTCGCGCACATGGCCGAGGAGTTCGGCGCTGCGCGGGCGGGTGAGGGTGGCCGTCGGCCGGTCGTAGTGCAGCCGGGCGCGCCACAGCGCCTCGTCGGCGTAGATGTTCCCCACCCCGCTGATCAGCGACTGGTCGAGCAGCGCCCGCTTGAGGGTGGTGCGGCGGCGGCGCAGCGCGGTGTGGAAGGCGGCCTCGTCGAACGCCGGGTCCAGCGGGTCGCGTGCGATGTGCGCGATCGCGGCCGGCAGCCCGTCCGCGGCGCCGTCCACCACCTCGTGCAGCGAGAGGCCGCCGAAGGTGCGCTGGTCGACGAAGCGCAGTTCGGTGCCGATGGAGTCGGCGAAACGCACCCGGATGCGCAGATGCTTCTCGGCCGGGGCGCCGTGCGGCTGGACGAGCAGCTGGCCGCTCATGCCCAGGTGTGCCAGCACCGACTCGTCGGCGTCCTCCAGCGGCAGCCACAGGTACTTGCCGCGGCGGCGGGCCACCCCGGCGCGCCGGCCCTTCAGACGGGCGGCGAAGTCCTCCCCGCCCCCGAGATGGCGGCGCACCGCGCGCGGATGCAGCACCTGCACCTCGGCGACCGTACGGCCGCTGATCCAGCGCTCCAGGCCGCGGCGGACCACCTCGACCTCAGGCAGCTCGGGCAACGGGGGCCTCCTTGGCCGAAGCCCTCGCCCTCCCCGCCACCGGGGCCCGGTGGCGGGGAGGGCGAGGAGGGTTGGATCAGTGTGCCGTCGGGGCCGTGTCGGCGGCCTTGCCGTCCGAGGCCACGGCGGTGCCCTGGGCCGCGGCCGCGTCGGCCTTGGCCTCGTCCGCCGCGGCGCGGATCGCGCGCCAGGCGGCCTCCGCCGCCTGCTGCTCGGCTTCCTTCTTGCTGCGGCCGGTGCCGGTGCCGTACGCGACACCACCGACGCGGGCGGCAGCCGTGAAGGTCTTCTCGTGGTCGGGTCCGGTCTCGGAGACCAGATATTCCGGGACCCCGAGTCCCTCGGTGGCGGTCAGCTCCTGGAGGCTGGTCTTCCAGTCCAGGCCGGCGCCCAGGTTCGAGGACTTCTCGATCAGCGGGTCGAAGAGCCGGTGCACCAGCTCCGCGGCGGCGTCCAGCCCCTTGTCGAGGTAGACGGCGCCGATCACCGCTTCGAGGGTGTCGGCGAGGATGGATGCCTTGTCCCGCCCCCCGGTGCCCTCTTCGCCCCGGCCGAGCCGGATGAAGGCGCCGAGGTCGAGGCCGCGCCCCACCTCGGCCAGCGCGCGCGAGTTGACCACGGCGGCCCGCAACTTGGCCAGCTGGCCCTCGGGCAGGTCGGGGTGGATGCGGTACAGCGTGTCGGTGACCACCAGGCCGAGCACGGAGTCCCCGAGGAACTCCAGGCGCTCGTTGGTGGGCAGCCCGCCGTTCTCGTACGCGAAGGAGCGGTGGGTCAGCGCACGCACCAGAAGGGCGGACTCGAGCTGATACCCGAGCCGCCCTTCCAGAATCGTGTGAGACGAGGCCGTGTCCGCCTGGGCCGCTTCTCCCGCTCGCTTGCGGGGAGTCGTGTTGGCGTCCGACATAGAGCCTGTCACCCGCCGATCAGACCTCGAGGACCTGGCGGCGGTTGTAGGTGCCGCAGCTCGGGCACGCGATGTGCTGCAGCTTCGGCTCGTGGCAGCGCTCGCACGCCACCAGGGTGGGGACCGCAGCCTTCCACTGCGACCGGCGGTGGCGCGTGTTGCTGCGCGACATCTTCCGCTTCGGAACAGCCACGGCTACTTCTCCTGTGAGTCATCCCCGCGCTCGCGGGGTGCGTTGTCCTTCTCGCCGTCCGAAACGGACTCGGCGAGTCCCTGCAGTGCCGCCCAACGGATGTCGACGGCGTCGTGATGGTGGTCCGGGTCCTCCTCGAGCCGCGCGCCGCACTCGGCGCACAGCCCGGGGCAGTCCTCCCGGCACACCGGCTGCAGCGGCAGTGCCAGCACCACCGCGTCCCGCAGCACGGGTTCGAGGTCGAACAGGTCGCCCTCGAGAAAGAGCGTGTCCTCGTCCTCGGCGTCGTCGCCGGTGTCCGCGAAGCGGCTCCGGTCATCGGCGTCGGGGTAGGAGTACATCTCCTGGAAGTCCGCTTCGAGCTCCCGCTCCAGCGGCTCCAGACACCTTACGCACTCCCCTGTCAGCGGTGCACGGGCGGTGCCTGTGACAAGCACCCCCTCCATGACCGACTCCAGGCGGAGGTCGAGCTCGACGGTCGCGCCCTCCCGCACCCCGATGACCTCGATACCGAGGTCCTTGGGGGCCGGGACCGAACGGGAGAGCCTTTTGAGCGCACCTGGACGACGGCCCAGCTCGCGTGTGTCGAACACGAGAGGGGCACGGTGGTCGAGGCGGGCGTTCAGGGCTTCCTGCTTTCTACGGCTGCGGCGGGCCACCCGACGCTCGTACTACGAAGCGGGCAGCCGAGATCGCGGACGTACGCGCGACCGAACAGCCAGGATACTGGACCGGCGGCCGTAGACCCAATCCGCCCCCGCTGCGGTGGCCGGGCCCTGTCCGGGGCTCAGCGGCCCTGTTCGTACTGACGCAGCTGGTCCAGGTCGATCATGCTGGTGTCGAACAGGCTGGTCTCGTCGAGGGCCGCGGCCGGCTGCTGGTGCTGGTGGTGCGGCTGGTGCTCCAACTGCTGCTGGGGCTGTTGGGGCTGCTGGGGCTGCTGCTCGGGGGCGTAGCCGCTCGGGTCGTAGCCCTGGGGCTGCTGCTGCCAGCCGTACGCGTCCTGCTGCTGATAGCCGCCCTGGGCCGCCGCGTACGGGTCCTGCTGCTGGACGTAGCCCTGCTGCTGGTAGCCGTACGCGTCCTGCTGCTGATAGCCGGCCGTGGCCGCGTAGTACTGGGAGGCGTCGGGCACCGGCTCGGGCCGCGCCGAGGGCGGCTGCGCCTGGGACTGGGCCAGGTCGGCCAGGTAATCGTCGTCGCTGGTCTGGTGGCCGACCTGGCCGTGGGCGTCCTGGGCGGCCAGATGCGCGCCCAGCTCGTCGATCGCGCGGGCCCCGAGCAGCTTCTGCCGGCCCCGGCCGACCGCCTCCAGCGTCTTGGTGAGCACTGCCGAGACCGCGCCGAGCTTGGTGTCCACGTACTCGTCGGCGCGGTGCCGCAGCGTCTGGGGGTCGGCGCTGCGCTCCGGCCCGTCCTCGAGCTGCCCCGCCACCCCGTCCTGCTCCGTGCCCGCGGCGCGGCCCAGCAGCTTCTCGCGGCCGCGGTCGACGGAGTCGATGGTCTTGGTCAGCACGACCTCGAAGTTGGCGAGTTTGCTGTCGACGTAGTCGTCGGCCTCGGCGCGGATCTCCTCGGCCTCCCGGCGGGCCTCCTCCAGGATCCGGTCGGCCTCCTCCTGGGACTTCCTGGCCACCTCGGTGTCCGAGACCAGCGAGCCCCGGTGGGCGTGCGCGGACTCGATGATCCGCTCGGCCTCCTGGCGGGCCTCCTCGACCATCCGGTCGCGGCCGCCGATCACATCCTGTGCCTGGGCGAGGGAGTCGGGCAGAGCGGCGCGCACCTCTTCGAGCATGGCGAGCAGCTCGGCGCGGTTGATCACGCACGAGGCCGACATGGGCATGGACCGGGCGCTGCCGACGGCGCCGACGATCTCGTCGAGCTTCTTCTGCACGTCCACCTTGGGTGCTCGCCACTCTCTCTTGACGGAACTTGACGGGGCTTGACGGAACTTGACGGGGCTTGACGGAACGTGAGGGAACGAACGGGGCGGCCGGAACGGCCGGGGACGACTGTACGGCCAGCGGGTCCCGCCCGACACCCGTCGGCCCGGCCGTCAGCGGGTCAGCGCCGGCCCAGCCGCTCGGTCAGGGCGTCGAGCACCACCGGGGGCACCAGGTGGGAGACGTCTCCGCCCCAGGTCGCGACCTCCTTGACCAGGCTGGAGGAGAGGAAGCTGTAGGTGGGGTTGGTGGGCACGAACAGCGTCTCCACCCCCGAGAGGCCGTTGTTCATCTGGGCCATCTGCAACTCGTAGTCGAAGTCGCTGACCGCCCGCAGCCCCTTGACGATGGCGGGGATCTCACGCGCCTTGCAGAAGTCCACGAGCAGGCCGTGGAAGCTCTCCACCGAGACGTTTCCGTACTCGGCGGTGACCTGGCGGAGCAGGTCCATCCGCTCATCCACCGTGAACAGGCCCTGTTTGGACTTGTTGATCATCACGGCGACATAGACGACGTCGTACAGCTTGGACGCTCGGGCGATGATGTCGAGGTGCCCATTGGTGACGGGGTCGAAGGACCCCGGACAGACTGCGCGGCGCACTGGTGGTTCCTCGCTCTCGGGTCCGGTCATGACGCGTTGTCGCACGTCGAGGCGGCGCGACCGTACCAAAGCGTGCCCTCGCCGTAGCGACGGGCCCGCAAGCCCTCGAAACCGGCAGGCCACCCGAAATCTCCGCCTCGCGTGCTCCGCTCCACCGTGGCGAGCGCGTCGGGCGCGAGCCACCGGTTACCGGCGAGTGTGAGCAGGATCTCCCGCAGCTCCTCGTCGGCGACCGCGTACGGCGGGTCCAGGAAGACCACGTCGTACGGTCCGCTCGCGGGGGCCGGTCCGGCAACGGCCTGCTCGGCCCGGCCCGTGCGCAGCTCGGCGCCGGGCAGGCCGAGCGCCCGGATGTTCGCCCGGATGGTGCGGGCGGCGCGCGCGTCGGACTCCACCAGCAGCACATGCTCGGCGCCGCGCGAAAGGGCCTCCAGGCCGACCGCGCCGGAGCCGCCGTAGAGGTCGAGCACCCTGGCCCCGCGCAGCGAGCCCAGCAGCGACTCCCAGGTGGAGAAGAGGCCTTCGCGCGCCCGGTCCGAGGTCGGTCGGGTGCCGTTTCCCGGCGGCACTGCCAGGCGGCGGCCGCCGGCGGCTCCGGCGATCACGCGGGTCATCGGTGACGCAGTCCTTCGCGGTGGGAGGGGTAGCGGCGGGCCGTACGAGACCGCTGCCCCTCCACGATATGGCGTCCCGCCCCGTGGATCCGGCCCCGGCCCAGCCCTTGTCGGCCCTCGTCAGCCTTTTTCGAGGTACTCCTCCCGCTCCTCGTCCAGGAACGCGTCCAGCGCGGTGCGCAGCTCCGGGTATCCAGCCAGCTCGGGGTCGGCCGCGACGATGGCCGCCGCCTCCTCCCGGGCCGCCGCGATGACCTCCTCGTCGTCGATGACGGCGAGCACCCGCAGCGAGGAGCGCGCCCCGGACTGGGCCTGCCCCAGCACATCGCCCTCGCGCCGCTGCTCCAGGTCGATCCGGGACAGCTCGAAGCCGTCCAGCGTGGCCGCGACCGCGCCGAGCCGGGCGCGGGCGGGGCTGCCCTCCGGCATCTCGCTCACCAGCAGGCACAGGCCGGCGGCCGAGCCGCGGCCGACGCGGCCGCGCAGCTGGTGCAGTTGCGAGACGCCGAAGCGGTCGGCGTCCATGATCACCATGGCGGTGGCGTTGGGCACGTTGACACCGACCTCGATGACCGTCGTGGCGACCAGGACGTCCACCTCGGCCGCGGCGAAGCGGCGCATCACCTCGTCCTTGGCCTCGGGCTGCATCCGGCCGTGCAGCACCTCCACGCGCAGCTCCCGCAGCGGGCCCTTGGAAAGCTGCTCGGCGATGTCGAGGACCGCGAGCGGCGGCCTCTTCTCGGCCTCGTCCTCGGGGGATTTGCCTGGTGGCTTGGCCGACTTGCGTGCCGCGCCCTTGGGTTCGTCCTCCTCGTCGTCGCCGATCCGCGGGCACACCACATACGCCTGGTGGCCGGCCGCCACCTCCTCACGCACCCGTTCCCACGCCCGCGCCAGGAAGTGCGGCTTGTCCTTCGCGGGCACCACATGGGAGGCGATCGGGGAGCGTCCGGCGGGCAGCTGGTCCAGGACGGAGGTCTCCAGGTCGCCGAAGACGGTCATGGCGACGGTCCGCGGGATGGGGGTGGCCGTCATCACCAGCAGGTGGGGCGGCTGCTTGCCCTTGGAGCGCAGGGCGTCGCGCTGCTCCACGCCGAAGCGGTGCTGCTCGTCGACCACGACCAGGCCCAGGTCGTGGAACTGGACCTTGTCCTCGATCAGCGCATGGGTCCCGACCACGATCCCGGCCTCGCCGGTGACCAGGTCGAGCAGCGCCTGACGGCGGGCCGCGGCGCCCATGGAGCCGGTCAACAGCACGACCTTGGTGCCCTGTTCCGAGCCGCCCAGCATGCCGCCCTCGGCCAGGTCGCCCATCATCTCCGTGATCGAGCGGTGGTGCTGCTGGGCCAGCACCTCGGTGGGCGCGAGCATCGCGGCCTGTCCCCCGCTGTCCACGACGCCCAGCATCGCGCGCAGCGCGACCATGGTCTTGCCCGAGCCGACCTCGCCCTGCAGCAGGCGGTGCATGGGGTGGTCGGTGGCGAGGTCGGCGAAGATCTCCCGGCTGACGCTCTGCTGGCCTTCGGTGAGGGTGAACGGAAGCCGCGCGTCGAAAGCGTCGAGCAGGCCGCCCTCGGCGGGGGCGCGCGGCACGGCGGGCAGTTGGGCGTCGGCGTGGCGCCGCCGGGCGAGGGCCACCTGGAGCACGAAGGCCTCGTCCCACTTGAGGCGGTCCCGGGCCACCGCGATGTCCGTCTTGGTGCGCGGCCGGTGGATCTTCAGCAGCGCCTCGGGGAGCTCGGCCAGCCCGCGGCCGAGCCGCAGGCTCTCGGGCAGCGGATCGACCAGGCCGTCCCAGCCGGTGGCCTCCAGGGTGTCGAGCAGCGTCCCGACGGCCTTCTCGATCTTCCAGGACTCCAGCTGGGCGCAGGCCGGGTACAGCGGCCGCAGCTGGTTGGCCCACGCCTCCACGGCCGCCGCGCCGTCGTCCTTGCCCAGCAGCTCGTACGCGGGGTGGGCCAGCTGGCGCACATTACGGAAGACGCCGACCTTGCCCGCGAACATGCCCCGGCGGCCGGGAAGCAGCTCCTTCTGCGCCCCGAAGACCCCGCGGCCGAAGAAGACCAGCTGCAGACGGCCGCTGCCGTCGGTGAGGGTGACCTCCAGGCGCTGTTTGGTGCCGCGGTCGAATTTGTGCACGCGGGCGTCGGCGACCTGCGCGACGACCGTCACATGCTCGTCCAGGGGCAGGTCGGACAGCCGGGTCAGCTCGCCGCGCTCGGCGTACCGCCTCGGGTAGTGGTGCAGCAGATCGCCGACCGTGTGCAGGTCGAGGTGGTCGGCCATCACCTTCGCGGTGTTGCCGCCGAGCACTTTCTTCAGAGGTTCATCCAGCGCGGGCACGCTGTCCATTGCACACCACCGCACCGACAAGCGGGGCCGTCCCGCCCCGGGATGCGCTGGTTATTCGATGCCTATGATCAGCGGCACGCCCGGCTGGCCGCCGTGGTAGACCACCGTGTCGACCGCGAAGTGCCCCTCCCGTACGTGGCGCTCCAGGTGCCCGGCGACGCCGTCGGGGACGTCCGCGCCGAGCACCAGCGTGACCAGCTCGCCGCCCGCGGCCAGCATCCGGTCCAGCACGGTCTCGGCGGTTTCCGCCAGACCGTCGCCGATCACCGCCACATCGCCGTCGATCAGCCCCAGCATGTCCCCCGCCTGGCACACCCCGGCCATGGTCCAGGACTGGCGCTCGGCGACGGCCAGTTCGGCGTAGCGGGTGGCGCCCGCCGCGGAGGTCATGGCCACGACGTCCTCGTCGAAGCTGCGGCCCGGCTCGTGAACGGCGAGCGCGGCCAGGCCCTGGACCGGGGAGCGGGTGGGGATGACCGCCACCCGTACGCCCTCGGCACGGGCCTGGGCGGCGGCGGCAGCGGCCGCGTGGCGCAGCTCGGCGTCGTTCGGCAGCAGGACGACCTCCGGGGCGCGGGCCCGGCGTACGGCCTCGGCCAGCTCACCCGCGGCCGGGCGCTCCCCGGGCCGCGCGGCGACCGTGGTCGCGCCGGCCTCGGCGCACAGCGCGGCCAGTCCCTCGCCGGGCACCACCGCGACCACGACGCGCGGCGCGCGGTCCGCACGGGCGCCCTCGGGCTCCTGGGCGCCCGGCCGGCCCGGCCACGGCCCGGCGTCGTCGGTACGGGGACGGGGATAGGGCTCGTCGGCGTGGGCCCGGCGGGCGGCGGCCGTGCCGAAGTGGGTGATGCGGACGCGGTGCGGGCGGCCCGCCTCGATGCCCGCCTCCACGGCGGCGCCCGCGTCGTCCACATGGACGTGCACATTCCACAGTCCGTCGCCGCCGACGACCACCAGGGAGTCGCCGAGCGCGTCCAGCCGGTCCCGGAGCCGGGCGACGGCCGTCTCGTCCGCCTCCAGCAGATAGATCACCTCGAAGGCGGGCCCGCCGTCCGGCCCGGCGCCCGCCGGGCCCTCGGCGCCGTGGGCGCCGGCCGCGTGCCCGGCGGACGGGCAGCCCGCGGGGGCCGGGGGCCGGCCCGACACGGCCTCGGCGAGCGCGCCGAGCACCACCACCAGGCCGTAGCCGCCCGCGTCGACGACGCCCGCGCGGGCGAGCACCCCGAGCTGGGCGGGGGTGGCCTCCAGGGCGGCGCGGGCGCCCTCGTACGCGGCGCGGGCCACCGCGGCCGGGTCGTCCTCGGCGCGGGCGGCGGCGTCTGCGGCGGCCCGCGCGACGGTCAGTACGGTGCCCTCGACGGGGTGGGCCACGCCCCGGTACGCCAGCTCGGCCGCGCGGCGCAGGGCCCGGCGCAGGCCGTCCGCCTCACCCTGGGGGCCCGCGGCCCCGGCCCGGCCGACACCCCCCTCGTCGCCCTCATCACCCTCGTCACCCTCATCGCCGCGGCCGTATCCGGCGTCGCCGCCCGCGAGCACGTCCGCCATGCCGCGCAGCAGCTGCGCCAGGATCGTGCCGGAGTTGCCGCGCGCGCCGATCAGGGCGCCATGGGCCATGGCGCGCACCGCCTCGGGCAGGCTCGGGCGGGCGGCGGGCCCCGGGGCGGCGGCGTGGCCGTCGAAGGCGGCGGTCACGGCCTGGGCGGCGGACTCGACCGTCAGGTAGAGGTTGGTGCCGGTGTCCGCGTCCGCGACCGGGTAGACATTGATCGCGTCGATCTCCTCGCGGGCGCGGCCGAGCGCCTCCAGCGCCAGACCGCACCAGGTGCGTACCGCATCGGCGTCGAGCGTGTGCGGCACGTACGTCCTCCTCGGGAGGGCAGGGGGCGGGACCGTCATCGCAGGGTAGTCGCCACCCGCAGCGCGGGCCCGGGGGCCATGGTAATTTCGGGGTAGCGGATCGGCCGTTGTATGCTGCTCCGGTTGCCCGATGCGAATCGGGCCATTCCCCCCGGCACCGCCGATCGTTCACGATCCTGTGCGCTGGGGCTCACCGTAAGTGTCTGTCTCCTCGCGCAAGCGGGGTTGACCCGTCTTTGGAGTAACCCGTGGCTGCCAACTGCGACGTCTGCGGCAAGGGGCCGGGCTTCGGCAACAACATCTCGCACTCGCACCGCCGCACCCGCCGTCGTTGGAACCCCAACATCCAGACGGTGCGCGCTGTGGTCGGTCGGACCCCGAAGCGGCTCAATGTCTGCACCTCGTGCATCAAGGCCGGCAAGGTCTCGCGCTGACTTCCCGCGCGACCGGGGGCGACCCCGAGCGCGTGTCGAGTGCGACCTTCCGGTTGCCGAGCCGGTCCACCTCAGGGGTGGGCCGGCTTTTCGCATGCCCTCAGGGTTCCGTCTCCCCTCGGCGCTGAGACCGGCCCTGTCCCTCCTGTAGCGTCAGCGCCACGGCCTGTAGCGTCAGCGCCACCGCCAGCCGTGATCCACCGGGCCGATCCCCCGGCCCAGCGGGAACCCGGCCGCGATCGCGCCCGTGACGTACTCCTTGGCCGCCGTGACGGCCCGCGGCACCTCCGCCCCCAGCGCCAGATACGAGGCGATGGCACTGGCGAGGGTGCAGCCCGTGCCGTGCGTATGGCGGTTGTCGTGGCGTGCGGCCCGCAGCCAGTGTTCCTCGGTGCCGTCGGTGAGCAGATCGACCGCGTCGCCGTCGAGGTGGCCGCCCTTGATCAGCGCCCACCGCGGGCCGAATTCCAGGATCGCGCCGGCGGCCCGCCGCAGGTCCCGCTCCGCCGCCACCTCCACGCCCGTCAGCTGGGCGACCTCGTCCAGGTTGGGTGTGGCCACGGTGGCGACCGGCAGCAGCCGCGTACGGACCGAGTCGAGGGCCTCCGTGGCCAGCAGGGAGTCGCCGTGCTTGGAGACCCCGACCGGGTCGACCACGACGGGGGCCGGGACATCCACGAGCAGCCCGGCGACGGTCTCGACGAGCTCGGCCGACGCCAGCATGCCGGTCTTGACCGCCTGCACCCCGATGTCGTCGACGACGCTGCGGAACTGGGCCCGTACGGCCTCGGCGGGCAGCTCCCACGCGCCGCTCACGCCCAGCGAGTTCTGCGCCGTCACCGCCGTGATCACGCTCATGCCGTGCACGCCGAGGGCCAGCATCGCCTTCAGGTCGGCCTGGATGCCGGCACCGCCGCCGGAGTCGGATCCGGCGACGGTGAGCACGCGCGGCGGTGCGCTGGGCGGGGATGCGGGGAGAGTCGCCATGCCGCCGAATCTACTCGGCGATCCGGGCGGGGCTTGCGGTCGGCGCTGCTGATCGGCGTCCTTGCTGGTCGGCGTCCTTGCTAGTCGGCGTCCTTGTCCTTGCCGAAGTGGTCCCAGCCGGCGTGCGGCCAGGGCGCGCCGTCCACGGTCACCTGCGGCAGCGCCGAGGGGTTGAGCACCTCGCCGATCACCTTCCAGCGGGCGGGCAGCTTCGCGTCGGGCGGGAAGGTGGCCACGATCGCGTGGTCCTCGCCCCCGTTGAGCACCCACTGCAGCGGATCGACGCCCACCGCCTGCCCGATGTCGGACATCTGGGAGGGGATGTCGATGTCCCCCGAGCGCAGGTCGATCCGGACCTTGCTGGCCTCCGCGATGTGCCCGAGGTCGGCGACCAGCCCGTCGCTGACGTCGGTCATGGCGGTCGCGCCGAGCCCGGCGGCCGCGGGTCCGGCGTGGTAGGGCGGCTCCGGCCTGCGGTGCGCCTCGACGAAGGCGCGCGGCGAGCGGAAGCCGCGGGAGAGCACCGCGTGGCCGGCCGCCGACCAGCCGAGCCAGCCCGTGACCGCGACCACGTCGCCCGGCTGGGCACCGGATCGGGTGACCGGTTCGTGGTTGCGCAGATCGCCCAGGGCGGTGATCGCCACGGTGATGGTCTCGCCGCGCACCACATCGCCGCCCACCACGGCCGCGCCCGCCACCTGGCACTCGTCGCGGATGCCGTCCATCAGCTCGACGGGCCAGGTCACCGGGGATTCGGCGGGCACCACCAGGCCCAGCAGGAGCGCGGTCGGCACCGCGCCCATCGCCGCGATGTCCGCGAGGTTCTGGGCGGCGGCCTTGCGGCCGACGTCATAGGCGGTGGACCAGTCGCGGCGGAAGTGCCGCCCCTCCAGCAGTACGTCCGTGCTGGCCACGACCCGCCGGTCGGGCGCGGCCACGACCGCGGCGTCATCGCCGGGCCCGAGCCGCACCGCCGGGGTGGTGGTGAGCCGGGAGGTGAGCTCTCTGATGAGCCCGAACTCCCCCAACTCGCCCACGGTGCCCTTCATCCCATTGCCCCTTCGCACTTGTCGCTCCCTGCCCGCCGCGGCGCGCACGCCGCGCGGGTCTCCCCGCGTCGCTCGGCGACGCGGTACCGTGGCGTCCCTTCTCCCCACATGATCCTCGTAGCCGCCCTGGAGGTTCCGTGGTACAGGCGTACATCCTGATCCAGACCGAGGTCGGCAAGGCGTCGACCGTCGCCGACGTCATCGCCAAGATCCCCGGAGTGATACAGGCCGAGGACGTCACCGGCCCGTACGACGTCATCGTGCGCGCTCAGGCCGATACGGTCGATGAACTCGGCCGCATGGTGGTCGCGAAGGTCCAGCAAGTGGACGGCATCACCCGCACCCTGACCTGCCCCGTGGTCCATCTCTGACTCCCCGTATGCTCAGCCCGTGAATTGCGCACACCGTAGCCCCACCCGCGGGGTCGTCTCCACGTCCGCCGCCGCGGCGCTGCTCGTGCTGTCGGCGGCCGGCTGCTCCTTCACCGGAGGGTCCGACGGCTCGCTCTCGCTCACGGTTCCCAAGCCGAACGCGGAGACGGCCTCGCTGTGCCGGGCGCTGCACAAGGAACTTCCCAAGACCGTGGAGGGGCTGGAGCGGCGCACCCCCGAGCCCGCTTCGGAGCTGACCGCCGCCTGGGGCGACCCCGCCATAAAGCTGCGCTGCGGGGTCGCCAAGCCCGCCGATCTCACGCCCGGCACCGAGCACTACAACCCCTACGCGCCCTCGGCCGAGGTCAACGGCGTGGAGTGGCTCCCCGAGCAGCTGGACGACGGCTACCGCTTCACGACCGTACTGCGCAAGGCGTATGTCGAGGTGACGGTGCCCGGGAAGTACGCGCCTGAGGTCAACCCGCTCACCGATCTGGCGAACGCCGTCAAGAAGAGCGTGCCGGAGGGCGTCGTCTGAGCGGGCCCCCCCTTTTTTGGCGGCTCGGTTCTCCCCCGGCTACCGCTGGGAGGTGCCCCCCGGGCGGGCACCGCCCGGGGCCATGGCTCCGTCGGCTAGCGCAGCCCCGTCGGGCGGCGCAGCGCGGCCTGGATGAGCCGGTCCACCAGTTCGGGGTAGCTCACCCCGCTCTCCTGCCACATCCGCGGGTACATCGAGATGGGCGTGAAGCCGGGCATGGTGTTGATCTCGTTGATCACGAATTCGCCGCTGTCCAGCAGGAAGAAGTCCGCGCGGACCAGGCCCTCGCAGGACGCCGCCTCGAACGCCCGCACCGCGAGCTCCTGCACCCGACGGGTCTGCTCCTCGGTGAGCGGCGCGGGCACCACGCCGTCCGCCGAGTCGATGTACTTCGCCTCGAAGTCGTAGAAGTCGTGGGTGGAGACCGGCGGGATCTCGGCGGGCACGCTGGCCCGCGGGCCGTCCTCGAACTGCAGCACACCGCATTCGATCTCACGGCCGCGCAGCAGCGCCTCCACGACGATCTTCGGGTCGTGGCGCCGCGCCTCCTCGATCGCCTCCTCCAGGCCGGAGATGTCGTCGACCTTGGAGATGCCGATGGACGAGCCCGCGCGCGCGGGCTTCACGAAGACGGGCCAGCCGTGCTCACCGGCGAAGTCGACGATCTTCTTCCGGGCGGCGGCCGGGTCCTTCTCCCACTCGCGGGGGCGGATCACCTCGTACGGGCCGACCGGCAGCCCGAAGGAGACGAACACCCGCTTCATGTACTCCTTGTCCATGCCGACGGCGGAGGCGAGCACCCCGGCGCCCACATAGGGCACGCCGGACAGTTCGAGCAGCCCCTGAAGGGTGCCGTCCTCGCCATAAGGGCCGTGCAGCATGGGGAAGACCACGTCGACCTCGCCGAGCGCCTTGGGCACCGCGCCCGGCTCGGCGTAGACGACCTCGCGGTTGCCCTGATCGACCGGGAGCAGGACCGAGCCCTCCTCGGACTCGGCGAGGCCTTCGACGCTGGGCAGCTCCCGGCCCGCGATGGCCATCCGGTCGGGCTCGTCGGCCGTCAGGGCCCAACGCCCGTCCCCTGTGATCCCGATCGGCAGCACGTCGTACTTCTCGCGGTCGATGGCGCGCAGCACCGCGCCTGCGGTGACCACCGAGATGGTGTGCTCGGAGCTGCGGCCGCCGAAGACGACGGCGACGCGCAGCTTCCGCGGCTCCCCGTCGGAGGGGGGCGGGACAGGGCTGGGAACGGGGCTCTGGCTGCTCATAACGCGTTGAGGTTACCTTGCGGTCCGGCGCTCGTCAGTGCCGCTCGGGCTTGGCGCTGCGCGACATCAGCTCTTTCAGCGCCACCAGCGGCGGTTTGCCGTCGTGGACGATGCTCACCACCGTCTCGGTGATCGGCATGTCGACGTCGTGCCGCCGGGCGAGATCGAGCACGGACTCGCACGACTTGACGCCCTCCGCGGTCTGCTTGGTGGCCGCGATGGTCTCCTCCAGGGTCATGCCCCGGCCGAGGTTGGTGCCGAAGGTGTGGTTGCGGGACAGCGGCGAGGAGCAGGTGGCGACCAGGTCGCCCATGCCCGCCAGGCCTGCGAAGGTGTGCGCGTCGGCGCCCATGGCGAGCCCCAGCCGGGTCGTTTCGGCCAGGCCCCGGGTGATCAGCGACGCCTTGGTGTTGTCGCCGAGCCCCATGCCGTCGGCGATGCCCACGGCGAGCGCGATGACGTTCTTGACCGCGCCGCCGAGCTCGCAGCCGACCACGTCGGTGTTGGTGTACGGGCGGAAGTACGGGGTGTGGCAGGCGGCCTGGAGGCGGCGCGCCACACCCTCGTCGCGGCAGGCGACGACCGAGGCGGCGGGCTGGCGGGCGGCGATCTCCTTGGCCAGGTTGGGCCCGGTGAGCACGGCGACCCGCTCCGCGGGCGCCTTGGCGACCTCCTCGATCACCTCGCTCATCCGCTTGGCGGTGCCCAGTTCCACGCCCTTCATCAGGGAGACGAGCACGGTGTCCGCGGGCAGCAGCGGCGCCCACTCGGCGAGGTTGCCGCGCAGCGTCTGGGAGGGCACGGCGAGCACGGTGAACTCGGCGCCGCGGGCCGCCTCGGCCGGGTCGGTGGTGGCCCGCACCGACCGCGGCAGCTCGGTCCCCGGCAGGTAGTCGGGGTTGGTGCGGGTGGTGTTGACGGCCTCCACGGGGCCGGGACGGCGGCCCCACAGCGTCACCTCGCAGCCCGCGTCGGCGAGCACCATCGCGAAGGCGGTGCCCCAGGAGCCGGTGCCGTAGACGGCGCAGCGCGTCACTTGCTCTCCTCGTCGGCCGCGGGCGGGTCCTCGGCGGCGCGGGGCGTTCCGGGCCGGTAGTCGTAGCGCTTGGCGGGCGCGGGCTCCCCGCGCACCTCGGAGAGGAGTTCGGCGACCGCCGCCATGATGTCGTCGGTGGCCGCCCGCAGCACCTCGGCGGTGGGCTCCTTGCCGTAGTACGCGGACAGGTCCACGGGCGGGCCCGCATGCACGGTCAGCGTCTTGCGGGGGAAGAACCGGGGCCGCTTGGTGTAGGGCGGCAGGGCCTCGTTGGCGCCCCACTGCGCGACCGGGATCACCGGCGCCTTGGTGAGCAGCGCGACGCGCGCCGCGCCGGTCTTGCCGCGCATGGGCCACAGCGCGGGGTCGCGGGTGAGGGTGCCCTCCGGGTAGAACGCCACGCACTCGCCCTTGTTGACCGCCTCCACGGCGGCCCGGAAGGCGTTGGCCGCGTTGGTGGACTCCCGGTAGACCGGGATCTGGGAGGTCCCGCGCAGGAAGGCGCCCACGAAGCCGCCCTTGAAGACGCCGGCCTTGATGAGGAAGCGCGGCACGCGCCCGGTGTTGTACTGGAAGTGGGCGTACGAGAAGGGATCGAGATGTGAGTTGTGGTTGATGGCGGTGATAAATCCGCCCTGAGCGGGAATGTGCTCCATTCCGCGCCAGTCCCGCTTGAAGAGGACCACGAGCGGCGGTTTCACCAGGACCGCCGCCATGCGGTACCAGAAGCCGATTCTGCGGCCGGACACTCGGAACATCCTCCTCTTGGACCCGCTGACCTGCTGGCTTTTGCTGCCGTCCGGGCAGCCGCACAAGTGTCGCCCCAGGTACCCGGTCTGTCGAGGACACCGTAACCCCGTACGTGTCCCGCGGCTCCGGCAGCAGGCGAGAATGAGGCCTGTGGGAAGCGATGGAGCCCGTGTGGCGTGGACGCTGGTGGTGCCGCTGAAGCCCTTGCCGCGGGCCAAGAGCAGGCTCGCCGACGTCGCGGGGGACGCGCTGCGGCCGGGGCTCGCCCTCGCGTTCGCACAGGACACGGTGGGTGCCGCGCTGGCGTGCCGGGCCGTGCGCGGGGTGACGGTCGTCACGGACGACCCCCTCGCGGCGCGGGAGCTGTCGGCCCTCGGCGCCCGGATCGTCACGGACCCGCCTGGCGGCGGTCTGAACGCGGCGCTCGCACGGGGCGCCCTGGCCGTGCGGCAACAGCTCCCGACGGCCGCTGTGGCGGCTCTGAACGCCGATCTCCCGGCCCTGCGGCCGACGGAGCTCGAGCAGGTGCTCGAGGCCGCCTCCGCCTTTCCACGGGCCTTTCTGGCGGATGCGGCGGGGGTGGGTACGACGCTGCTGGCCGCGGCGCCCGGGGTGGAGCTGTCCCCCGCGTTCGGCGGGCCCTCCCGGGCCCGGCACCGGGCGTCGGGAGCGCGGGAGATACGGCTGCGGGGGGTCGATTCGGTGCGGCGCGACGTGGACACGGGCGAGGACCTGCGCGCCGCGCTGGCCCTCGGCGTCGGCCCCCACACCGCCCGCCGGTCGCCTATTTCCGGGGCTCGGTTCTCCCCCGGCTGACGCCGGGAGGTGCCCCCGCCGGACGCCGAGGCCTAGGCTGGGCCCATGCAGGCGACCGCGTACACGTACGACCCCGAGACCCGCGCCGGCAGCGTGCTGCTGGACGACGGGACTCCGTTGCCCTTCGACGCGGCGGCCTTCGACGCAGGGGGCCTGCGGCTGCTGCGGCCCGGGCAGCGGGTGCGGATCGAGGTGGAAGGTCCCGAGGGAACTCCCGAGGGGCGCCGCGTCGTGCTGGTGACCCTGCAGTCCTTCTGAACGCACCGCGGGCCGGGCCCGTCCAGGGAGCCCGGCCCGACGCGTGACACCGCCGCTGGAAGCCGCTGACCGACGGGTCAGCGCTTGCGGGCGGTGGTCTTCTTGGCGGTGGCCTTGCGCGCCGGGGCCTTCTTCGCCGGAGCCTTCTTCGCCGTCGCCTTCTTGGTGGGTGCCGCCTTCTTGGCCGTGGTCTTCGCAGGCGCCTTCTTCGCGGCCGCCGCCTTCGCGGGGGCCTTCTTGGCGGCCGCCTTCTTCGCCGCGGGGGCCGCCTTCTTCGCCGCGGCCTTCTTGGCCGCCGCCTTCTTCGCCGCCGCCTGGAGGCTGCCCTTGGGGGCCTTCTTCACGGCCACCTCGCCGCCCCGCGGGAGCTTCTTCGACCCGCTCACCAGGTCCTTGAACCCCTGACCCGCACGGAAGCGGGGCACCGAGGTCTTCTTGACCCGGACGCGCTCCCCGGTCTGCGGGTTGCGGGCGTAGCGGGCCGGACGCTCGACCTTCTCGAACGAGCCGAATCCGGTGACCGAAACTCGCTCCCCGGCGACGACCGCACGGACCATCGCGTCCAGTACCGCGTCGACCGCATCGGCGGCCTGCTGACGGCCGCCGAGCTTGTCGGCAATCGCTTCTACGAGCTGCGCCTTGTTCACGTCTTCCCCTTCGGAGACATTGCCAGAACGAATGTGTTCAAGCTTTTTCGCACGTTAGGCAGATATATACCGCAAATCAAACACGAAACGGGCTTATCACCCTTGTGCCGCAACGCACTCGGATGTCACGGACTTCCGTCGGAGTCAGGATCTTGGGGGAAACGTCCCTCGTCGAGGTCGTTCATCAACCGCTCCAGACGCCTTGCCGCGTCCGCGAGATCGTGTTTCGCCGCGGCCGTGATGACCAGCAGCTTCCGGGACAGCGCCATCCGTACGCCCTCCGGGACTTGCAGTGAGCGCACCCTTGTGTGCGCTTCCTTGAGCCGGTCCGCGACAAGCCCGTAGAGCTCGAGTTGGCCGTCGCGTTCCATGCACTGATTGTGCCATCTGAGGCGAGTTGTCGCTTCAGGGGGCCTCAACATGCCGATGCGCCGCCTGCCCGAGGGCTGGCGACGCATCGTGTCAAACATGCTCTGTACAGGGAAGACCCGGGGGGCTCAGACCTCAACCGTGCTCGGTTTGAAGGTGGGCCGCCGCGCCTCGTACGCGGCGATGTCGGCCTCCTCCCGGAGGGTGAGACTGATGTCGTCCAGCCCCTCCAGAAGCCGCCATCGGGCGTTCTCGTCAAGCTCAAAATCAGCCGTGATTCCCTCGGCTCGAACCTGGCGCTCGACCAGGTCCACGGTGACCTCCGCCGACGGGTCGGCCTCGATCAGCTTCCACAGCCGGTCCACGGTCTCCTGCGGCAGCACCACCGTCAGCAGGCCGTTCTTGAGGGAGTTGCCGCGGAAGATGTCGGCGAAACGCGAGGAGATGACGGCCTTGAAGCCGTAGTTCTGCAGCGCCCACACCGCGTGCTCACGCGAGGAGCCGGTGCCGAAGTCGGGGCCGGCGACCAGCACGGTCGCGCCCTTGTGCTCGGGCCGGTTGAGCACGAAGTCCGCGTCCTTGCGCCAGGCCTCGAACAGCCCGTCCTCGAAGCCGTCGCGGGTGACCTTCTTGAGCCAGTGCGCGGGAATGATCTGGTCGGTGTCGACGTTGCTGCGGCGCAGCGGGACGGCCCGGCCGGTGTGCGTGGTGAATGCTTCCATGTCTGCTCAGACCCCCACGGGAACGGTTGCGTCGGCGTCGGACAGGTCGGCGGGCGAGGCCAGATGGCCGAGGACCGCGGTGGCGGCGGCCACCTGCGGGGAGACCAGGTGGGTGCGGCCACCCTTGCCCTGCCGGCCCTCGAAGTTGCGGTTGGAGGTGGACGCCGACCGCTCGCCGGGCGCGAGCTGGTCCGGGTTCATGCCCAGGCACATCGAGCAGCCCGCGTGCCGCCACTCGGCGCCGGCCGCGGTGAACACCTTGTCCAGCCCCTCCTCGACGGCCTGCAGGGCGACCCGTACGGAGCCGGGGACGACCAGCATCCGCACCCCGTCGGCCACCGAACGGCCGGACAGGACCGAGGCGGCGGAGCGCAGGTCCTCGATGCGGCCGTTGGTGCAGGAGCCGACGAAGACGGTGTCGACCTTGATGTCCCGCAGCGCCTGACCCGCCGTCAGACCCATGTACTCCAGGGCCTTCTCGGCGGCGAGCCTCTCGCTGGCGTCCTCGAAGCCGGCGGGGTCCGGGACGCTGGCCGACAGCGGCGCGCCCTGGCCCGGGTTGGTGCCCCAGGTGACGAACGGCGCGAGCTCGGCGGCGTCGATGACCACCTCGCGGTCGAAGACCGCGTCGTCGTCGGTGCGCAGCGTGCGCCAGTACTCCACGGCGGCGTCCCAGTCGGCGCCCTGGGGGGCGTGTGCGCGGCCCTCGAGGTACGCGAAGGTGGTCTCGTCCGGGGCGATCATGCCTGCCCGGGCGCCGGCCTCGATGGACATGTTGCAGACGGTCATCCGGGCTTCCATCGACAGCTTCTCGATGGCGGAGCCCCGGTACTCGATCACATAGCCCTGGCCGCCACCGGTGCCGATCTTCGCGATGATCGCCAGGATCAGGTCCTTGGCGGTGACGTCCTCGGGCAGCTCGCCCTCGACCGTGATCGCCATGGTCTTGAACGGCGCGAGCGGCAGCGTCTGGGTGGCCAGCACATGCTCCACCTGGCTGGTGCCGATGCCGAACGCGAGCGCGCCGAAGGCTCCGTGGGTGGAGGTGTGGCTGTCACCGCAGACGACGGTGGTGCCGGGCTGGGTGAGCCCCAGCTGGGGGCCCACCACATGGACGACGCCCTGCTCGACGTCGCCGAGCGGGTGCAGCCGCACGCCGAACTCCGCGCAGTTCTTGCGCAGCGTCTCCAACTGGGCGCGGGAGACGGGGTCCGCGATCGGCTTGTCGATGTCCAGGGTGGGGGTGTTGTGGTCCTCGGTCGCGATGGTGAGGTCGGTGCGACGGACCCGGCGGCCGGCCTTGCGGAGGCCGTCGAAGGCCTGCGGGCTGGTCACCTCGTGCAGCAGGTGCAGATCGATGAAGAGGAGGTCGGGCTCGCCTTCGGCGCGCCGGACGACATGGTCGTCCCAGACCTTCTCCGCGAGTGTCCGTCCCATCGCTTTCCCTTCGGCCGGCAGCGTCGCCGGCCCTGCTCGTGTGTACTGCGCGCCCTGGTCTGCGGGCCCGCCATTACAGAGTGGCGCGTCGCCTCGTAAATTGAACTTGCGTTTCACAGTGTGAGACGCGAATATCGTCTCATGGACAACTCTAGTGGCGTCGGCGTTCTCGACAAGGCGGCTCTGGTACTGAGCGCTCTGGAGTCCGGTCCGGCCACCCTCGCCGGGCTGGTCGGGGCGACCGGTCTCGCGCGCCCCACGGCGCACCGGCTCGCGGTAGCACTCGAGCACCACCGGATGGTGGCGCGCGACATGCAGGGACGCTTCATCCTCGGCCCGCGCCTGGCCGAGCTGGCCGCCTCGGCGGGCGAGGACCGCCTGCTGGCCACCGCGGGCCCGGTCCTCACCCACCTGCGGGATGTGACCGGGGAGAGCGCGCAGCTCTACCGGCGCCAGGGCGACATGCGCATCTGCGTCGCGGCGGCGGAACGGCTGTCCGGACTGCGGGACACCGTGCCGGTGGGCTCGACCCTGCCCATGAAGGCCGGCTCCGCGGCCCAGGTCCTGATGGCCTGGGAGGAGCCGGAGCGGCTGCACCGCGGCCTCCAGGGGGCCCGCTTCACGGCGACCGCGCTGTCGGGCGTACGGCGGCGCGGCTGGGCCCAGTCGATCGGCGAGCGGGAGCCCGGTGTCGCCTCGGTCTCCGCGCCCGTACGAGGCCCCTCCAACCGCGTCGTCGCCGCGGTGTCCGTGTCCGGCCCGATCGAGCGGCTGACCCGGCACCCGGGGCGGATGCACGCCCAGGCGGTCATCGACGCGGCCGCGCGCCTCACGGACGCGCTGCGCCGCGGCGCCTGAGACGCCCCTTTTGGGGTGGCTCGGTTCTCCCCCAGCTACCGCTGGGAGGTGCCCCCGCCGGGTAGACCATCCGACCGGTCACGCGCCCTTCAGGTTCAGCCGGTCGGCCGCCCGGTCACCGCGGCGGCCGACCGGGATGGCGCCGAGCGCCTTGGCCAGGCCGAACTCCGGCATGTTGATGTAGACGGCCTCGTGCGCGCCGGCCGGGACGACGAAGGTCTCGTGCCAGAAGCCGACCTTGCCCCGGCCCTCCCGCAGCCGCCGGTTGAACGCGGCCCAGGCCGGCCGGTGCTCCTTGTCCTGGTCCACGGCGTACGCCAGCAGCTTCTCGTGCGACTCCCAGTACTGGACCAGATAGATCACCCGGGGCGGGCCGAACAGCAGGTGGTAGCCGAGCATGCCGCTGTCCTTGTCCCGCGCCAGCTCGCGCAGCATCCGCGGCATCGCCCGGAACACCGGCCACCAGCTGCGCAGCGCCCGGAAGCGGTTGATCCGCATGCCGATCATGAAAACGGTCACCCCACCCTCGGCGTCGGCGGTCATGCGCCCGGCTATCGGCTTGGCACCCATGGCGATCCCCTCATCCCTCGCAACGCGGTAATCTCGGATAGCGGCGCTATCCAACGCTTGGATAGTGCCACTCTCCAACCAGGAAGGCAAGTGGATGCGTCTCAGGGAGCTGAGCGAGCGCAGCGGGGTGCCCACCGCGACGATCAAGTACTACCTGCGCGAGCGGCTGCTGCCGCCGGGCGAGCGCGTCAGCGCCACCCAGGCCGAGTACGGCGAGGAGCATCTGCGCAGACTGCGGCTGGTGCGGGCGCTGATCCAGGTGGGCCGGGTGCCAGTGGCCACCGCCCGCGAGGTGCTGGAGACCGCCGAGGACGAGTCGCTGTCCCAGAACACCCGGATGGGGGCCGCGGTCTGGGCGCTGCCACACGGCCCCGAGCCCGCCGCGGACGACCCGGAGACCGAGGACGCCCGCCGTCAGGTCGACGCCCTGCTGGAGCGGCTGGGGTGGGCGTACAGCCAGGAGCTCGGCGACACCTCCCCCGCGTACGGGATGCTGGTGGCGGCGATCGCCTCGCTGGCCCGCCTCGGCTATCCGCACGAGACCGACCACCTGCTGCTGCACGCCCGCCTCGCCGCCGAACTGGCCGTCGCGGACCTGGATCTGGTCGAGAAGTACGGCGGCTCCCCCACGGAGCGGATCGAGGCGGTCGTCGCGCTGACCGTGCTGTACGAGCCGGTGCTGCTGGCGCTGCGGCGGCTCGCCGAGACCGAGGAGTCCGGTCGCCGATTCAAGGATTCCTGATACGAAAAATCCCTCCGTGAAAAACACGGAGGGATTTCTCGATAAAGTACCCCCGACCGGATTCGAACCGGCGCTACCGCCTTGAGAGGGCGGCGTGCTAGGCCGCTACACAACGGGGGCTTGAGTACTGCGCTGGGCTACCAGGACTCGAACCTAGACTAAATGAACCAGAATCACTCGTGCTGCCAATTACACCATAGCCCATGGTATAGACCAGTACCCCCGACCGGATTCGAACCGGCGCTACCGCCTTGAGAGGGCGGCGTGCTAGGCCGCTACACAACGGGGGCCCTAGCGATCTCCGTCTCCGCGAAGAAGAAGAGATCCGTACCCCCGACCGGATTCGAACCGGCGCTACTGCCTTGAGAGGGCAGCGTGCTAGGCCGCTACACAACGGGGGCCTGATCCTGCTGGTCAAGGGATTTCCGGGAGAACCGGGAGATTCCCTTGCTGGGGTACCAGGACTCGAACCTAGACTAAGTGAACCAGAATCACTCGTGCTGCCAATTACACCATACCCCACCAAAACGCCACCCCTTTGGGGGTTTTGTCTGGTTTGCGCTCCGGTCCGGCCTCTCGGCCCGCCCGGGCGGCGCAGGAAGAACATTACCCGATGGTGGACGGGCCACCAAAACGAGTATCGCCGCGCCACAGGCGGCGCGGGCGGTCGCCGGGACCCGGCGACCGCCCCCGTACGCGCGTGAGGAGCGCCTATGCCGTCAGCTTCGCCAGCGCCGCGTCGACACGGGCCAGCGTGCGCTCACGGCCCAGGACCTCCAGGGACTCGAACAGCGGCAGGCCGACCGTGCGGCCGGTGACGGCCACGCGCACCGGCGCCTGGGCCTTGCCCAGCTTGAGGCCGTGCTCCTCGCCGGCCGCCAGGACCTCCGCCTTCAGTGTTTCGGCGTTCCACTCGGCCTCGGCGAGCCGGGGGCGGACCGAGGCGAGCAGCGCGTCCGCGCCCGGCTTCATCGCCTTCGTCCAGGACGCCTCGTCCTCCACCGGCGTATCGAGGAAGAGGAAGTCCACGTTCGCGGTGATGTCGGACAGCACCGTCAGCCGGGTCTGGGCCAGCGGGGCCAGCGCCTCGAAGGCGGCCGCGTCGAAGGCCTCCGGGGCCCAGGGCGCGTGCGGCGCCTTCAGCCAGGGCCCGCACGCGTCGATGAAGGCCTTCACGTCCATCCGCCGGATGTGGTCGGCGTTGATCGCCTCGGCCTTCTTGAGGTCGAAGCGCGCCGGGTTGGCGTTCACCTGGGCGATGTCGAACGCGGCGACCATCTCGTCCAGCGTGAAGACGTCCCGGTCGGGCGCCAGCGACCAGCCCAGCAGGGAGAGGTAGTTGAGCAGGCCCTCGGGCAGGAAGCCGCGCTCCCGGTAGAGGTTCAGCGAGGACTGCGGATCGCGCTTGGAGAGCTTCTTGTTGCCCTCGCCCATCACATACGGCAGATGACCGAAGGCGGGCACGGTGCCGCCTCCGACGCCGATCTCGGCGAGGGCGCGGTAGAGCGCGATCTGGCGCGGGGTGGAGGACAGCAGGTCCTCGCCGCGCAGCACATGGGTGATCTCCATCAGCGCGTCGTCAACCGGGTTGACGAGCGTGTAGAGGGGGGCGCCGTTGGCCCGCACGATCCCGTAGTCCGTCACGTTCTCCGGGGTGAACGTGAGCTCGCCGCGCACCAGGTCGGTGAAGGTGATCGGCTCGTCGGGCATCCGGAAGCGCACGATGGACGAGCGGCCCTCGGCCTCGTAGGCGGCGCGCTGCTCATCGGTCAGGGTGCGGCACTTGCCGTCGTAGCCGGAGGGCCGGCCGGCCGCCCGGGCCTCCTCGCGGCGCTGCTCCAGCTCCTCGGCGGTGCAGTAGCAGTGGTAGGCGTGGCCGCTCGCCAGCAGCCGGTCCGCGACGTCCCGGTAGAGGTCCATGCGCTGCGACTGGCGGTACGGGCCGTGCGGGCCGCCGACCTCGGGGCCCTCGTCCCAGTCGAGGCCCAGCCAGCGCATCGCGTCCAGCAGCTGCTCGTACGACTCCTCGGAGTCGCGGGCGGCGTCGGTGTCCTCGATACGGAAGACCAGGGTGCCGCCGTGGTGACGGGCGAAGGCCCAGTTGAACAGGGCGGTGCGGACCAGGCCGACATGGGGGTTGCCGGTCGGCGAGGGACAGAAACGTACCCGCACGGGGGCGGAGGGGATTGCGCTAGCCACGCTTGATCACCTTGTTGGTGAGAGTGCCGATGCCTTCGATGGTGACGGCGACCTCGTCGCCGACGCTGAGCGGTCCGACGCCCGCCGGGGTGCCGGTGAGCACGACGTCGCCGGGGAGCAGCGTCATCGCCTCGGTGATGTGCACGATCAGGTCCTCGACCGGGCGCACCATCTCACTCGTGCGGCCCAGCTGGCGCTGCTGCCCGTTGACGGTGCAGCCGATGCCCAGGCCCGCGCTGATGTCGGCGGGGTCGATGCCGGTCTCCACCCACGGTCCGAGCGGGCAGGAGGTGTCGAAGCCCTTGGCCCGGGCCCACTGCTTCTCGCGCTTTTGGACATCGCGCGCGGTGATGTCGTTGGCGCAGGTGTAGCCGAGGATCACGTCCTTGACGCGCTCCCTGGGCACCTCCTTGCACATCCGGCCGATGACCACGGCCAGCTCGGCCTCGTGGTGCACCTCCTGGGAGAAGGAGGGGTAGACGATCGGGTCGCCGGGGCCGACCACGGAGGTGGACGGCTTGAAGAAGGCGACCGGGACGCCGGGGACCTCGTTGCCCAGTTCGGCGGCGTGCTCGGCGTAGTTGCGGCCGATCGCGACGATCTTGTTGGGCAGGACGGGCGGCAGCAGCCGGACCTCGCTCAGCGGGATCGTCCGGCCCGAACGCTCGAACTCGGCGAAGGGGTGGCCTTTGATGATGTCGATCACAGGGCCGTCCTGGGCGGACGGCCCGTCCTCGACCACGCCGAAGGCGACGTTGCCGTCGATGGAGAACCTGGCAATGCGCACGGGAAGCTGCTGCCTTTTCACTGGAGTCGCTGGAGACTGACGCTCCAGGCTATCGCTCCGCGCCCTGCGGGCCCCTGCCCTTTTTGTCCGCGGGCGGTTCTCCGGTGCCCGCCCAGGGCCGCCGACTCAGCTGTCGGTGGGCGCCTTGGTCAGGATCGTGCGGTTGGGGTTCGCGGTCTGCGTCGGGAGGTCGACGGGGTGCTCCGGGCGCTCCTCGGCAGCGGTCTGCAGCTCACCGGCGTCCTTCAGATGCGCCAGGGTGGTGCGCCGCGGATTGGCTATGGTGCGGAACATCATCGTCGTCTTCACGTGAGTCATGCCTCGTGTAGTTGTCGTTTTGACCGGCTGTGTAAAGCGTCAGGCTAGAGGCCCCTTTGCCCACCGATCCGGGAAAGAAGTCGCGATCGGCTTGTGAGTTTCCTCACGACTCCCCGGGCAAATGCCGCATTGAAGACACTCACCCCAAGCCCCCGAAACGGACATTGCCGCCCCGAAGCTGACGTTCCGATCTTGATCATCGCCACCCGGACACGCGCTGTTTGCGGGCAACTCGCAGGAAAAAGTCCGTTATCGCCGAGATGGCTTTCTACGTCCGGTAATAAATCCCGTACTGAGCGTCACACCCGTCACAGCCTTTTCGCTTGCCCTTGTTGCAGCATCCGGCACTGTGCTGGAATTCCCGGGACCGCCGCGGACACAGCCGGCGCGCAGGGGGGTGCAAGGAGAAGGAGACGCCGAGCGGCGGTGGCTCCTCTTCTCGACTACGGAAGGAAGCGCGCCGGTCACTCACGACCGCCAGGGGGGCCTGACCGTCCCCCACGACTCGACACCGCTTCACCGCGCAGTCGGTGAAGCGCCTGGTCCAGAGGTTGCGACACTAGTGCAGGGACGTTTCAAGAGGGAAGGTAAGGGGTCTCCCCAGGGCCTCCAGGGCCAAGGGGACGCTTCGGCGGACCCGGGGCCGCGCGGTGGGACCGACCGCGGCTCCTCGCCCCCGCGCGCCCAAGTCACCGGACGGGGCCCGGCCGACCACCAGGGTCCGGAGTCCGCCCCGCAGGCCGGCGGTGCCGCACCGGCCGCCCAGCCCAAGCCGAAGGGCCCCAGCGGACCGGGCACCAGGCTCGCCCTGCGCAACTGGCGCATCAGCACCCGGCTGGTCTCCCTGCTCGCGCTCCCCGTGGTCGCCGCGACCACCCTGGGCGCGCTGCGCATCGACAGCTCGCTGGACAACATCGAGCAGCTCGACCGCATGAAGCTGCTGACGGAGATGACCCAGCAGGCCACCCAGCTCGCGAACGCGCTCCAGGAGGAGCGCGACAAGTCGGCGGCGCCGCTGGCGAGCAAGGGCAACGCCAAGGACGACCGCGTCGTCGCGACCCGCGAGAAGACCGACCGCGAAATAGCGTCGTTCAACAAAGCCACCCAGGACCTGGATCCGGGGGACAAGGCGATGGCGGGCGTGCAGTCCACGCTCGTCGACATCAGCAAACAGCTCGGCAATATCAGCCAGATCCGCGACTCCGCCTATCAGGACGAGCAGTACTACTCGCTGACCGCCCAGGACTACAACGAACTGATCGACTCACTGCTGCTGCTGTCCCAGGACATGGCCCAGGCCACCAGCAACAGCGACATGATCAACAATACCCGTGCACTGGCCACGTTCTCCTCCGCCAAGGAGTACGCCTCGATCCAGCGCGCGCTCATCAGCGCCGCGCTCGCCAACCCCAAGGGCGCCGAGTTCTCCGCCAACGACCGCCGCTTCGCCAGGACCGCGGTGGACAAGGAGGAGGAGGCGCTGCGGCGGTTCAACCAGATCCGCGAAGGCGACTCCGAGGACCTGCTGGAGCCGCTGGACAGCCGCGCGGACATCAAGTCGGCGACCTTGTACGCCGACCGCGCCGTGCGCGACCCCCGAGGGCTCCAGGCCGAGAAGCGCTCCGCCATCGACTGGTACGACCAGGACTCCATCAAGATCGATGAGATGGCCCGGATCGAGCAGACGCTGCTGGGCGAGATGAAGCAGAAGGCGCGTGATCTACGCGCGGAAGCCCAGCAGGACGCGATCCTCAACGGCGCCCTGATCCTGCTGGTCCTCGGCGTCACACTGGTCGGCGCGTTCGTCGTCGCCCGGTCCATGGTCCGCTCGCTGCGCCGGCTGCAGGACACCGCCCAGGACGTCGCCCAGAAGCGGCTGCCGGAGCTGGTCAAGCAGCTGTCCGAGTCCGATCCGCAGGACGTGGACATCTCCGTGGAGTCCGTCGGCGTGCACAGCCGGGACGAGATCGGCAAGGTGGCCACGGCCTTCGACGACGTGCACCGCGAGGCGGTCCGGCTGGCCGCCGAACAGGCGCTGCTGCGGGGCAACGTCAACGCGATGTTCACCAACCTCTCGCGCCGCAGCCAGGGCCTCATCCAGCGCCAGCTCTCGCTGATCTCCGAGCTGGAGAGCCGCGAGGCCGACCCGGACCAGCTGTCCTCGCTCTTCAAGCTGGACCACCTGGCCACCCGTATGCGCCGTAACGGCGAGAACCTGCTGGTCCTCGCGGGCGAGGAGCCCGGCCGCCGGTGGACCCGGCCGGTCCCGCTGGTCGACGTCCTGCGCGCGGCGGCGTCCGAGGTGGAGCAGTACGAGCGCATCGAGCTCAGCTCCGTGCCCACCAACGAGGTGGCCGGGCGGGTCGTCAACGACCTGGTGCACCTGCTCGCCGAGCTGCTGGAGAACGCCACCTCGTTCTCCTCGCCGCAGACCAAGGTGAAGGTCACCGGTCACGCCCTGCCCGACGGCCGGGTGCTGGTCGAGATCCACGACACCGGCATCGGGCTCTCCCCCGAGGACCTGGCGGCGATCAACGAGCGGCTGGCCAGCCCGCCCACGGTCGATGTGTCGGTCTCCCGGCGCATGGGTCTGTTCGTGGTCGGCCGGCTGTCGCTGCGCCACGGAATCCGCATCCAGCTGCGGCCGTCCGACTCGGGCGGCACCACGGCGCTGGTCATGCTGCCGGTGGACGTCGCCCAGGGCGGCCGCAAGCCGGGCGCCCCGACGCCGGGGAACGCGGGCCAGGGCGGTCCGGGCGGCCCCGGTGGTCCCGGCGGTCCTGCCCCCAGCAGCGGTTCGGCCGGAATGCTGGGCTCCCTGCCGTCCAGGCGGCAGGTCCCCGGCTCCGGCTCGCGGGCCGCGCTGCCCGGCAGCGGACTGCCCACCCGTCCCGTCGGCGCGGGCGCGGGTCCTTCGGGCAGCGCCCCCTCCGGTCCGAACTTCTTCGAGGGCGGCAACCGGCCCCCGGCCCAGAGGAGTGCCCCGGCCGGCCCGCCCGGCGACTTCGCCGGGCGTCCCCCGCTCCCCTCGCGCGGCGACGCGCGCACCGACGGCCGCGGCGAGGGCCCGACCGTGGCCCCGCCGACCGGTGCTCCGATGCGTGCGGACTCCGCCGGTGACCAGGGCGGGCGCCCGCAGCTTCCGTCGCGTGGCGCGGCGCCCGAGCTGCCCGGCCCCCAGGAGCCCGGCACCAGCTGGGGCGCGCGCCGGTCGGGCGAGGACGACTGGCCGACCACGCGCGAGGCGATGGACGCGCCCCGCGGGCACGAGGAGAACGACACCACCGGCCCGTTCGCCCGGCCTCAGCTGGGCCAGTCGCCGAGCGTGTTCGAGCCGCGGCGCGGCCCTGGTGACACGGGCGAGTTCGCGCTGCCGGGCCAGGGCGACGGCGGCCGCGATCCGCTGGCGGGCCGCGGCCCGGGCGACACCGGCCAGTTCGCCCGGCCCCAGCTGGGCCAGGGCCCCGGCGACACGGGTGAGTTCCCGCAGCCTCAGCTGGGCCGGCGCCCCGGCGACACGGGCGAGTACCCCCAGCCCCAGCTGGGCCGGCGCCCCGGCGACACGGGCGAGTACCCCCAGCCCCAGTTCGGCCAGGGCCCCGGCGACACCGGGGAGTTCCCCCAGCCCCGGTTCGGCGAGCCCGCCGGGCGGGGCGGCCGTGGGCCCGGTGACACCTCCGAGTTCGCCCGGCCCGACTTCAACGCCCCGCGCCCGGAGGCCGACACCGGCTCCTACCGGCAGGGCGGCCCGGGCGTCGGGCGCGACCAGAACTCCGGCACCGGGGAGTTCCCGCTGCCGCAGGGCCCGGGTGGCGGTGGCGCCGGGGGGTCCGGCACGCTTCCGCCCGCTGGGCCCGGCGACGGCCGGACTCCGATCTTCGACACGATCGAGTCGAACTGGTTCCGCTCGCAGGACGGCGGGACCCTGGGCAGTGGCCAGCGGCTCACCACCGAGCCGCCGGGGTCCGGCCGCCCGGCGTCCGCCGTGCCGCCCACCCCGCGCCGCGACCCGCAGCCGGCGTCCCGGGACGCCGGCGAAGGCGCCGGAATCGGCGCCGGACCGGGTGCGGACCGCTCCGGTACGAACGGCTCCGGTACGAACGGCTCCGGCTTCGGAGCCAACGGCTTCGGGCCGGAGGCGGACGGCTTCGGCCCCGGGGCGAACGGCAGCGGCCCGGCGTCCAACTGGCGCACCTCGCCCAACGACGAGCGCTGGCGCCGCGCCGGGCAGCTTCGCGAGGAGGGGCCCGCGGCGGGCGGTGTGACGTCTTCCGGGTTGCCACGCCGCGTACCCCGCGCGAATCTCGTGGAGGGCGCCGCACAGCAGCAGCAGTCCCGTCCGACCGGACCACAGGTTTCGCGCGCGCCCGATGACGTGCGCGGAAGACTGACCAACCTCCGCCGGGGGATCCAGCAGGGCCGCCGGGCCGGAACCGGCCCGGGCGGCAATCACGATCGCGGCGTAGGCCCGACTTACCAGCAGGAGCGTTAGTTGAGCCCGATGAGCCAGGCGGCGCAGAATCTGAACTGGTTGATCACGAACTTCGTGGACAACACCCCCGGGGTGTCGCACACGGTGGTGGTCTCCGCCGACGGACTCCTTCTGGCGATGTCCGAAGGCTTTCCCCGTGACCGAGCCGATCAGCTGGCGGCGGTCGCCTCCGGCCTGACCTCGCTCACCGCCGGAGCCTCCCGCATCTTCGAAGGCGGCGCGGTCAACCAGACCGTCGTCGAGATGGAACGAGGCTTCCTGTTCATCATGTCCATCTCCGACGGCTCCTCCCTGGCCGTACTCGCCCACCCCGAGTGCGACATCGGCCTCGTCGGCTACGAGATGGCCCTGCTGGTCGACCGCGCGGGCAGTGTCCTCACCCCGGACCTCCGCGCCGAACTGCAAGGCAGCTTGCTGAACTGACCATCAACCCGCCGCCCACCCGCTCGGCTGACAGGCCGAACGCCCCCCAAACGGCACCGACCGACGGCGACACCGTCACCTTCCTGTCCCGACCGGAGGACCCATGACCCCGCCCCCTGCCTCGCCCGGCCCGTACGGCGGCCATCATCATTCGCCGTACGGGAGTGAAGGCGACCAGCCGTTGGTGCGCCCGTACGCGATGACCGGTGGCCGGACCCGGCCCCGCTACCAGCTCGCCATCGAGGCGCTGGTCTCCACCACGGCGGACCCGGCGCATCTGCAGGGGCTGCTCCCCGAGCACCAGCGGATCTGCCATCTGTGCCGCGAGGTCAAGTCGGTCGCCGAGGTGTCCGCGCTGCTCAACATGCCGCTGGGAGTGGCCCGGATCCTGGTCGCCGACCTGGCCGAGGCGGGGATGGTGGCGATCCATCAGCCCGGCGGCAACGCGGACGCGGGCGGGACCCCGGATGTGACACTGCTGGAAAGGGTGCTCAGTGGACTTCGCAAGCTCTAGCGGCGGCGCTCCGCCGGCCCGCGCGACCACGTCGGCCAAGATCGTGGTGGCGGGCGGCTTCGGCGTGGGCAAGACCACGTTCGTCGGCGCGGTCTCGGAGATCAACCCGCTGCGCACCGAGGCCGTGATGACCTCCGCCTCGGCCGGGATCGACGATCTGAGCCATGTGCAGGACAAGACCACGACGACCGTGGCGATGGACTTCGGCCGCATCACCCTGGACGACGACCTGATCCTGTACCTGTTCGGCACGCCCGGTCAGGACCGGTTCTGGTTCATGTGGGACGACCTGGTCCGCGGCGCCATCGGCGCCGTCGTCCTCGTCGACACCCGCCGCCTCGCCGACTGCTTCCCCGCCGTCGACTACTTCGAGAACTCCGGACTGCCCTTCGTCATCGCCCTCAACGGCTTCGACGGACACCAGCCCTACACCCCCGAAGAGGTGCGGGAAGCACTCCAGATCGGCCCGGACACGCCGATCATCATCACTGACGCCCGCCACCGCAGCGAGGCCAAGAGCGCGCTTATCACACTCGTGGAGCACGCCCTGATGGCTCGACTGAAGTAGGCGTAAAATCCCGGAAGTTGTCTGAAATCCGATGACCGGAGCGGGCTGTGTCCTACGACACGGCCCGCTCGGGCGTTCATAACGTTTCGACAGAGAAAAACACGGGATCCAATACGGAGCGCGTTCAGACAGCTCCGTTGCGCGCTCAATTAGTTCGTCGTTTGACATGTCTCACCCGTAACGCCCGTTTTATCTCTGGTCCAGACAACTGATCGGGTGCTTGGCCGACTGTTTGGAAAGCACCGACGCAGCATGCTGGAATTCGCTGAACTGGGCGGTACGGGCTCAGCTGGGAACGGCACGACACAGGTGCCGACGCCGAGAGGTTGTTGGTCGAGTGAGGCGAAGCATGCCGGACTCCGCGAAACAGGTGCGGGGGAACTTCACCCCGCCGCCGCGCACAGCGGCGCAGCCCGCCGACGCGACGGAGCCCCCCGTCGCGGCCGGCGGGCGCCTGTCGCCGCGGAACTGGCGGGTGCCGGCCCGCCTGAACGCGATCCTGCTCATACCCGTCCTGGTCGCCCTGCTCTTCGGCGGCTTCCGCGTCCAGTCCTCCGTTTCCACCTGGAACGAGGCCGAGGACGCCGAGCGCACCGCCCGGCTGGTCCGCGCGGCCGCCACCTACAGCCACGCCCTGGTTGACGAGCGGGACCGCACCGCGGTTCCGCTGCTCACCGGTTCCGCCGAGGACGAGGTCAAGAAGGCGCGGGCGGCGACCGACGCCGCGAAGGCCGAGTTCGACAAGTACGCCGAGAACATGCCGAACACCGCGAGCCTCAAGCGCCGCCTCAAGGCGTTCCGGGCGGCGGAGCCGCAGCTGGCCAATCTGCGCCGCTACGCCTACACCGACCGGCTGGGCGGGGTGCAGACCGAAGAGGGCTATGTCGCGGTAGAGCACTCACTGTTGGAGTTCGCAAACGAACTGGGTCTGGGCACCGGCAACATCACCTCCTACGGCCGCACCGTCTACGCGGTCTCGCTGGCCAAGGGAGCCGAGTCGCTGCAGCGCTCCATCGGCAGCCATCTGCTGGTCAAACCCGGCCCCTCCGCAGCTGACCGCAAGACCCAGCTCACCGCGTTCGGCTCGTACGTCTACCTGGAGAAGATCGCCCTCACCGAGTTCCAGTCGGCCGGCCTCCCCGAGGACGTGGCCCGGCTGAAGCAGGCCATGGCGGCGGGGCAGAAGAAGGCCGAGGAGCAGGTCAAGGAGGCCCGGCGGAAGGCCGCAGCCGAGGACCGGCAGTTCGTGGTGCCGCCGTCGATGGAGCAGATGATCGAGGCCATCGGCGACGGCGGGAAGCCGGCCGACCTCAAGGAGCGCGGCATCACCCCGGAGTCGTGGTTCGCCGCCTCCACGGCCAAGTTCGACGCCTATCGCGAGATCGAGAAGGACCTCGTCGACAAGGCGGTGAACGAGGCTTCGCAAATCTCCGCGAACGCAAAGCGCGACGCGTTTGTGAACTCCGCCATCGTGCTGCTCGCCCTCCTGTTGGCCTTCGTCGTGGCGGGCCGGATGGCCCGCTCCATGAGCCGCAGCATGCGGCAGCTGCGCAACACCGCCTTCGACGTCGCCGAGCAGCGGCTGCCCATGCTGGTCGACCAGCTCTCCCGGGCAGATCCGGGCCGGATCGACACCCGGGTGCCCCCGACCCCGATCACCACGCGGGACGAGATCGGCGAGGTGGCCCGGGCCTTCGACCAGGTGCACCGCGAGGCGATCCGGCTCGCCGCCGAGCAGGCGATGCTGCGCGGCAACGTCAACGCGATCTTCACCAACCTTTCCAGCCGCAACCAAGGCCTCATCGAGCGCCAGCTCTCCCTGATCTCCGAACTGGAGAACCGCGAGGCCGACCCGGACCAGCTCGAGCACCTCTTCCGGCTGGACCACCTGGCGACCCGTATGCGGCGCAACGGCGAGAACCTCCTGATCCTCGCCGGCGAGGAGCCGGGCCGCCGCTGGAACCAGCCGGTGCCGCTGATCGACGTGTTGCGCGCCGCCTCCTCCGAGGTGGAGTCGTACGAGCGGATCGAGCTGGCCGGCGTCCCGGAGACCGAGATCCACGGCAACGCGGTGACCGACCTGGTGCACCTGCTCGCGGAGCTGCTGGAGAACGCCACCACCTTCTCCTCGCCGCACACCAAGGTGCGGGTGACCGCGACCCGGCTGCCCGACGGCCGTGTGATGATCGAGATCCATGACAAGGGCATCGGCCTGACCGCCGAGGACTTCGCGGACATCAACCACAAGCTGGCCAATCCGCCCACCGTCGACGCCGCGGTCTCGCAGCGCATGGGTCTGTACGTGGTCGGCCGCCTCGCCGACCGGCACCACATCCGGGTCCAGCTGCGCCCGTCGGGCGAGCAGGCGGGCACCACCTCGCTGGTGATGCTGCCGGACGCGATCACGCACGGCGGAGGCGGCGAGGAGCTGCCCGGAAACCAGGACTTCACGGTCTCCCCCCGGATCGGCCAGGAACAGGCCCAGCAGATCCCCCAGGCCCCCCAGGCCCCGCAGGCGCCGCAGACCGTCCCCCAGGCCCCTCAGCCCCCTGTGGCGCCGCAGCCGCCGCAGGCCGCCCAGCCGCAGACCGCCCAGGAGCCCGCCGCGCCGCGTACGGCCGCCGACTACGGCTTCGACGACTCCGCATACGGCGACGATCCGCTGTTCGGGCCGATGACCCAAACCGGGGCATCCGCCCCCGCGGCGCCGACCGGACCGGCCATGCCCTTCCCGCCTTCTGCGCCGTATCCCGAACCGGAATCGGAATACGGGACCGTGACAGGCGCCGCGGAATCCGGACCGCCGCCGTACGCCGACTTCACTTCCCCGTCCCACCAGGGAAATTGGAGCGACACTGGTTCGTTTGAGTCGCCCTTTGGCGCCAATTACACAGCGCACTCCGAACAAACGGAATCTGCGCCAAGCGCTCCCGAAGTGGCGGCGGAAAGCGTAGAGTTCCACCGTCCGGGGCCCTCCCCGAGCACCACCGGCTCCCTGACCGACGCCGGTCTCCCCCGCCGCGAGAAGCAGTGGCAGCCGTCGGAGGACCCAGGGGCCCAGCAGCCGACCGCGGAAGCGGGGGCGCCGGAGCAGCCCGGTCAGGTCTCGGGGCAGCAGGACTACTCGGACACCTTCACGTGGCACCCGGAGAACGACCAGCGCTGGCACCGAGCCGAGCAGCTGCGTGAGCCGAAGGCCGGCGGGGTCACCTCTTCCGGTCTGCCCCGGCGAGTGCCCAAGGCCAACCTGGTCGAGGGCTCCGCGGAGTCCACCGGAGCGGGCGGCCCCCAGGTCTCCCGCGCGCCGGAGGACATCCGCGGCAGGTTGAGCAACCTGCGCCGCGGCGTCCAGCAGGGGCGCCAACAGCGTGACCAGCATGACCAACAGGGCTACGGCCCCGGCAGCACCTACGATCAGGAGCGTTAGTGTGAGCCCGATGAGCCAGGCGGCGCAGAACCTGAACTGGTTGATCACCAACTTCGTGGACAACACCCCCGGGGTGTCGCACACGGTGGTGGTCTCCGCCGACGGACTCCTTCTGGCGATGTCCGAAGGCTTTCCCCGTGACCGAGCCGATCAGCTGGCGGCGGTCGCCTCCGGCCTGACCTCGCTCACCGCCGGAGCCTCCCGCATCTTCGAAGGCGGCGCGGTCAACCAGACCGTCGTCGAGATGGAACGAGGCTTCCTGTTCATCATGTCCATCTCCGACGGCTCCTCCCTGGCCGTACTCGCCCACCCCGAGTGCGACATCGGCCTCGTCGGCTACGAGATGGCCCTGCTGGTCGACCGCGCGGGCGGCGTCCTCACCCCGGACCTCCGCGCCGAACTGCAAGGCAGTCTTCTCAACTAGCAAACACAAAGATGCGTTTCGCGCCACCGCGCCGTTAGGGTGCGGTGGCGCGACCGGCAGACAGGCAAGTTGGAGGAGGACACGTGGCAACGCCCCCCAGTGGATATCCGTACGGCCATGGGCAGCAGGCCGAGCCGCACGGTGACGCCCCGTTGAAGCGCTTCAACTTCCCCTCCGCGCCAAGCCGCCAGGTCCGTACGGCCCAGCAGCCCCCTGCGGCGCCCCAGGAGCCCGTTCAGCAGCCTCATGAGGCTGTGCCCCCGCCCCTGCACGCGCAGCCCCCTCAGCAGCCGTACGCGCCCTCCTACGCCCCGCCGGGCGGCCCGGCCGGGCTGTCGTCCGAGCCGATGGGGCCGCACCAGCCACCGCCCAGCCGGCCCGCGCCGCCGCCCGTGCGGCACGCTCCGGAGCCGTCCTCCCCGGCCACCGGCCACAACCCGCTGGTGCGGCCGTACGCCATGACCGGAGGCCGGACCCGGCCCCGCTACCAGCTCGCCATCGAGGCGCTGGTCTCCACCACGGCGGACCCCGCCCAGCTCCAGGGCCAGCTGCCCGAGCACCAGCGGATCTGCCACCTGTGCCGCGAGATCAAGTCGGTCGCCGAGATCTCCGCACTCCTGACCATTCCCCTCGGCGTCGCCCGAATCCTCGTAGCCGACCTGGCCGAGGCCGGGCTCGTCGCCATCCATCAGCCCGGCGGCGACGAGACCGCCGGCGGCCAGCCTGACGTGACATTGCTCGAAAGGGTGCTCAGTGGACTTCGCAAGCTCTAGCGGTGCAGCCCGCTCCACCACCTCCGCGAAAATCGTGGTGGCGGGCGGCTTCGGCGTGGGCAAGACCACGTTTGTCGGCGCGGTCTCGGAGATCAACCCGCTGCGCACCGAAGCCGTGATGACCTCCGCCTCCGCGGGGATCGACGACCTCACCCACGCGCCGGACAAGACCACCACCACGGTGGCCATGGACTTCGGCCGCATCACGCTCGACCAGGACCTGATCCTGTACCTGTTCGGCACGCCCGGCCAGGACCGGTTCTGGTTCATGTGGGACGACCTGGTCCGCGGCGCCATCGGCGCCGTCGTCCTCGTCGACACCCGCCGCCTCGCCGACTGCTTCCCCGCCGTCGACTACTTCGAGAACTCCGGGCTCCCCTTCGTCATCGCCCTCAACGGCTTCGACGGACACCAGCCCTACACCCCCGAGGAAGTCCGCGAGGCGCTGCAGATCGGCCCGGACGCGCCGATCATCATCACCGATGCCCGCCACCGCAGCGAGGCCAAGAGCGCGCTCATCACGCTCGTCGAGCACGCCCTGATGGCGCGTTTGCGATAGCGACAGCCGGCGTCGGCGGCACCCGCCGCCGAACGCACAAATCCCCCGCTCTCCGGGAGAGCGGGGGATTTGTGCGATTCTGACCGCGTTCGCCGGCCGCCGGGGCTTACCCCTGCCAGCTGTGCGGGGCGCGGAAGCCGCGCTGACGCTCCAGCCGGCGCCAGCCCGCCGCGCTGCGGCCGGTGTGGCCCGTAGAGCGGCGGTGGACGGCGCCCGCGGCCGCGCGGGCCAGGAGGACCGCGGTGACCGCGGCGAGCTCCTCGGCGTCGGCGTGGCCCTTCTCGACGCGGACGACGGTGGCGCCGCCGACGGCGGCGGCGGTATCGGCTGGGTTCTCGGCGATGTCCTGTGCGGTGCTCACGGTGGCTTCGTCTCCAATGCTCGCGTTACTGCGGCGGGTTGCCGTGCTTGCGGGACGGCAGGTCGGCGTGCTTGTTGCGCAGCATCGCCAGGGACCGGATGAGGACCTCGCGGGTCTCCACGGGGTCGATGACGTCGTCGACCAGGCCGCGCTCGGCGGCGTAGTACGGGTGCATCAGTTCGGACTTGTACTCCTTGACCATGCGGGCGCGCATGGCCTCGGGGTCGTCGGCATCGGCGATCTGACGGCGGAAGATCACGTTGGCGGCGCCCTCGGCGCCCATCACCGCGATCTCGTTCGTCGGCCAGGCGTAGGTCAGGTCGGCGCCGATGGACTGCGAGTCCATGACGATGTAGGCACCGCCGTACGCCTTGCGCAGGATGACCGAGATGCGCGGCACGGTGGCGTTGCAGTACGCGTACAGCATCTTGGCGCCGTGCCGGATGATCCCGCCGTGCTCCTGGTCGACGCCGGGCAGGAAGCCGGGCACGTCCAGCAGTGTGATCAGCGGGATGTTGAAGGCGTCGCACATCTGGATGAAGCGGGCGGACTTCTCCGACGCCTCGATGTCCAGCACCCCGGCCAGCGACTGCGGCTGGTTGGCGATGATGCCCACCACCTGGCCGTCCATCCGGGTCAGAGCGCAGATGATGTTGGTCGCCCAGCGCTCGTGGACCTCCAGGTACTCGCCGTCGTCGACGATCTCCTCGATGACCTTGCGCATGTCGTACGGGCGGTTGCCGTCGGCCGGGACGAGGTCGAGCAGCGCCTCGCCGCGCCGCTCGGCCGGGTCGTCGGACTCGACGGCCGGCGGGTTCTCGCGGTTGTTCTGCGGGAGCAGCGACAGGAGGTAGCGCACCTCCTCCAGGCAGCTCTCCTCGTCGTCGTACGCGAAGTGGCACACGCCCGAGGTCTCGGCGTGCACATCGGCGCCGCCCAGTCCGTTCTGGGTGACCTTCTCGCCGGTCACCGCCTGGACCACGTCGGGCCCGGTGATGAACATCTGCGAGGTCTCGCGGACCATGAAGACGAAGTCGGTGAGCGCCGGGGAGTAGGCGGCCCCGCCGGCGCACGGGCCGAGCATCACGCTGATCTGCGGGATGACGCCGGAGGCCTTGGTGTTGCGCTGGAAGATGCCGCCGTAGCCGGCGAGCGCCGAGACGCCCTCCTGGATGCGGGCGCCGGCACCGTCGTTGAGCGACACCAGCGGCGCCCCGGCCGAGATGGCCATGTCCATGATCTTGTGGATCTTCGTGGCGTGGGCTTCCCCGAGCGCCCCGCCGAAGATCCGGAAGTCGTGTGCGTACACGAACACGGTCCGCCCGTGCACGGTCCCCCAGCCGGTGACGACACCGTCGGTGTAGGGCCTCTTCGCCTCGAGCCCGAACCCGCTCGCGCGGTGCCGCCGCAGCGGCTCGACCTCGTTGAAGGACCCCTCGTCCAGGAGCAGATCGATCCGTTCGCGGGCCGTCAGCTTCCCCTTGGCCTTCTGGGCCTCGGTCGCCCGCTCGCTCGGCCCGCGCCGAGCCTGCTCGCGGATCGCGTGCAGCTCGGCGACACGCCCGCGGACGTCGCTCGCCTCAGCGGGCGCACCTTCGAGATTGGTCATGGAAAGACGGTACGTTCCCGGACCCCCCGAGACGCATGTCAATTCCATACAACGTCGGGCGCGTTTTGGTGGGTAGGCGGAACAGAACTGGACAGCGGATTTCTCGCCACCGCATGGGCCACTGGGCGATCGGCGCTGTCGGCACCCCACAAACCCCGACGTGGCGCGCCCAGGACCGGGGGACATGACCACCCGGATGGGCGCGCCCGGCCGGGGTCAGCAGCCGCCGCAGTTGTAGTAGACGACGTCCCAGTGGTTGCCCTCGAGGGCGTAGATGTTGCCGGAGTTGGCCTTGTACTGCTTGGCGCCGTCACCGCGCTCGCCGATGTAGGCGAAGTGGCCGGTGATGTAGTTGCTGACGCAACTGTTGAGGGCGTAGTCGAGCTTGTAGCCGTTCCAGTGGCTGTAGGTGCCGCTCGCGTGCCCGGTCTCGGTGCCGCCGGTGATGTTCAGGGCACAGCCGCTGGCGCTCTTGAGGGTCTGCGCGCCTTGTGCCGTGGCCAGGTTGAGCTGTTCGAACGAGGTGCAGGTGGGGTTGTTCCGGTCCGAGCAGCCGCCGGAGGAGGACCAGGTGATGCCGCTGGCCCGGAACATCGAGGTGGCCTGGGAGTGGCTGATCTTGGTGACCGCGAACGCCTCGCCGGCGCCGCTGATCACCCCGACTCCGGGGGCGAAGAGCACACCGAGGACGAGGACGAGGGTCGTGACGGCGGCGCTGCCGGCGGAGCGGAGCTTCATGGGACCTCCTGCTGGGGACCGTGGGACCGTGCTGGGAACCGTGCGGCTGTGCAGGTGGGGGGCGACAGCAGGATGATGGCGGACTTCTACGCGCGTCGGCCACCTTCTCCGGTGAACACTCGGGGAGATTGTCCGGAGATTTTGTGTACGCGGGAAATGGGGTTATGGTAGATGACGTTGAAGATTCAACAGACCAGCCCCGGCGGAGCTACACCCCCCAAGGCTCCGCCGGGGCCGTGTTCACCGGCCGGGCCCCGGCCGCCGGGCGCCCCCGGCCATTGCTGAGGCTCCGGTCCCCGGCCTACTCCTGAGGATCCACACCGGCCCGCAGCAGCCCGTAGGCGTACGCGTCGTCCAGCGCCTGCCACGAGGCCGCGATCACGTTCCCCCCGACGCCCACCGTCGACCACTCGCCCTTGCCGTCCGCCGTCGAGACCAGCACCCGCGTCGTGGACTCCGTACCGTGCTTGCCCTCCAGGATGCGCACCTTGTAGTCCACCAGCTCCATCGCGGCCAGCTGCGGGTAGATGCGCTCCAGGCCCAGGCGCAGCGCCCGGTCCAGGGCGTTGACCGGGCCGTTGCCCTCCGCCGTGGAGACGATGCGCTCGCCCTTGGCCCAGAGCTTGACCGTCGCCTCGTTGGCGTGGGTGCCGTCGGGGCGGTCCTCGACGATGGCCCGCCAGGACTCGACGCGGAAGTAGCGGCGGGGCCGCCCCTCGACCTCCTCGCGCAGCAGCAGTTCGAAGGACGCGTCGGCGGCCTCGTAGGTGTAGCCCGCGAGCTCGCGCTCCTTGACCCGCTCGACGATGCGGCCGACCAGCTCCCGGTCGCCGCCGAGGTCGACGCCCAGCTCCTTGCCCTTGAGCTCGATCGAGGCCCGGCCCGCCATGTCGGAGACCAGCATGCGCATGGTGTTGCCGACCAGCTCGGGGTCGATGTGCTGGTAGAGGTCGGGGTCCACCTTGATCGCGGAGGCGTGCAGCCCGGCCTTGTGCGCGAAGGCCGAGACGCCGACGTAGGGCTGGTGGGTCGAGGGTGTGAGGTTGACCACCTCGGCGATGGCGTGGGAGATGCGGGTCATCTCCGCGAGCGCGCCGGCGGGCAGGACCTTACGGCCGTACTTGAGCTCCAGGGCGGCGGTCACCGGGAAGAGGTTGGCGTTGCCGACCCGCTCGCCGTAGCCGTTGGCGGTGCACTGGACATGGGTGGCGCCCGCGTCCACGGCGGCCAGGGTGTTGGCGACGGCGCAGCCGGTGTCGTCCTGGGCGTGGATGCCCAGCCGGGCCCCGGTGTCGGCGAGTACGGTGCGGACCACCGCGTCGATCTGGGCCGGGAGCATGCCGCCGTTGGTGTCGCACAGCACCACGACGTCGGCGCCCGCCTGGTGGGCGGCGCTGACGACCTGCTTGGCGTAGTCGGGGTTGGCGCGGTAGCCGTCGAAGAAGTGCTCACAGTCGACGAAGACCCGGCGGCCCTGAGCGCGCAGATGGGAGACGGTGTCCCGGACCATCTCCAGGTTCTCCTCGAGCGTGGTGCGCAGGGCGAGTTCCACATGGCGGTCGTGGGACTTGGCCACCAGCGTGATCACCGGGGCCCCGGAGTCCAGGAGCGCCCGCACCTGGGGGTCGGCCGATGCCCGTACGCCCGCCTTGCGGGTGGCGCCGAACGCGACCAGCTGGGCGTGTTTGAAGTCGATCTCGGCTCGGGCCCGGGCGAAGAACTCCGTGTCGCGCGGGTTGGCGCCGGGCCAGCCGCCCTCGATGAAGCCCACGCCGAAGTCGTCGAGGTGACGGGCGATGGTCAGCTTGTCCGCGACGGTGAGGTTGATGCCCTCGCGCTGCGCGCCGTCGCGCAGCGTGGTGTCGAAGACGTGGAAGCTGTCGTCGGGTAGGTCCTTCATGGTGGTCTGGCTCCTGTTGGGATCGATCTCGGTCTACCGGAATAACCGGTTCCGCGCCCTCCTATGATCCCTCGCGCTCCGCGTCCGGCGGGGTGGTCCGGAAAACGAAAAGACCCCTCGCGGGTGCGAGAGGTCTGCGCGCGGGTCTGGGGCACGGTGTCCGCGCCGTACCGGGTCGTACGGGGCGGTCACTGCGGACCGGCGCGCCTGCTGCCAATAATCATGGCGAACGAGAGCACGGAGGCAGTCAAGCACATCCCGCCTCCGCGCTCCCATCCGTCTCAGGATGCGAACCGCCGCGCGGATCGATATCGCAGTCACGTTCGGAGGGGCGGCCGGCACCGGTCGGGTCGACCAGGGCGGGCCGCCGGCCGGTCCGGCGTCAGCCCAGGCGGTGCATCCAGCCGTGGGTGTCCGGGGCGGCGCCGGTCTGGATGTCCAGCAGCGCCTTGCGCAGCTTCATCGTGACCTCGCCCGGCTCCCCGTCCGCCACGGTCCAGGCGGCCCGGGCGGACTTGACCGAGCCGACGGGGGTGATGACGGCGGCGGTACCGCAGGCGAAGACCTCGGTGAGGCTGCCGTCCGCGTTGCCCTGGCGCCAGTCGTCGACGCTGATGCGGCCCTCGGAGACCTCATGGCCCAGGTCGGCGGCGATCCGCAGCAGCGAGGCGCGGGTGATGCCTGGCAGCAGCGAGCCGGACAGCTCGGGGGTCACGATGCGGTCCCCGTACACGAAGTACAGGTTCATCCCGCCCATCTCCTCGATCCAGCGGCGCTCGATCGCGTCCAGCCAGACCACCTGGTCGCAGCCCTGCTCGGCGGCCTGCGCCTGGGCGACCAGCGAAGCGGCGTAGTTGCCGCCCGTCTTGGCGGCGCCGGTGCCGCCGGGGGCGGCGCGCACGTACTCCTCGGAGAGCCACACGGAGACCGGCTTGACCCCACCGGGGAAGTAGGCGCCGGCCGGGGAGGCGATCACGACGAAGAGGTACTCGTTCGCGGGCCGCACGCCGAGGCCGACCTCGGTCGCGAACATGAAGGGCCGCAGGTACAGGGACTCCTCACCGCTGCCCGGCACCCACGCCTTGTCCTGGGTGACCAGCGCGTCGCAGGCCTCGATGAAGGTCTCGACCGGCAGCTCGGGCATGCCCATGCGGCGCGCGGAAGCGCGGAAGCGCTCGGCGTTCTCCTCGGGGCGGAAGGTGGCCACGCCGCCGTCGGGCTGCCGGTACGCCTTGAGCCCCTCGAAGATCGTCTGAGCGTAGTGGAGGGTCATGTTCGCCGGGTCGAGCGAGAGGGGCGCGTACGGCACGAGCTGGGCGTCGTGCCAACCGCGGCCCTCGGTCCACTTGATGGTCACCATGTGGTCGGTGAAGTGGCGGCCGAAGCCGGGGTTGGCCAGGATCCGCTCCCGCTCCTCGTCGGAGAGGGGATGTGCGGAGGGCTTGAGCTCGATCGTGGGCGTCGTCATGAGTGGTAGTCCTTCACCGTTGGTTGTAGCGGACCGCGCCCGCGCCGTCCCGGCCCCCGAGGGGTACTAGGACGTCCGAGCTTCCTCTCATACGACGGCCCCACGTCCGATTATCGCTCGGAGTGGGGCCGGGGTAGAGATGCGTGCGTTGCGTTCGCGCGGCCCAGGTCGATGGTCGCACCCAGCCGCGCGTCGGCACAGGCTGGGGTCAGCCGGATACTCGCGCGGCCAGCGCGTCGCCGATCTCGTCGGTGGTGCGCGGCGTGTCGCCGGTGCGCTCCGCGAGGTCCTGCGCGACGGCGGTCTCGATACGGGCGGCCTCGGCCTCGTATCCCAGGTGCGTCAGGAGCAGGGCCACCGAGAGCACGGTCGCGGTCGGGTCGGCCTTGCCGGTGCCCGCGATGTCCGGCGCGGAGCCGTGGACCGGCTCGAACATCGACGGGAAGGTGCCGGAGGGGTTGATGTTGCCGCTCGCGGCGAGCCCGATGCCACCGGTGACGGCGGCGGCCAGGTCCGTGAGGATGTCACCGAAGAGGTTGTCGGTGACGATGACGTCGAACCGCTCGGGCTGGGTGACGAAGAAGATCGTCGCGGCGTCGACATGCAGATAGTCGGTGGTGACCTCGGGGTACTCCGCGCCGACCGTGTCGAAGATGTTCTTCCACAGGTGGCCCGCGTGCACCAGGACGTTGTTCTTGTGCACGAGGGTGAGCTTCTTGCGCGGCCGGGCGGCGGCCCGGGCGTACGCGTCGCGCACCACGCGCTCGACGCCGTACGCGGTGTTCACGCTGACCTCGGTGGCCACCTCGGCCGGGGTGCCGGTGCGCAGCGAGCCGCCGTTGCCCGTATAGGGGCCCTCGGTGCCCTCGCGGACGACGACGAAGTCGATGTCGGGGCGGCCGGCCAGCGGGGTGGCGGTGTTCGGGAACAGCTTCGACGGACGCAGATTGACGTAGTGGTCGAAGGCGAAGCGCAGCTTGAGCAGCAGCCCGCGCTCCAGCACGCCCGAGGGCACGGACGGGTCGCCGATGGCGCCGAGCAGGATCGCGTCGTGGTTCTTCAGCGACTCCAGCTCCGCGTCCGGCAGGGTCTCGCCGGTCGCGTGCCAGCGCCGGGCGCCGAGGTCGTACTCCTGGGTCTCCAGCTTCACGTCCTGCGGAAGGACGGCGCCAAGGACCTTGAGGCCCTGGGCCACGACTTCCTGGCCGATACCGTCACCGGGGATCACTGCGAGGCGAATGCTGCGAGACATACCGGGACCCTACCCCTCGTCCCACTGAATGACATTGGCCGTCCGGCATGTGGACAGATCCTCATCCGGATGGCTCACGTTCACCCGCAGTACCGCGTGACGTCGCCTTCCGGGGGCAGATTCCGGCACATGGCTGACTTCTCCCGGGGCGCGCCCCGCACCTCCTCCGATGTCCCACGGGTCGGCATTCCCGAGCGCCTGGCGCGCCGGATGACGATGGCCGAGCAGCACGAGTATCTGCGGGCCAGGCTCTCCCGGCGCGGGGTGCTGCGCGGCGGTGTCGCGGGGGCGGGGACGGTGGCGGGGGCGGGGCTGCTCACCGGTTCGGCGGGCGCGGTGGAGACGGCTCCATCGAGTGCGCGGCCGACGCCGGCGCCGGTCACCCGCCCGGCCTCGCGGAAGGTGGACGGCGCGCTGGTCGCGCCCTTCGGCCGCCATCTCGCCTTCGGCTCCGACCCCAGGACCCAGATGCGGATCTCCTGGCAGGTCCCCTTCGCCGTGAAGGCGCCGTATGTACGGATCGGCCTCGGGCCCGGGGAGCTGAGCCGGAAGATCGAGGCCGAGGTCCGCCATCTGCACACGCCCGCGCTCAGCGACAAGCTCCCGGCCGTCGACCAGTACTACCTCCACGCCGCGCTCGATGGCCTGCGCCCCGGCGTCACCTATTACTACGGCGTCGGCCACGACGGTTTCGACCCCGCCGACCCGCGCCGCTTCTCCGCCCTGGGGACGTTCCGCACGGCGCCCGAAGCGGCCGAGTCCTTCGTCTTCACCGCCTTCGGCGACCAGGGCGTCAGCTATGACGCGCTCGCCAACGACCAGCTGCTGCTCGGCCAGAACCCCGCCTTCCATCTGCACGCCGGGGACCTGTGCTACGCGGACACCACCGGCCACGGCCAGAAGACGGACGTCTTCGACGCCCGGGTGTGGGACTCCTTCCTCGCCCAGACCTCCTCGGTCGCGGCGAGCGTGCCGTGGATGGTGACCACCGGCAACCACGACATGGAGGCCTGGTACTCCCCCGACGGCTACGGCGGCCAGCTGGCCCGCTGGTCCCTGCCCGACAACGGCCCCGATCCGCGCAAGGCGCCCGGTGTCTACTCCTTCACCTACGCCAATGTGGGGATCGTCGCGCTGGACGCCAACGACGTCAGCTACGAGATCACCGCCAACACCGGATACACCGGCGGGCAGCAGACGCGCTGGCTGGACCGGCGGCTCGCGCAGCTGCGCGGCCAGACCGGCATCGACTTCGTCGTGGTCTTCTTCCACCACTGCGCCTTCTCGACCACCAGCGCCCACGCCTCGGACGGCGGGGTGCGCGACGCCTGGGTGCCGCTGTTCGAGAAGCACCAGGTGGACCTGGTCATCAACGGCCACAACCACGTCTACGAGCGCACCGACGCCATCCGGGGCGGCCGGGCCGCCAAGCCGGTCCCGATCGGCGGCAGCGCCGACGCGGTGCGCGACGGCATCGTCTACGCGACGGCCGGCGGAGCCGGGGCGCGGCTGTACGAGTTCCCGGTGCCCGACAGCTACGAGGGCCATGTGAAGGACCTCGACGAGGTGAAGACCTACCACTGGGCGAAGGACGGGGCGAAGAACAAGGACACGGTGGAGTGGTCGCGGGTGCGCTACACCGGCTTCTCGTTCCTCGCGGTGGAGGTGCGGCCGGGCCCGAGCCCCAGGCTGAAGGTCACGACGCTGGCCGAATCGGGCGAGCGCGTGGACCACTTCGAGGTGGTGCGCACGCCCGGGAGGTGACCGGCACCCGGAGGTGACCGGCGCCGGGAGGTGACCGGCGCCCTCCTCGCTCGCGTCAGTGGCCGGTGGCCCCGCCGTTGTCGCGGCGGTCGAGGGCGCGCTGCAGCGCGGCGGCGGCGTTCTTGCGGTCGGTGTTGTCGGTCTTGCGGCGGGTCCTGCGGACAGTCGTCTCAGCCATGATCGCGTCTCCCTGTAGTCCCGAGAGGTGCTGCGGAAGATGCCGGAGGGGCGGGGGCCTTGAGTGCGGCAGGGGTCACCTGCGCATGCGCACCGGCCGCGGCCGCCATCGCTCGATCGAGCGAGACGTTCGGCTTCCACAAAAATAAGGCCTCGAAGGCTGACTGTCCGCACAATTAGTCGGACGTCCTACTATCTGAGACGCAGAAACGCGTATGGGCTGGTCGAGGCCAACCCCCGTTCGGCCTCGACCAACCAGTACGCGCGCCGTTCAGAAGGTGCTTACTCGTTGGTTAGCTTCGTAAACTGCCGTGAATAACAGCTACTTGGCTGTCAGACGCTAGCACCGCCGCGCCTCCGCCGTCCACGATTTTTCGGCTTGTCGCACCCGCCCCGCGCACGACGACGGCCGCCGCCCGCGCACAGGCGCGGGCGGCGGCCGTCGGGGGTCGGGCCCAGGGCTCAGCGGGAGCCCGGCAGGGCGGCTCAGCCCATATGCGGGTAGCGGTAGTCGGTCGGCGGGACCAGGGTCTCCTTGATGGAGCGGGTGGAGGTCCAGCGCATCAGGTTCTGCTTGGCGCCCGCCTTGTCGTTGGTGCCGGAGGCCCGCCCGCCGCCGAAGGGCTGCTGGCCGACGACGGCCCCGGTCGGCTTGTCGTTGATGTAGAAGTTGCCGGCCGCGAAGCGCAGCGCCTCGCAGGTGGCGGCGGCCGCGGCGCGGTCCTGGGCGATGACGCAGCCGGTGAGCCCGTACGGCGACGCCGACTCCATCTGCTCCAGCATCGCGTCGTACTCGGCGTCCTCGTAGACGAACACCCCGAGGATCGGGCCGAAGTACTCGTCCCTGAAGATCTCGTTGTCGGCGTCGGTGGAGACGAGGACCGTCGGGCGGACGAACCAGCCCTCGCTGTCGTCATAGGTGCCGCCGGCCACGATCTCGATGGTCGGGTCGGACTTCGCCCGGTCGATGGCCGCCTTGGACTTGGCGAAGGCGCGCTCGTCGATGACGGCGCCGAGGAAGTGGGACAGGTCGGTCACATCGCCCATCGCCAGGCCGTCCACCTCGGCGGCGAGCTCCTCCTTGAACCCGCTCTCCCACAGCGAGCGCGGCACGTAGGCGCGCGAGGCGGCGGAGCACTTCTGGCCCTGGTACTCGAAGGCGCCGCGGGTCATCGCCGTCTTCAGCACCTTGGGGTCGGCCGACGGGTGGGCGACGATGAAGTCCTTGCCGCCCGTCTCACCGACCAGGCGCGGGTAGGTCTTGTACGTCTCGATGTTGGCGCCGACCGTCTTCCACAAGTACTGGAAGGTGCGGGTCGAGCCGGTGAAGTGGATGCCGGCGAGGTCCGGATGGGCCAGGGCCACCTCGGAGACGTCCTTGCCGTCGCCCGTGACCAGGTTGATCACGCCCTTGGGCAGCCCCGCCTCCTCCAGCAGCTCCATCAGCAGCACGGCGGCGTGGGTCTGCGTCGGGGACGGCTTCCACACGACCACGTTGCCCATCAGGGCGGGGGCGGTCGGGAGGTTGCCCGCGATGGCGGTGAAGTTGAAGGGCGTGATCGCGTAGACGAAGCCCTCCAGCGGCCGGTGGTCGGTGCGGTTCCAGACCCCCGGGGAGTGGGTCACCGGCTGCTCGGCCAGGATCTGGCGGGCGAAGTGGACGTTGAAGCGCCAGAAGTCGACCAGCTCGCAGGGGGTGTCGATCTCGGCCTGCTGCGCGGTCTTGGACTGGCCGAGCATGGTCGAGGCGGCCAGCGTCTCCCGCCAGGGGCCGGACAGCAGCTCGGCGGCCCTGAGGATGATCGCGGCCCGGTCGTCGAAGCTGAGCGCGCGCCACGCCGGGGCGGCGGCCAGGGCGGCGTCGATCGCGTCCCGGGCGTCGTCCTGGGTGGCGTTGGCGTAGGTGCCCAGGCGCGCCGCGTGGTTGTGCGGCTGTACGACGTCGAAACGCGTCCCTCCTCCCATCCTCTTCTCGCCGCCGATGGTCATCGGCAGATCGACGGGGTTCTGGGCGAGCTCCTTGAGCTTGGTCTCGAGGCGGGCGCGCTCGGGGGTGCCGGGGGCGTAGGTGTGCACCGGCTCGTTCACCGGCACGGGGACCTGGGTCACGGCGTCCATGGTGGCGTTGTCTCCTTCGAGCGTCGGGGTCGATCGTCGTGTCCGCGAGGGGGGCGGGGGAGCGTTCTGGCTGGTCAGCCGCGGCCGGCCAGCGAGCGCAGGAAGAACGCCAGGTTCGCTGGGCGCTCCGCGAGGCGCCGCATGAAGTACCCATACCAGTCTGTTCCATACGGGACATAAACCCGCATACGGTGTCCCTCGGCGGCCAGCCGCTCCTGCTCGACCGGACGGATCCCGTACAGCATCTGGAACTCGTACTCGTCGAGCTTGCGGCCGAAGCGGCGCGCCAGCTCCTGGGCGATGGCGACCATCCGGGGGTCATGGGAGCCGATCATCGGGTAGCCCTCGCCCGCCATGAGGATCTTCAGGCAGCGCACATAGGCCAGGTCGACCTCGCGCTTGTCCTGGTGGGCGACGCTCGCCGGCTCCTTGTACGCGCCCTTCACCAGCCGTACCCGCGAGCCTTCCCCGGCCAGCGCCCGGCAGTCGTCCTCGCTGCGGAAGAGATACGACTGGAGGACCGCGCCGGTCTTCGGGAACCGCCGGCGCAGCTCGGCGAGGATCGCCAGGGTGGAGTCCACGGTGGTGTGGTCCTCCATGTCCAGGGTGACGGTGGTGCCCGCCGCGTCCGCCGCCTCCACCACCGGGGTCACATGGGCCAGGGCCAGGTCGTGGCCGCCGGTCAGCGCCTGCCCGAAGGCGGACAGCTTCACCGACATCTCCGCGCGCCCGGCCAGGCCCTCGGCGGCCAGCGCCTCGGTCAGCGCGAGATAGGCGTCCCGGTTGCGCAGCGCCTCCGCCGGATCGGTGATGTCCTCGCCGAGGTGGTCGAGCGTCACCGACAGGCCGCGCTCCGCCAGGGCGCGGACGACCGGGACGGCCTCCGCCAGGCGCTCACCCGCGACGAACCGGTCCACCGTCGGGCGGGTCACCGGGGCGGCCGAGACGATACGGCGGATGGCGGCACTGCGGGAAGCGGCGAGCAGCACGGGACCCAGCACGGGGCACCTCCACGATGACGGCCGTCGGACGGCTTTGTTGACTCACCGTGAAACTTAAGGATCGCTCGCATCCACGGCCATCGACAGCTGTCACGCATCCGTGTCCGGGATCTCAGACATTTGTATGAGAATGGGAGCTGTGGAAGGGAGGCGGGCCCGTGCTCGACGACTATCAGCAGCTCGTGGACGAGATCTCGGCGGCGCTCGGCGCGCCCGCGACGCTCGAGAACCGGGACTTCGGGCTGATCGCCTTCGGCGCCCATGACACCGGAGGGGATCTCGACGGGGCCGACGAGCCGGCGCTCGACCCGGTGCGCACCCGCTCCATCCTGCGGCGCCGGTCCACGGCGGCGGTGCGCGCCTGGTTCGAGGGGTTCGGCATCGCCCGGGCCCAGGCCCCGCTGCGGATCCCGCCGGACCCGGGGGCGGGGGTCTTCATGGGCCGGATCTGTCTGCCGGTGCGCCACCGGGGGGTGGTGCACGGCTATGTGTGGCTGCTCGACGACGGCCATCTGTCCGATCTGGAGCTCGGCGGACCGTCCGGCCCGCCGGACCCCCGGCTCGCCCGCGCGATGGAGACGGCGGCCCGGATCGGGGCGCTGCTGGCGGCGGAGGCCCGAGCCGACGAGGAGCTGGGCGGGCACCTGCGCGATCTGCTGACCGGGCCGCCTGGTAGCCGCGACACCGCGCGCACGGCCCTGCGCGCCGCGCTGCGCGGGGCGGCCGACGGGCCGCTGGCGCTCGTCGCGGTGACCCCGTGGGCCCCGGAGGGCGCCGCGACCGCCGACGACGCCGGGGACTACCCCTCCGCCAGGCTGCCCAGCCCACCCGGCGTGGCCGCCGTCTGCGTCCTTCCCGCGCCCCCCGGGCCGGCCCCCGCGGCGGGCCCGGAGGCAGAGCGCTCCCCGGCGGTGTGCCTGGCCGCCCTGGTCCGGCTGCGTGCCCAGGTCGCCCTGGACCCGGCCCGTACCGCGGCCGAGCACCTGCTGCGCTCGGCTGGCGCGGCCGCGCAGGTCGCCGTCTCCGGTGCGGCAAGCACGGCCCGGGGCGCTGTGCGGACCGGCCCGAGGAGCCGCGCGGCGACGGAGGAGCGGACGGCGACGGGGGAAGCCCGCACATCGGAGCGCCCCGAGACGGAGCGGGAAGGCTGGTTCGCGGGTGTCAGCGCGCCGCGCCGTGGCCTGGACGACCTGCCCGCCGCCTGGGCCGAGGCGCTGGCCGCCGCGCGCGCCGCGCGGGCGGACGTGCGGCTGGGCCCGGTCGCGGAGTGGTCGGCCATCGGCCCGTACCGGCTGCTGGCCGCGCTGCCCGCCGGGACCGGCCCCGACCCTCTCGTCCAGGCCCTGCTGGAGCCCTCGCACGCCGAACTCGCCCGCACCGCTGAGGCGTATCTGGACTGCGCGGGGCAGGCGAGCCGCACCGCCCAGGCGCTCGGCATCCACCGGCAAACGCTCTACTACCGGCTCTCCCGCGTCGAGCAGCTCACGGGGCTGGACCTCGACGCGGGCGAGGACCGGCTGCTGCTGCACATGGCGCTGAAGTCCGCGCGGCTGTGAGCGGCGCCCGTGCCCCGGGCGTCGGGGCCCGCTGTCGGTGGTGGGTGGCACAGTGGGCACCGTCGGCCGGGAAGACGGTCGGCGACGCCCGAGGACGATGAGTGAAGGCGACGGGGGCCGGCCGTGGGTGACTACTTCCAGCGGATCGTGGACGTGGAGGCGGACGAGGGGGAGGCCGGGCCGCTGGCCGAGCGGATGGTCGACTGGCTGGTCTCAGAGGGCGTGATCTCGCGCGAGACGTCCGGCGAAGGGGTGTACAGCCAGACCGCGGACGAGGGATATGTGCCCGGGCCCCACTGGGACCGGGCCGTGGCGGGTTCGGCGGAGACGACGTGGCAGCCCGGCCCGGTGGCGGTCATGGTCGGGCGGGACTACTACGTCGGGGGCCAGGGCCAGGACGAGGCCGACTCCGCGACCTGCCCGCGCTGCGGCGCCACGACCGTGGTCATCGACTATCCGAAGGAGTTCGAGGCCGACGAGGAGGTCTGGCGGCCGTACCGGGAGGCCATCGCCGCCTGGACGGAGACGGGCGAGGGAAGCGTGTCCTGTTCCGCGTGCGGTGCGGCCGTTCCGGTCAGCGAGTGGCGGTTCGGCTCCGAGTTCGGCCTCGGGGCGCTCGCATTCGACTTCTGGGGGTGGCCGCCGCTCGCCGCCGCCTTCCTCGCCGAGTTCTCCGGGCGGCTGGGGCACCGCACCGAGGAGCAGTCGGGCAAGTTCTGAATGGCCGCCCGCCGGGCCGGCCGGCCCGGCGGGCACCTGTTGCTGTTGCAATGGCGCTCAAACCGTGCATCTTCGACGAAAACAAATCCACCCCTATGGCGCAGCCGGATGAATTCCGACCAAATGCTGATCATTTGAGGGGTCGACACCGGAAAACAACCTCTGGCATACTCTCGAGACATAGGGTCTGCTATTGCAGAATCGGGGGCACTATATGACCGCACCGACGCACAGCAGCAAAGATTTACAAAAGAATTCGTCAATTCCTGGCCTCACTCTGAGGGAAAACTTATCCGGAATCCTCGCGGCCCGCCGCGACCAGTTGAGTTTTGTTCAGCATGCCGCCACCCGCGGGGACATCGTCCGCCTGCGCCTGGGTGGCCTTCCGATGGTTCTCATCAACCACCCCGACCACTTCCAGCATGTGCTGGTCGACGCCCACGCCAACTACGACAAGGACAACTTCCTCTACCGCGCGGTCCAGACCGTCTTCCGGGGCGGACTGGTGTCCAATCCGGGCGGGGAGCGCTGGCGCGCGCGGCGAAGGATGATGCAGCCCTCCTTCAACCGGGGCAGCATCGTCGATCTGACGCCCGGTATGACCGAGCTGACCGGCGACCTGCTGGGCCGGTGGGCGGGCCGGGACGACCCCGACGCGGTGGTCGACGTCTCCGCGGACATCCGCGACCTGGCCCTGAAGATCGCCCTCCGCTCCCTGTTCGGCGTGGAGGCGAGTACCGAGGTCGCCGCGTTCGAGCGGAAGTTCCTCGAGCTCAACACCATCATCGGCAACTTCTTCCGCTTCCCCTTCCCGCCGCTGGGCCGGCGTCCCCGGCTGCGGGCGCTCATCGGCGACATGGACGACTTCGTCGACCGGCTCGTGGCGGACCGGGAGGCGGACCCGGCCGAGCGGCGCGACCTCTTCGCCGCGCTGCTGACCATGACCCACCCCACCGGCGGGGTGAACCTCACCCGGCAGGAACTGCTCGGCGAAATCCTTTCCACCATCGTCTCCGGATACGAGACGTCCAGTAATTCGATGGCCTGGGTCTTCTATCGGCTGGCCCGGCACCCGGAAATCCAGCGCCGTGTGCAAGAGGAAGTCGACCGGGTCCTCGAAGGGCGGGTGCCGACCCTTGCGGACCTGTCCGAACTGACCTACACCCGCATGGTCATCGATGAGACCCTGCGGTTGCACACCCCTGCCTGGCAGACCATGCGCCGGGCCATTCACGAGGACCGGATCGGCGGCTACCGCATCCCCCAGGGGTGCAGCGTCTATCTCAACTTCATCACCTATCACCGGCACCCGGAATTCTGGCCCGACCCGGATCGCTTCGACCCCGAGCGCTTCACACCTGAGAACACGGCGAAGCGTCCGCGCAATGTCTACCAGCCGTTCGGCAGCGGGCCCCGATACTGCATCGGCAAATACTTTGCCCTCACCGAAATGCAGATCGTCATCGCGATGCTCGCGCAGAACTTCACCGTGACGGTGCCCCCGGGGCAGCCGCCGGTCGGGTTCGCGCCGCTGGTCACCCTGCACCCCAAGGGCGGCATCCGGCTGCGCCTGGCGCGTCGCTGACCGAGCGCGCCCCGCGAGCGGACCCCCTTCTTCACGGAAGCCCGGCGGGCACCTCCCAGCGCCGGCTGGGGAGTGTGCGCCGTCCTGGGCTGTCACCGCATCGATGAACGGACAACCGATGTCTTCAGCACCGACCGTGCCCGACTCGGGCCGACGGCCAGCCGCCAGAGAGATACCGACGATCCGCCGCAAGGACGGCATCGGCGGGGCGCTGGCCTTTCGAAACGACCAACTGAGCTTCCTCGGAGCCGGCCTCGCCCGGTACGGCGACATCTTCCGCTTCCGGCCGTTGGGCATCCCCATCGTGCTGGTCAACCACCCGGACTACATCCGGCACATCCTGGTCGAGAAGGGCGAGAGCTACGACAAGGACGCGATGCTCTTCCGCGTGGTCCGGCCGGTGCTGCGCAAGGGCCTGATCGCCAACGCCGACATGGAACTGTGGCGCCGGCAACGGCGGATGATGGCGCCGCACTTCACCCCGCGCACCGTCAGCCACTTCGCCCGCAACATGACCGACGAGACCGTCCAGATGCTCCAGCGCTGGGAGCCGCGTACCCATGAGGTGCTGGACGTCACCGACGAGATCGGCCAGCTCGCGCTGCGCATCGTCAACCGGTCGCTGTTCAGCGCCGACGTCGGCCGGACGGCCCAGGCGTTCGAGCGGGCCTTCCAGACGGCCAACGCGATCCTCGGCGACTTCTTCCGCTTCCCCTTCCCACCGCTGAACGTCCCGACGCCGCGCAACCGGAGGCTGCACCGGGCGATCGGCGACATGGACACCTTCGTCTCCGACTTCATCAAGGAGAAGCTGCGGGCGGACGTCCCCGTCGGCGACGAGGCGGACCTCCTCACCCTGCTGCTCCACTCCGTGGACGAGGAGGACGGCAAGGGCATGGACCTGGAGCAGCTGCACCACGAGGTGCTGAACATCTGCATCGGGGCCTACGAGACCACCACCAACACCCTCTCCTGGGCCTTCTATCTGCTCGCCCGGCACCCCGAGGTGGAGGAGAGGCTGCACGCCGAGGTGGACGCCGTGCTCGGCGAGCGGTCCGTGCCGTCCTTCGAGGACCTTCCCCGGCTGACGTACACCCGGATGGTGGTCGACGAGACCCTGCGGATCTACTCGCCCGCCTACCAGTTCATGCGCCGGGCGCGCGAGGAGGACGTCATCGACGGGTACCGGGTCCCGGCGAACACCAACGTCCTGATCAACAGCTACTTCCTGCACCGGCACCCGGACTTCTGGGAGGACCCGGAGAGCTTCGTCCCCGAGCGGTTCACGCCCGAGGCGATCGCCGCCCGGCCCAAGCACGTCTACACGCCCTTCGGCGCCGGGCACCGGATCTGCATCGGCAAGCACTTCGCCCTCACCGAGCTCGTCCTGGTCCTGGCGACGGTGGCCCGCCGATACCGGCTGGCGCTGCCCGAGGCGACGACCGAGGTCCACCCCGAGGCCATGATCACCCTGCATCCCGGGGGCGGTATCCACCTGCGGCTGGAGGGGCGCCGATGACCACAGGAACGACAGGAACGGCAGGACCGACGGAAACAGCACCGGCCGCCCGGATACCGGAGCTCTACTGCCCCTTCCCGCACCGGGTGAACCAGCACGCCGAGCAGGCTCGCCGACAGCTGAGCGACTGGGTGCGGACGGTGGGCCTCATCCAGCGGGAATCGGCCAGGCGGCGCTTCGAGCACGCCGACTTCGGCTGGTTCGCCTCGGTGGTCTACCCGACGGCCGATGAGGAACAGATCGCCCTGATGGCGGACTGGTTCGCCTGGCTCTTCCTCGTCGACGACCAGCTGGACGACGGTGACTTCGGCCGCGATCCGCACCACGCCGGACAGGTGGTCGCGGGGATGCGCGCGGTCCTGGAGAGCGAGGACCACGGTGCGGCCGCGGCCCGCCGCACCGATCTGCCGACCGCGGTCTCCTCCCTCGCCGACCTGTGGCAGCGCACCGCGACCGGGATGACCGAGGCCTGGCGGCGCCGCTTCGTAGGGCATCTGGAGGACTGTCTGACGGCGGCGGCGGTCTGGGAGGCGGGCAACCGGGTGCGCGGCATCGTCCCCGAGGAGGACGACTACATCGAGAACCGGCGCCACACCGGGGCGATCTACGTGTGCATGGACCTCATCGACGTGGTGGAGCGCCTCGATGTACCGGTGGATCTCTACCGGAGCGAGGAGTTCCAGGAGGCGCTGGACGCCGCCTGCAACGTCGTCTGCTGGACCAACGACATCTACTCGCTGGAGAAGGAGCGGTCCCTGGGAGAGGTCCACAACCTGGTGTACGTCGTGCAGCACCACCGGGAGCTGGACCAGGAGCGGGCCATGGCCCACGTCTGCGCGGCCACCTCGGAGGAGACCCGGCGCTATCTGGCCCTCGAGAAGCGGCTGCTGAGCCGGTACGCGGACCACTCACCCCTGCTCACCTCCTGTCTCGCCGGGATGCGCACCTGGATCCGCGGCAACCTGGACTGGTCCAGCCGCACCAAGCGGTACCAGTCGCGGACCGGCGGCCCGGCGCCCCAGCCCGCGCTGTACCTGGAGCCCGATCTGGTGGTGGCCGACCGATGACGACCACCCTGACTCCGGACACCTCGGAATCCTGGCAGGTGCTGCGCCGGGCCGGGCAGCTGACCGGCCCCCGGATCCGCCAGGCCCTCGACCGGCTGGGCGAGCCGGTCCGTACGGTCGCCCGGTACCACTTCGGGTGGTGCGACGCGGACGGGCGGCACACCGACGCCGGGTGGGGCAAGGGGCTGCGGGGCGCGCTGGTGCTCGGCGGCGCCCAGGCCCTGGGCGCGACGGCCGGGCGGGCGCTCGGCGCCGCCGCGGCGGTGGAGCTGGTGCACAACTTCTCGGTGCTCCACGACGACGTCATGGACCAGGACGCCACCCGCCGGGGGCGGCCCACGGCCTGGACCGTCTTCGGATCCGCCCAGGCGCTGCTGGCCGGTGACGCGCTGCTGGTCCTGGCCATGGAGGAGCTGGCCTCCTCTTCCTCCCCCGTACGGCACGCCACCGGCACCCACGAGCTCTGCCGGGCGCTGCTGGAGCTGGTCGCCGGCCAGAGCGCGGACCTCGCCTTCGAGGGGCGCGCCGACGTGGGTCTCGAGGAGTGCCTGGCCATGGCCGCCGGCAAGACGGCGGCGCTGTTCGCCGGGGCCTGCGGGCTGGGCGCGCTCGCCGCCGACGGCGGCCCCGCCCAGGTGGAGGCGCTCCGCGGCTTCGGACACCACCTGGGCCTGGCCTTCCAGCTGGTGGACGACCTGCTGGGCATCTGGGGGGACACCCGGGCGACCGGGAAGCCGGTCGGGGCCGATCTGCACCGCCGCAAGAAGTCCCTGCCGGTCGTCGCGGCCTTGCGCAGCGATACGCCCGCCGGGCGCCGGCTGGCCGAGCTGTACCACGACGAGCGTCCCATGAAGCCCACCGGAGTCGCCCGCGCGACCACGCTGGTCGAGCAGGCCGGCGGGCGCGACTGGGCCCTGGCGGAGGCGGCCCGGCAGCGGTCCCTGGCGCTGGACCGGCTGGCCGAGGTCACGCTCGATCCGCAGGCCGCTCACGGTCTGCGGTCGCTGGTGGACCTGGCCACGCACCGCAGCAGCTGACCGGTCGGGCGCCGGCCGGACCGCCGGCCGGCGCCCGCCCCCACGGCGCCGGCGCACGGATCGCACTCACGAGAGAAGGAACCCCACCGATGCGCGTGCTGTTCGCGACGGTTTCCGAGAAGTCCCATCTGTACACCATGGTTCCGCTGGCCTGGGCCCTGACCACGGCGGGGCACGAGGTGCGCGTCGCCGCCAATCCGGCGCTCACCGACACCATCACCGGTGCCGGTCTCACCGCGACGCCGGTGGGCACCGACCATCGGATGCGCGAGGCCTTCGCCCCGTACCAGGATCTGACCGCGCGGATCATCGACGCCCGCAAGCGGGGCGACCGCGCCGGAGCCCGCGATCTGTACCGCAGCCTGCACGCGCTGCTGGAGAACGAGGCGACGGACTGGAACGAGCCCAGCGCGGAGCGGGAGACCTGGGCGAGCGTGCTGAAGAAGTACCAGGTCAACGTCGAGGGCATGTACCGCGTGTACAACGACGGCATGGTCGACGACCTGGTGGAGCTGGCCCGCGCCTGGCGGCCCGACCTGGTGATCTGGTCGCCGCTCAGCTATGCGGCGCCGGTGGCGGCCCGGGTGGTGGGCGCCGCCCACGCCCGGCTGCTGTGGAACGTGGACATCTACCCGGCGATGCGCGGGGTGTTCCTCGAACTGGCGGGGCAGCGGCCCGCGGCGGAGCGCGAGGACCCGCTCGCCGAGTGGCTGGACGGCCACCTCCGGCGCCACGGCAGCGACTTCGCCGAGGAGGTCACGACCGGTCAGTGGACGATCGACCAGGGGCCCGCGAGCCTCCAGCTCCCCCTGGGCCTGAGGCGCGTGGCCGTGCGCTACGCGCCCTACAACGGCCCGTCGGTGGAGCCCGACTGGGTGCGGCGCGCCCCCGACCGGCCCCGGGTGTGCTTCACCCCGGGGTCCTCCTCGGCCTCGGTCATCGGCGCCTCGCACCTGCCCCTGCACGAGATCGTGGACGCCGTGGACGGCCTGGACATCGAGTTCGTCGCCTCGATCCCCGCCCAGGAGGCCGCCACCCTGCGGCGGGTGCCGGACAACACCCGGATCGTGGACTTCGTGCCCCTGCACACGATCGTGCCGAGCTGTTCCGCGGTCATCCACCACGGCGGCTTCGGCGGCTGGTCGGCGGCGCTGCTGCACGGTGTGCCGCAGTTCCTGCTCCCGATCCGGTTCTCGGACTGGTGGGCCAAGGCCACCTTGCTCGACGCCCAGGGCGGCGGCGCGTATCTGCACGCCTCCGAGGTGACGGCCGAAACGCTGCGCGCGGGGCTCGTCCGGCTGCTGGAGGAGCCGTCCTACCGGGCCTCGGCCGCGCGGCTGCGGCAGGAGATGCTCGCGGCGCCGACGCCCAACGACCTGGTTCCCGCGCTGGAGAGGCTGACCGAGATGTCACGCGGCTCGGCCCCGGCCCGCGGGTGACGCCGGGTCAGTCGGCCGGGCCGAGGAGCGGCCCGGCCAGGATGCGGCGCATCGCCTCCGTCAGGTCCCGGGCGTCGGGGGTGAGGCCGGGGTCGACGACCATCTGGGAAGCCATCCCCGCCACCAGGGTCATATAGAACGAGCCCATGACCCGCGCGGTCTCCTCGTCGACCTCCTCCTCGGGGATCCCGTGGAAGAGCGCCACCAGCCCGCTCCGCCCCTGCGGCTGCGCCCGCGCGAAGGCCTCACGCAACGCGGGGTCCCCTTCGATCTGCAGGATCGCCTCGAACTGCGCCCGCCACAGCGCCTGGTGCTTGCCGAACAGTTCGAGCAGCCGGGTCCACCCCGCCTCGAACTCCGCCGTCGAGCCGGAGGCGTCCGGGGCCCGGGCGCCCGCACCTTCCTCCTTCAGGGACCGCTCGATGTCATCGGCCCAGTCGCCCATGGCCGCGAACAGGGCCTCCCTCATCAAGGCGTCCTTGGAGCCGTAGTGGTAGCCGATGGACGCCAGATTGGCGCCCGAGGCGGCCACGATGTCCCGCGCGGTGGTGCGCGACCAGCCCTTTTCCAGCAGGCAGCGCTTGGCGCCCGCCAGCAGATCCTCTCGATGTCCCATGGCGTCAGCCTATCCCGACACCCATACAACCGTCCCAGACAGACGTCTTACACAACCGTACTAGACAAGCGTTTAAGACGTTCGTATAGTCCTCGGCATGACTTCGACTCCCGCCAATTCGCGTGCCGGCCGCCGGGAATGGACCGCCTTCGCGGTCCTGATGCTTCCGCTGCTCCTGGTGTCCATGGACGTGTCGGTGCTGTACTTCGCGCTCCCGGAGATCAGCGCACAGCTGCACCCCAGCTCCACCCAGCAGCTGTGGATCTTCGACATCTACGGCTTCGCCCTCGCCGGGCTGCTCATCACGATGGGGTCGCTCGGCGACCGGATCGGGCGCCGGAAGCTGCTGATGCTGGGCGCCACGGCCTTCGGTGCCGCCTCGGTGGCGGCCGCGTACGCGAACAGCGCGGAGATGCTGATCGCGGCCCGCGCGCTGCTCGGCGTCGGAGGGGCGACCCTGATGCCCTCGACCATGGCACTCAGCCGCAATCTGTTCCAGGACGCGAAGCAGCGCGCCACCGCGATCGGCATCTGGTCCGGCGCCATGGCCGGCGGGGTGGCGCTCGGCTCGGTGCTGAGCGGGGTCATGCTGGCCCACTTCTGGTGGGGCTCGGTCTTCCTCATCAACACCCCGGTGATGGTGCTGCTGCTGATCCTCGCCCCGCTCCTGGTGCCGGAGTTCAAGGACCCGGCCCCGGGGAAGTTCGACCTGCTGGGCGTTCCGCTGTCCATGGGCGCGGTGCTGCCGGTGATCTACGGCCTGAAGGAGACCGCGGCCCACGGGTTCAGCGGGCCGCGCGCGCTGTGGATCGCGGCCGGGCTGCTGATCGGCCTCGTCTTCGTCCACCGCCAGCGCACCCACGCACACCCGATGATCAGCCCTGAGCTCTTCCGCCGCCGCGGCTTCGGTTCCTCGATCGGGCTCAACCTCATGGCCTCGTTCGCCATGATGGGCTCCTCCCTCTTCACCACCCAGTACCTGCAGTCGGTGCTCGGCAAGGGCCCGCTGGAGGCCGCGCTGTGGAGCCTGCTCCCCTCGGTCATGGTGGGCGCCGCCGGCCCCGCGTCGGCCGTGATCGCGCAGAAGGTGAACCGGGCGTACGTCATCGGCGGCGGATTCCTCCTCGCGGCCGCCGGCTTCGGGCTGCTGGCCCTCGCCGGCACCGACTCGCTGTGGCTCGTGCTGATCGCGGCGGGCGTCCTCGCCTCCGGCATCGTCACCGTGATGTCGCTGATCACCGACATGGCGATGGGCACCGCCCCGGCGGAGAAGGCCGGTTCCGCCTCCTCCCTGCTGGAGACCGGCCAGGAGTTCGGCGGGGCGCTCGGGATGGCGCTGCTCGGCGTGGTCGGCAACGCGGTCTACCGCCACGACATGACCGGCGAGCTGCCCGCCGGCCTGCCGGCCGATGCGCTGGACGCGGCGCGCGAGACGCTGGGCGGCGCGGCGGCGGTGGCGGACCGGCTGGGCGGACGGGCCGGGGACGAGGTGCTGGGCGCGGCGCGCGAGGCGTTCACCCACGGGATGCAGGTGGCCGCGGTGGCCGGGGCGCTGGTCCTGGTCGCGGCCGCGGCCGTGGCGTCCGTCGCCCTGCGCCACGTACGGGTCGAGGCCCCGGCGGCGGAAGGGGAGCCGGGCGCGGACGGGGAGCCGGGCGCGGAGCCGACCGCCGGGCCGCAGGGGATCGGTGCCGAGCCGGGGACGGCACCGGGTGAACGCCGGCCGGAGCCGGTGGCGAGCCGCTGACGGCCCCCGCGCCCCTCACCGACGCGACCCCGCCCGGGACACGGGCGGGGTCGCGTCATGCCGGGAGCCGTCAACCTCCGCGAGATCCCTGGAATGTGACTCGATTTCTCGCCCGTCCGACAGCAACCCTCTGCCCGCTCGGCGGCAACCAGATGCAACAGAGCGCTACCCGTTTCGCACTGTCACCTGACGCACCAGAAGTCCCCAAAGTCCCCTGAATCCCCCCCCGAGAGGACTGATGCACCGTGCGCCTCCTCCGAGCGTTCGTGACCGCCGCGCTCGCCACCGCGTTCCTGGTGGGGGCGGGCCATGCGCCCCAAGCCGTCGCGGGTGAACTGCCCACCGGCACCACGTTCTTCACCGACCCCGACTCCCAGGTCAACAAGTGGGTCGCGGCCAACTCCCATGACTCGCGCCAACCGCGCATAGCCTCGCGCATAGGCAGCCAGCCGCAGGCCGTCTGGTTCGCCCGCTACTCCCCCTCCACCGTCACCGCGGACGTGCGCAAGGTGACCTCCGCGGCCGCCGCCAAGAACCAGGTCCCCGTCCTCGTCGCGTACATGATCCCCAACCGCGACTGCGGCGGCGCCTCCGCGGGTGGCGCCCCGGACCTCGCCGCCTACGACGCCTGGGCGCGCAACTTCGCCGCCGGGCTGGGCAGCGGGTCCTCGATCGTCATCCTCGAACCGGACTCGATCGCGCTGATCAGCTGCCTGTCCGCCAGCGAGCTGAGCGGCCGCTACGCCTCGCTCGCCCGGGCCGCGAACGCCATCCACGCGGCGAACCCGAAGGCTCGGGTCTACTTCGACGCCGGGCACTCCGCGTGGAACAGCGCCTCCGTACAGGCCTCCCGGCTGCGTTCGGCGGGCGTGCTGACCAGCGGCGACGGCATCTACAGCAATGTCTCCAACTACCAGCGCACCGCCAATGAGGTCGCCTTCGCCAAGAGCGTGCTCAGCCAGCTCGGCGGCTCGGGCCTGACCGCCGTCATCGACACCAGCCGCAACGGCAACGGCCCCGCCCCCGACAACGCCTGGTGCGATCCGCACGGCCGCAAGCTGGGCGAGAACCCGACCGCGAACACCGGGGACCCGGCCATCGACGCCTATCTGTGGATCAAGCTCCCGGGCGAGCTGGACGGCTGCGCGGGCGCCGCGGGCAGCTTCTCCCCCGACTACGCCTACGAGCTGGCGGGTTAGGCAGTGCGCGAACGCACCTCGTACGCCGCGGCGGCGGCACTACTGTGCGGGCTCCTGGCCGCACCCGGCGGGGCCGCCGCCGCGACAGGGCCCGCGTCATCCCAGGTCCGGCCCACCAGCTCGGCCACCGGCTGGGCCACGGCGGGCGCGGGCACGACGGGCGGCGCGGGCGCCGCGCCGGACAGCGTCCATGTCGTACGGAACCGGGCCGAGCTCGAGGCCGCCCTGGCCAACCACGGCGACCCCACCGCACCCAAGGTCATCACCGTCCGCGGGGCCATCCAGGGCAACCAGACCGACGACGGCCGCCTCCTCGACGCCCAGGACTACGCCCCCGGCTGGGACCTGGCCCGCTCCATGGACTGTTTCGGCCCCGACGGCACGGCCTGGAGCGATGACCGCCACGAGTGGTGCAAGCGCATGCGTACGCTGCGGATCACCGGCTCGAACGCCCAGAAGCAGCAGATCCAGCTGACCGTCCCCAGCAACACCACGCTCCTCGGCGCCGGTGACGACCCGGCGCTCCTCGGCGTCGACCTCACCGTCAACACCGGCCAGAACATCATCGTCCGCAACCTCCGCTTCGAGGCGCCCGTCGACCACTTCCCCAGCTGGGACCCGGGCGACGGCGATCAGGGCGCCTGGAACGCGCGCTTCGACGCGATGTCCGTGGTCACCGGCCGCAACCTGTGGATCGACCACACCGGCCCCGGCGCCTCCCCGGACATCGTGCTGGCCAACTTCCACGGCCACCAGTTCGCGGATACGGGCTCCTGGTACCGGGGCCGCCCCTTCGCCATGGACGCCCTCGCCCGGCGGAAGTTCGAGATGGCCGCGGCCAAGAAGTCCTCTTCCGGATAATCCACCACGGATCGAATTGTTACCCTGGCACCCATGACAGCCTTGGCACCCTCGCGCACCGAACCGGACCTGTCGTTCCTCCTGGACCGCACCAGCCATGTCCTGCGCACCCAGATGGCGGCGGCGCTCGGCGAGATCGGGCTGACGGCACGGATGCACTGCGTACTCGTCCACGCCCTGGAGGAGGAGCGCACCCAGGCCCAGCTCGCCGAGCTCGGCGACATGGACAAGACCACGATGGTGGTGACCGTGGACGCCCTGGAGACGGCCGGCCTCGCCGAGCGCCGCCCCTCCAGCACGGACCGGCGGGCCCGGATCATCGCGGTCACCGAGAAGGGCGCGCAGGTCGCCGAGCAGAGCCAGCAGATCGTCGACCGGGTGCACCGGGAGGCACTGGCCTCACTGCCCAAGTCCGGCCGGGACACCCTGCTGAGCGCCCTGAACCAGCTGGTCGAAGGGCATCTGGCCACACCGGCGGAGAGCCCCCGGCCGGCCCGGAGGGCGCGCCAGTAGAGCAAGCGGAAACACAAGTAGAACCGAAATAGATCGTCTGCAACGGAACTATCTGCTACGGTCTCTCCTGTCGTCATCACTTGAGGCCCCCGACAGGAGAGCCCACATGTCCGTCATATCCAGTTCCGAACCCGCCCTTTCACGCTCACGCGGGCTCGCCCTGGGCGTCATCGCCACGGGGATGCTGATGGTCGTCCTGGACGGCTCCATCGTGACCGTGGCCATGCCGGCCATCCAGGACGACCTGGGCTTCTCCCCCGCCGGACTGAGCTGGGTCGTCAACGCCTACCTCATCGCGTTCGGCAGCCTGCTCCTCCTCGCGGGACGGCTCGGCGATCTGATCGGCCGCAAGCGCATGTTCCTGGCCGGCGTCGCGACCTTCACCGCGGCCTCGCTGCTGGCGGCCGCCGCCACCTCCCCCGGGGTGCTGATCGCCGCCCGGTTCCTGCAGGGGATCGGCAGCGCCATGGCCTCCGCGGTCAGTCTGGGCATTTTGGTGACGCTGTTCACCGAACCCGGGGAGCGCGCCAAGGCGATTGCCGTGTTCAGCTTCACCGGCGCGGCCGGCGCGTCGATCGGCCAGGTGCTCGGCGGGGTCCTCACCGACGCGCTCAACTGGCACTGGATCTTCTTCATCAACCTGCCGATCGGGCTCGCGGCCCTCGCGGTCGCCGTGCCCGTCCTGCCCGCCGACCGAGGGCTCGGCCTGGCCGGCGGAGCCGACGTCATCGGCGCTCTCCTCGTCACGGCGGGGCTGATGCTGGGGATCTACACCGTGGTCAAGGTCGAGGAACACGGCTGGACCGGGGCGCCCACCCTCGGCTTCGGCGCCCTCTCGCTCCTCCTGCTCGCCGCGTTCGTCGCCCGCCAGGCCACGGCCCGTACCCCGCTGATGCCGCTGCGGATCTTCCGGTCGCGCAGCGTCGTGGGGGCCAACCTCATCCAGGTCCTGATGGTGGCGGCCCTGTTCTCCTTCCAGATCCTCGTCGCCCTCTATCTGCAGAAGGTGCTGGGGTACGGCGCCGCCAAGACCGGCCTGGCCATGCTCCCGGCCGCCGCCGTCATCGGCGCGGTCTCCCTCGGTGTCTCCGCCCGGCTCAACGCACGCTTCGGCGAGCGCAAGGTGCTGCTGACCGGAATCCTGCTCCTGATCGGCACCCTCGGGCTGCTCATCCGCGTGCCGGTGCACGCGAACTACCTCACCGACCTCCTTCCCGTGATGCTGCTCGCCGGCGGTTTCGGCCTCGCGCTCCCCGCGCTGACCACCCTCGGGATGTCCGGTGCGAAGGAGGACGACGCCGGGCTCGCCTCCGGACTGTTCAACACCACCCAGCAGATCGGCATGTCCCTGGGCGTCGCGGTGCTGTCCACCCTGGCGGCCTCCCGCAGCGACGGCCTGCTCGCGCAGGGCAAGAGCCGGGCCGAGGCGCTGACCGGCGGCTACCACCTGGCCTTCACCGTCGGCACGGGGCTTCTCGTCGCCGCCTTCGCGGTCGCCTTCACGGTGCTCGGCCGGACGGGGGCGAAGCCCACCGCGCCGGCCGAGGACGCCGCCCCGGCCGCCTCGCACGTCACCGCCGCCTGACCCCCTGACCTCCTCCCCCGCCACCAGCGAAAGGCCCGATCCCCATGAACACGAACGTGGCGAACGAAGAAGAGCAGAAGCCGGGCGCCGGACCCGCGCCCCGGGCGCTCACGGACGAGGAACTGTCCCGGCTGCTGCGGGAGCAGCAGTTCGGGGTGCTCGCCACGGTCAGGCGCAGCGGCCACCCGCACCTGTCGACCGTGCTCCACCGCTGGAGCCCCGAGGAGCGCGTGGTGCGGATCTCCACCACGGCCGACCGCCTCAAGGTGCGTCAGCTGCGCCGCGATCCGCACGCCGCCCTGCACGTGAACGGCCCGAACGTCTGGTCGTTCGCGGTCGCCGAGGGCGAAGCGGAGATCTCCGAGGTGACGACCGTGCCCGGTGACGCGGTCGGGCGGGAACTGCTCTCCCTGACGCCCGGCTTCGACGATCCGCGGGACGAGGCGGCGTTCCTGGAGCAGATGGTGGCGGACCGGCGCGTGGTGATCAGGATCCGGGTGTCCCGGCTGTACGGCACCGCCCTCGACATCCCCGCCTCCGACTGATCACACGACCGACAGCCGCCGCAGCGCCGGACCGATGTCCGGCGCTGCGATCGCTCCGTAGCCGAAGACGAGGCCCGGGCGTACGGAAGGGCTCATGGCGACCTCCGCCAGGGTGTAGAGCGCCACCCCCGAGGCGCGGGCCCTCGTGGCCAGCTCCGCCGGGTCATCGGTGGCATAGGCGGTCACATGCAGACCCGCCGAGGACGGGATGACCTCGAGCCGGTCCGCGAACCCCTGCGCGAGCGTGGTCGTGATCAGCTGGTGCCGGGCCGCGTACTCCTGGCGCATCCGGCGGATGTGGCGGGCGAGCAGACCGTCGTCGATGAACCTGGCCAGCGCCGCCTGGGTGGGGAACGACGTGCTCCAGTCGGTCACGTACTTGGCCGCCCGCAGCGCCTCCCGCAGCGGGGCGGGCGCGACGAGGAAGCCGAGCCTCAGCGAGGGCAGCATGACCTTGGAGAAGGAGCCGACGTAGATCACATGACCGGACCGGTCGACGCTCTGCAGGGGGTCGATCGCCCGTCCGCCGTAGCGGAACTCGCTGTCGTAGTCGTCCTCGATCACGACGGCACCGTGACGTTCGGCCCATTCGACGAGGGCCATCCGGCGCCGCAGCGACATCGGCATGCCCAGCGGGAACTGGTGAGAGGGCGTCACATAGACGACGCGGACATGGTCCGGGAGGGCGTTTACGCACAGGCCCTCGGCGTCCACCGGGACGTCCACGACCGTGGCGCCCAGTGAGCGGAAGAGCATCCGGGCCGGCGGATAGCCGGGGTCCTCGACCGCGACGCCGTCGCCCGGCTCGATCATCACCCGGCAGATCAGGTCGAGGGCCTGCTGGATTCCGTTGGTCACGACCACGTCGTCGGCACAGGCCCGCACCGCCCGGGACAGTCCGATGTGTCGCGCGATCGCCGCGCGCAGTCCGCCGTGGCCGGCCGGGTGGCCGGAGCCCCGCGCCATCCCGGCCGAAGGGCGCAGCTCGCGCGCGACCAGCCGCCGCCACGTCTGGTACGGGAACAGCCGGGCGTCCGGCAGGCCCACCCGCAGGTCGTACGCGACGGAGGTCAGCTCGGCGTCGGCGGGGCCGAGCCACGGGGCGACCACCCCGTCCCAGACGGGGCGCGGCGCGAGGGCGGAACCGGTGGTGGTGGCGGCGCCCGGCGTCCGGCCGACGGCTCTCACGAAGGTGCCCGCGCCGACCCGGCCCTCCAGATAGCCCTCACTCGCCAGACGGTCGTAGGCGACACCGACCGTGTTGCGGGCCACCGCGAGCCGACGGGCCATCTCCCGGGTCGGCGGCAGCGGATCGTCCGGGCGCAGCCGCCCGTCGAGGATGGCGGCGCGGATCTGTCGGTAGATCTGGCCGGACAGATCGCGATGGCCGTCGAGGCTGACGTGGACCTCCATATTGGCTCAATCATATGTGGGGTTATTGGCCCTGGTGTTGGTCCATTGCCCGTTCCTAGGCTCTGGATCATGGATCTTCGAGAGCTGGACATCCAAGAGCTCGACCGCCGGGCCCTGGCGTTGCTGGGCGGGGTCGTCGCCCAATTGAAGGACGATCAGCTGCGTCTCCCGACGCCGTGCCCGGACTGGACGCTGCACGGCCTGCTCCGCCATCTCGTCAGCCAGAACGAGGGGTTCGCCGCGTCGGCGCGCGGCGCGGGCGGGGCGCTCTCCGCCTGGCGCGGCGGCGACCTCGGCGACGACGCGCGCGCCGCGTTCGAGGCGTCTGCGGCGCTGGTCGATGCGGCGTTCGCGGAGGACGGTGTCCTCACGCGGCCGTTCGTCCTGCCGGAGGTGCGGGACGGCGGCGCCTTCCCCGGGCGCGTCGCGATCAGCTTCCACTTCGTCGACTGCGTCGTCCACGCCTGGGACGTCGCGGCGACGATCGGCGTCCCCTGGGAGCCGGACGAAGAGCTGACCGCCGCCGCGCTGCGGGTCGCCGAGCAGGTCCCGGACGAGGGCCGCGGCCCCGGCGCCGCCTTCGAGGGCCGCGTCCCGCCCCTGGACGACGCGCCACCGCACCACCGGCTGCTCGGCCTGCTCGGCCGCGTCCCGTCCTGGGCGGGTGGACCGTGCTGAGATCGAGCTGGCGCCCGGGGCCGGCGGCGGGCATGGACGGCCCGGTGCTCGTCAGCGTCACCGACTTCACCTTCGCCAAACGGATGGACCTGCCCGGCATCGCCCGCGCGGCCGTGCGGCTGCGGCGCGCCTGGCCCGCGCTCGACGGCGCGGTCGGCCTGTGGCTGTGGACCGCGCCGCGGGCCCGGCGCTGCGGCGCGGTGTCGGTGTGGACGGGTGAGGAGGCCCTGCACGGCTTCGTGGGCCGCCCGGACCATGTCGCGATCATGCGCAAGTACCGGGCCCGCGGCGTGGCCAGGGCGACGACCTGGGTCTCTCCCGAGTTCGACGAGACCGGCATCTGGCGGGACGCCTATCGCATGCTCACGGGATCGGGCACCGGCCCGGCGGGCCGGAACGCCGGAGCTGCCCCTCATCCGGGTGAGGGGCAGCTCGGGCGTTGACGAGTGGGCCTACCCCAGGTGGACCGGAAGCGGCGCCGCCTGGTCCCCGCCGGGCCGGCGGCTCGGGCGCGGCGTGTTCATCAGCAGGCCCACGATGACCGCCGCCGCCGCGAGGATCACCGAGGACCAGACGAACGCCTCGGAGAACCCCTCGACCAGCCCCTCCTTGGCCAGCTGCGGGGTCACCTCATGGGCGCGGACCGCGGGGGCCAGGTAGTCCTCGGTGGCGCTGGTGGCGATCGTGTTGAGCATCGCCGTGCCGACCGAGCCGCCGATCTGCTGGGCGGTGTTGACCGTGGCGGAGGCGATGCCCGCGTCCTGGGGCTGGACTCCGTGGGTGGAGTAGTTCATCGCCGGGGCCATCACCAGGCCCATGCCGAAGCCGACGAGGAGTTCGGCGGGCAGGACGCCCGCCGCGTACGAGCTGCCGGGCTCCAGGGGGATCAGCAGCGCGACACCGGCGGCCGCGGTGAGCATGCCCGGGGTAATGAGGGCGCGGGGCGGCAGCTTGGGGAGCAGACGGGAGCCGATGCCGGCGGCCGCGGCCAGCACGGCTGCGGTCATCGGCAGGAAGGCCACGCCGCTGACCAGCGCCGAGTAGCCCTTGACGCGCTGCATGTAGTACGTGAGGAAGAGGAACATCGCGAACATGCCGACCACCGAGAGGCTGACCGCGAGATAGGCGCCGCCGCGCGTGCGGTCCATGATCACCCGCAGGGGCAGCAGGGGGTGTGCGACGCTGCGCTCGGTCAGCACGAAGGCCGTCAGCAGGACCACGCCCAGGGTCAGCAGGCCGGTCACGGTCAGCGAGTCCCAGCCCTTGGACTCCGCCTCGCTGCACCCGTACACCACCGCGACAAGACCGGACACGGCCAGCAGCGCGCCGGGCAGGTCGAAGCGGGTGCGGCCGCCCTCGGCGCGCTCGTCGGCGGGCAGGACGTACCAGCTGAAGACGGCGACGGCGGCGATGGGGACGTTCACGTACAGGCACCAGCGCCAGTTCAGATACTCGGTCAGCAGCCCTCCGACGACCAGCCCGATCGCGCCGCCGCCCGCCGCGATGGCGCCGAAGGCACCGAAGGCCTTGGCGCGCTCGCGCGGCTCGGTGAAGCTCACCGCGAGCAGGGACAGCGCCGCGGGGGCGAGCAGGGCGGCGAACATGCCCTGCAGCGCGCGGGCCGCGAGGAGCATGCCGAATCCGGAGGCCGCGCCGCCGAAGGCGGAGGACGCGGCGAAGCCGATCAGGCCGATGAGGAAGGAGCGCCGGCGGCCGGTGTAGTCGGCGATCCGGCCGCCGAGGAGCAGCAGACTGCCGAACGCCAGGGTGTAGGCGGTGATGACCCACTGCCGGTCGCCGTCGGAGATCCCGAGGTCCTGCTGGGCCGAGGGCAGGGCGATGTTCACGACGGTGATATCGAGGACGATCATCAGCTGGGCCAGGCCGATGAAGACCAGGGCCAGCCAGCGCCGGGGGTTCACTGCGGGCTGCGTGTCGAGGGGCTGGGCCATGAGCGTGCCTTTCTGGGGCTTATCTGGAGATTTCGGGCTTTGAGTGACCTTCCCCGCCCGGGATCGCCGGGCGAGGGGATTCCTCCGGAAGCGGCCGGACGGGTCAGCCGTCGCCGGATCCGGCGCGCAGCACTCCTCCTCTGAGGCGCTTGAACCCGGCGGCGTCCAGGGCCGGACCGGACAGCCGGGTATTGGGCCGGGCGCTGCCGTCGGGACGCAGGCCGTCGATGTAGATGTCCAGGTGGCGGTGTGCCAGCGCCTCGTCGTCCGGGATCAGGCCCCCGCCGGGCAGCGGACGGGACAGCCGGATGATCATCAGGGTGATGTCCCCGAAGGCGACGTCGGGGCGGATCAGCCCGGCCTCATGGGCCCGCCGGAGCAGTTCGTCCACGGGGTCGGCGGCGTCCTGGCGGACGGCGTCCAGGATCTCGTCGACGGCGACCCGGCCGTAGAGGGCGGGCACCACCGAGCCGATCTTGAGGTCGAGGGCCGCGTGCATGAAGCGGCGCAGCGCGTCCAGCGGGTCGCGCTCCGCCTCGGCCGCCTCGTGTGCGGCCTCGACCAGGGCGGTGAAAACGTCGATCGCCACCCCGCTGATCAGGTCGGCGCGCTCGGGAAACCGCCGGTAGAGGGTCGCGATGCCCACGCCCGCCCGGCGGGCGATCTCATCGAGCGGGGCGTCCGGGCCCTGGTCGACGAAGACCGCGCGGGCGGCGCGCAGGATCTGCTCGCGGTTGCGCCGGGCGTCGGCCCGCATCCGGGGGCCGGGGGACGCGGGGCCGTCGGGGGCGTCGGCCGGGTCGGCGCCCGGGATGGTGGTGGACACGGCGAACCTCCCGCGAGCAGCGAGGGACAACACAGAGCCAGGTGGAGAATTTTTCTCCACTTAGTGCTATCAGCGTATCCACTGCCGCCAGGATATTCAACACGTGATGAAAAAGATCGGACGGGCCCCGAACAGAGACGCGTACGCACGCATGACAAAGCCCGGCCCCCGCCGAAGCGGGGGCCGGGCCCTGTGCTGCTGCTCTGTGCTGTTCTGCCGCTCAGTCCACCAGGTTGACCGAGCGGGCCGACGTCGCCCCGATCTCCTCGGCGATCTCGGTGAGGACCGGCTGCGGGATCGTGTCGTCCACGGTCAGCGCCACCAGCGCCGCGCCGCCCGCCGCCGAACGCGAGACCTGCATGCCGGCGATGTTGATCCCGGCCTCGCCGAGGATGCGGCCGAGCGTGCCGACCACACCCGGGCGGTCGGTGTAGCGCAGGAAGGCCATGTGGTCGGCGAGCGCCAGGTCGACGTCGTAATCGCCGACCGCGACGATCTTCTGCTGGTTCTTGGGTCCGGCCAGCGTGCCGGAGATCGAGACCTCGTCACCGCCGGAGAGGGTGCCGCGCACGGTCACCACATTGCGGTGCTCCGAGGACTCCGAGCTGGTGGTCAGGCGGACCTCGACACCGCGCTCCTGCGCGAACAGCGGGGCGTTCACATACGACACGGTCTCGTCGACGATGTCCTCGAACACGCCCTTGAGCGCGGAGAGCTCCAGCACCTTGACGTCGTGCTGGGTGATCTCGCCGTACACCTCGACGTCGAGCCGGACCGCGACCTCACCCGCGAGCGCGGTGAAGATCCGCCCGAGCTTCTCGGCCAGCGGCAGCCCGGGCCGTACGTCCTCGGCGATGACGCCGCCCTGCACATTGACCGCGTCCGGGACCAGCTCGCCCGCCAGGGCGAGGCGCACCGAGCGGGCGACCGCGATACCCGCCTTCTCCTGGGCCTCGCCGGTGGAGGCGCCCAGGTGCGGGGTGACGACCACATTGTCGAACTCGAAGAGCGGGGAGTCCGTGCACGGCTCCTTGGAGAACACGTCCAGGCCGGCCGCCGCGACCCGGCCCTCCTTGAGGGCCGACGCCAGCGCCTCCTCGTCGACGATCCCGCCGCGCGCGGCGTTGACGATCCGGACCTCGGGCTTGACCTTGTGCAGCGCCTCGTCGCCGATCAGGCCGACGGTCTCGGGGGTCTTGGGGAGGTGGACCGTGATGAAGTCGGAGACCTCGAGCAGCTCGTCGAGCGACAGCAGCTTGACGCCCATCTGGGCGGCGCGCGCGGGCTGGACGTAGGGGTCGTACGCGACGATCTTCATGCCGAAGGCGGACATCCGCTGGGCGACCAGCACGCCGATGCGGCCGAGGCCGACGACGCCGAGGGTCTTCTCGCTCAGCTCCACGCCCGTGTACTTGCTGCGCTTCCACTCGCCGTTCTTCAGCGCCGCGTTCGCCTGGGGGATGTTGCGGGCGGTGGCGACCAGCAGGCCGCAGGCCAGCTCGGCGGCGGTGACGATGTTGGACGTCGGGGCGTTGACGACCATGACGCCGGCCTTGGTGGCGGCGGAGACGTCCACGTTGTCCAGGCCGACACCGGCGCGGGCGACCACCTTGAGGTGCTTGGCGGCGGCGATGGCCTCGGCGTCGACCTTGGTGGCGCTGCGCACGAGGATCGCGTCCACGTCGGCGATGGCGGGCAGCAGCTCGGCCCGGTCCGCGCCGTTGCAACTGCGGATCTCGAAGTCCGGGCCGAGGGCGTCCACCGTGGCGGGCGAGAGCTCTTCGGCGATGAGTACGACGGGTTTACCCGTGGAAGCAGTGCTCACGTGGTCTTCAGTCCTCACTAGTCCTATGCGGACGGCCGTCCCGACGGCCGCAGGCGTGAAGGGGGCAGCCGCGTGAAAGACGCACGACGCTGTGAGCCCTGACGCGCTTGTTCCCTGCAGTGTAGTGGCGTCCGGGAGGCGTTTTGCGCCATACCGGCAGGATCACCCGCACGTGGTCTTGCATGATGGACAAGTCGAGGACCGGACCCCCGAGGTGCGGGCTCGGGGGGCCGGTCCCAGGAGGCTCACGCCTCGTCGTCGACCCAGCTCATCAGCTTGCGCAGCTCCTTGCCGGTGGTCTCCAGCAGGTGGTCGCCGTCGGCCTTCTTGTACTCGTTGTACTTCGGCAGACCCGCGTGGTACTCGTCCATCCAGTTCTTGGCGAAGCTGCCGTCCTGGATCTCGGCGAGGACCTTCTTCATCTCGGCCTTGGTCTGGTCGGTGATGATCCGCGGGCCGGTGACGTAGTCGCCCCACTCGGCGGTCTCGGAGATCGACCAGCGCATCTTCTCCAGGCCGCCCTCGTACATGAGGTCCACGATCAGCTTCAGCTCGTGGAGGCACTCGAAGTACGCGATCTCCGGCTGGTAGCCGGCCTCGACCAGGGTCTCGAACCCGGCCTTGACCAGCGCGGAGGTGCCACCGCACAGCACCGCCTGCTCACCGAAGAGGTCGGTCTCGGTCTCCTCGGTGAAGGTGGTCTTGATGACGCCGGCGCGGGTGCCGCCGATGCCCTTGGCGTAGGACAGGGCGAGCGCGAAGGCGTTGCCGGTCGCGTCCTGCTCGACGGCCGCGATGCACGGCACGCCGCGGCCCTCCTCGTACTGGCGACGGACCAGGTGGCCCGGGCCCTTGGGGGCGACCATGCAGACGTCCACGCCGGCCGGGGGCTGGATGAAATTGAACCGAATGTTGAAGCCGTGGCCGAAGAACAGCGCGTCGCCGTCCTTCAGGTTGGCCTTCACCGACTCCTCGTAGACCTTGGCCTGGATCGGGTCCGGGACCAGGATCATGATCACGTCGGCCTCGGCGGCCGCCTCGGCCGGGGTGACCACGCGCAGCCCCTGCTCCTCGGCCTTGGCCTTGGACTTCGAGCCCTCGTGCAGGCCGACCCGGACGTCGACGCCCGAGTCGCGCAGCGACAGCGCGTGGGCGTGGCCCTGGCTGCCGTAACCGAGGACCGCGACCTTGCGGCCCTGGATGATGGACAGGTCGGCGTCGTCGTCGTAGAACAGCTCGGCCACTTCGGGGTTCTCCTAGCGTTTTCGGGTTGTGCGTCCCACCGTATGACGGGCGGGCGGGTGAAGGTTTCGGGGTCTCGCCATACGGGCCCCTCGAACCGGCCATGATCGGCCGGCCGGTGCCAGGTCCGCTGGTCAGGCGGTCCGGTCGAGCGAGCGCAGGCTCCGGTCGGTGATGGAGCGGGCGCCGCGCCCTATGGCGATGGTGCCGGACTGGACCAGCTCCTTGATGCCGTACGGTTCCAGCATCTTGAGCATGGCCTCGAGCTTGTCGCTGCTGCCGGTGGCCTCGATGGTCACGGCCTCCGGGGAGACATCCACGGTCTTGGCGCGGAACAGCTGGACGATCTCGACGATCTGGGAGCGGGTCTCGTTGTCGGCGCGGACCTTCACCAGGACCAGTTCCCGCTGGATCGCCTGGCTGCCCTCCAGCTCGACGATCTTCAGAACGTTGACGAGCTTGTTGAGCTGCTTGGTGACCTGCTCCAGCGGGAGCTCATCGACATTGACCACGATGGTGATCCGGGAGATGTCGGGGTGCTCGGTGACGCCGACCGCGAGCGAGTCGATGTTGAAGCCGCGGCGGGAGAACAGCGCGGCGATCCGGGCCAGGATGCCTGGGGTGTTCTCCACCAGGACGGAGAGCGTGTGCTTGGTGGACATGGGCTGAACTCTCTCTTTTCTCTGAGTCCCTTGAATCCTCGGCCTCAGTCGTCTTCGCTGTCGCCGAAGTCCGGGCGGACGCCGCGCGCCGCCTGGATCTCGTCGTTGGAGGTGCCGGCCGCGACCATCGGCCAGACCATGGCGTCCTCGTGGACGATGAAGTCCACGACCACCGGCCGGTCGTTGATCGAGTTGGCCTTCTCGATGACGGCGTCGAGGTCGGACGGGTCCTCGCAGCGGATGCCGATGCAGCCCATGGCCTCGGCGAGCTTGACGAAGTCGGGGACGCGGGTGCCCGCGTTGGTCTGGGCGGGGGCGTCCGGGCCCGAGTGCAGCACGGTGTTGGAGTAGCGCTGGTTGTAGAACAGCGTCTGCCACTGGCGGACCATGCCCAGCGCGCCGTTGTTGATGATCGCGACCTTGACCGGGATGTTGTTCAGCGCGCAGGTGACCAACTCCTGGTTGGTCATCTGGAAGCAGCCGTCGCCGTCGATCGCCCAGACCGTACGGTCCGGGACGCCGGCCTTGGCGCCCATCGCGGCCGGGACGGCGTAGCCCATGGTCCCGGCGCCGCCGGAGTTCAGCCAGGTGGCCGGCTTCTCGTAGTCGATGAAGTGGGCGGCCCACATCTGGTGCTGGCCGACACCCGCGGCGAAGACGGTGCCCTCCGGCGCCAGCTGTCCGATCCGCTGGATGACCTGCTGCGGGGACAGGCTGCCGTCCGCGGGCTGCTCATAGCCCAGCGGGTAGGTCTCCCGCCAGCGGTTCAGGTCCTCCCACCAGCCGGAGTAGTCGCCGGTGCGGCCCGCGTCGTGCTCGGCCTGGACCGCGACGACCAGGTCCGCGATGACCTCGCGGGCGTCGCCGACGATCGGCACGTCGGCGGCGCGGTTCTTGCCGATCTCGGCCGGGTCGATGTCGGCGTGGACCACCTTGGCGTGGGGGGCGAAGGAGTCGAGCTTGCCGGTGACGCGGTCGTCGAAGCGCGCGCCGAGGGCGATGAGCAGATCGGCCTTCTGCAGGGCGGTGACGGCGGCGACGGTGCCGTGCATACCCGGCATGCCCAGGTGCTGGTGGTGGGTGTCGGGGAAGGCGCCCAGCGCCATGAGGGTGGTGGTGACGGGCGCGCCGGTCAGCTCGGCCAGCACCTTCAGCTCAGCGGTGGCGTGGGCCTTGATGACGCCGCCGCCCACGTACAGCACCGGGCGCTCGGCCTGGGTGATCAGGCGGGCGGCCTCGCGGATCTGCTTGGCGTGCGGCTTGGTGACCGGGCGGTAGCCGGGCAGGTCGGTCTGCGGCGGCCAGGAGAAGGTGGTCTGCGCCTGCAGGGCGTCCTTGGCGATGTCGACCAGGACCGGGCCGGGGCGGCCGGTGGCGGCGATGTGGAACGCCTCGGCGATCGTCCGCGGGATGTCCTCGGCCTTGGTGACCAGGAAGTTGTGCTTGGTGATCGGCATGGTGATGCCGCAGATGTCCGCCTCCTGGAAGGCGTCCGTACCGATGGCCTTGGAGGCGACCTGGCCGGTGATCGCGACGATGGGGACCGAGTCCATGTGCGCGTCGGCGATCGGGGTGACCAGGTTGGTGGCGCCGGGGCCCGAGGTGGCCATGCACACGCCGACCTTGCCGGTGGCCTGGGCGTAGCCGGTGGCGGCGTGGCCCGCGCCCTGCTCGTGGCGGACGAGCACGTGCCTGACCTTGGTGGAGTCCATCATCGGGTCATACGCGGGGAGGATGGCACCGCCGGGGATGCCGAAGACGGTGTCGGCGCCGACCTCTTCGAGCGAGCGGATGAGGGACTGCGCGCCCGTGACGTGCTCGACTGGGGCGGGATGGGAACCGCCGTTACGGGGCCGCGGCTGGGGATGGTGGGCCCCGGTGGCCTGCTCGGTCATCGGCATTCTCTTCTCGGATGAGGGTCTGTGCGGGGAGTGGGAGAGCGGTACGACTTGTGTCAGTGCAACAAAAAACCCCTCGTGCCGTGAGGCAAGCGAGGGGAGCGCGCCGGAGAGGTCCGCAGGGCTTGTAGAGGTGGCCCTGCTCAGCCGACGCGCTTTCCAAGTACGAGAATTCGGGTGCGCATGGCTCCGACCCTCCCCCCGGCGCGTATCGGGTGTCAAGTGGGTGGGACGGGCGTCTCAGTATTTGAGCGGGACGGCGGATGCGTGTGGGATTCCGCCCGCCGCGGCCCATGACCCGCGCCGTGTCCGGCGCCATGTCCCGCCGGGTGGCCCGCGCCGTGCACGGCGATATGACCGAGGTGCCGGGTCGACAGCGGGCCGCCCACCAGTACGGGGCTGTCCGAGCGCGGCACGGGGTACGAGCCGCGGTTCAGCGCGCGGCGCAGCCGGTGCTCGTCGAGCGGCCCGGAGAAGGCCGTCCCCTGGGCCTGGGTGCACCCCATGGCCCGCAGGGCGACGATCTGCTCGGGCAGGTCGACCCCCTCCGCGAGGGACTGCATGCCCAGGTCGCCGGCGATCCGCAGCAGCCCCGAGGTGATCTTGTGCAGCCGGGAGGACTCGACGACGCCCTCGACCAGCCCCCGGTCCAGCTTGAGCATGTCGATGGGGAGTCTGCGCAGCGCCCGGATCGCGGCGTATCCGCTGCCGAAACCGTCAAGGGCGATACGGACGCCCAGGCGCCGCAGCGCGCTCAGCCGGTGCTCCAGCTCGTCGAGCGGCACCCGTGGGTCGCTGTCGGTCAGCTCCAGGATCAGCGCGCCGGAGGGCAGGCCGTGCCGGGCCAGCAGGGTCTCGACGCTCTTCGGCGGCAGGGACTTGTCCACCAGGCGGCTCGAGGGGAGCCGTACGCACACCGGGACCGGGAATCCGTCACGCCGGCGCTCCGCGGCCTGCTCGACGGCCGCCTCCAGCGTCCAGCGGGCCAGCTCGGCGGTGCGGGCCGCGTCCTCCGCGCCGCCCCGGCCCCCGTCGCGCCCGCTGTCGCGCCCGCTGTCGGCGACCCGCAGGAACTCGGCCGGGGTGAAGAGGATGCCCTGCGCCGAACGCCAGCGGGGCTGGGCGGCGACAGCGGTGATCCGGCCGCCGGCGAGCTCGACGACGGGCTGGTGCAGCAGGACGAACTCGCCGTCGTGCAGGGCGGTGCGCAGCCGGGTGGCGAACTCGGCGCGGCGCGTCACGTCGGCCTGCATCTGGGGCGCGTACAGCTCGACCCGGTTCTTGCCCGCGGCCTTGGCGCGGTACATCGCCAGGTCGGCGTTGCGCATCAGCTCTCCGGGGCCGATGCCGGGCTCGGCGAAGGCGACGCCGATGCTGGCGGCCACCCGGACCTCGGTGCCGCCCACGACCTGGTAGGGCTGGGAGAGGCGGGCGCGCAGCCGGTCGGCGATCTCCAGGATGCGGCACTCGCGGGCGGCGGAGTCCCGGTCGCCGTCGCCGAGGATCAGCGCGGCGAACTCGTCCCCCCCGAGCCGGGCCGCGCAGTCGCCGGACCCGGAGCGCACGGACTCCTGGAGCCGGCGGGCCGCCTGGACCAGCAGCTCGTCGCCCGCCTGGTGACCGACGGTGTCGTTGACGGCCTTGAAGCCGTCGAGGTCGATGAAGAGCACGGCGGTGCCCGCGTCGGTGCGGCGCCGCCCGGCCAGCGCGTGGCGGACCTGCTTGGTGAACAGGGAGCGGTTGGGCAGGTCGGTGAGCGGGTCGTGCTCGGCGCTGTGCTGGAGCTGGGCCTGCAGGCGCACCCGCTCGGTGACGTCCCTGCTGTTGAAGATGAGGCCGCCATGGTGGCGGTTGATCGTCGACTCCACGTTGAGCCAGTCGCCGGAGCCGGAACGGAAGCGGCACTCGATGCGGGTGGTGGGCTCCTCCCCCGGCGAGGCGGCCAGGAAGCGGCGGACCTCGTGGACGACCGAGCCCAGGTCCTCGGGGTGGATGAGGGAGGCCAGCTCGGAGCCGACCAGCTCGTCCGCGTCGCGGCCGTAGACCCCGGAGGCGGCCGGGCTGACGTAGCGCAGGATGCCGGTGGGCGCGGCGATCATGATGACGTCGCTCGAGCTCTGCACCAGGGAGCGGAAGTGGTTCTCCTTCTCCGCGAGCTCCTGGGTGAGCGTGATGTTGTCGAGCAGCATGATGGCCTGGCGGACGACGAGGGCGAGCACGACCGCGCAGGCGGTGAAGAGCATCACCCCGTCGATCGGTCGGCCGTCCATCACGTTGTACAGGATCCCCAGGGTGCAGACGGCGGCGGCCAGGTACGGCGCGAGGGCGGCGAGCGAGCCCGCGCTGGCACGGCTGGGCTGCGCCGGGCGGCGGAGCGCGGCGGCGGGCGGGGCCTGAGCGGCCTCGCGCCGGGCCACCCAGGGGGCGTACGCGAGCAGTATGGAGCCCGCGAACCATCCGGCGTCAAGGATCTGTCCGGAGCGGTAGTGCTCACGCAGCAGCGGCGAGGTGAACAGCGCGTCACACAGCACGGTCAGCGCGAAGGCGGCGATCGCCGTGTTGATCGCGGAACGGTTGGCCGAGGAGCGCCGGAAGTGCACCGCGACGACCATGCTGATGAGCACGATGTCCAGCAGCGGATAGGCCAGCGAGAAGGCCCTGCGCGCCACGGGCTCGCCGCCCCCGCCGAACTGGGCGGCGTGTGCGAGCGCCAGGCTCCAGGACAGGGTCAGCAGCGACCCGGCGATCAGCCAGGCGTCCAGCGCCAGACAGATCCAGCCGGCGCGGGTCACCGGGCGCTTGGCGAGCACCAGCATGCCGACGATGGCGGGCGGGGCGAAGAGCAGGAAGCAGAAGTCGGCGGCCGAGGGGCTGGGCACGGGACGGCCGAGCACCACCTCGTACCAGCCCCAGACGCCGTTGCCCAGCGCGGCCATGAAGGAGGACGCCGCGAACAGCAGCCAGGCGGGGCGCAGTTGCCCGGAGCGCGCACGCCCGTACCACAGGCAGGACACGGCGGCGGCCAGGGCGGCGGCACTCAGGCCGAAGTCGCCCATGAACAGGGCCAGTTCGGGGGAGCCCCAGCCGAGCGCCGCTCCCGCCGCGTACCCGCCGCACATGAGGGCGAGCAGGACCTGAGGCAGCAGCCCCGCCCCGCCGTCGGACACCGACGGCCGGGCGAGCACCGCTCCGGTGGCGCTCACCGGACGGCCTTCGAGTGCCGCGCGAGGGCGCGGGAAGCTAGCAGTCGACGCCTGAGTCGCGTCGGGTCGTCGGTCCATTGGCCATACATCGCCCGTCGCCCCCCTTGAGTTCCGGTCCATCGCTGACGCCGTCAGGTCAGTGGCGCAGCCCCCGCTCGGGACGATACACCAGAGTGGTCACTCAGGGACATAGGCCATCTACACACCGTAACCGACAACGGCGTTGTATATACGGAGTGCAGTCATACCGTGTCTGTATGTGCTGCCACGGGCATTTCATCCGGTCGTTGTGACGATATGACTGAGCGGTTCACCGGCCGCGAATCGGCGCAGCTGGTCGCGCAGCAGCCGCTTCGCGCGGGGCAGGAAGGCCGACGACGGACCGCCCACGTGCGGGGTGATGAGCACTCCTGGAGCGTGCCACAGCGGATGCCCGGCGGGCAGCGGTTCGGGGTCGGTCACATCCAGCGCGGCCCGCAGCCGGCCCGTCTTCAACTCCGCGAGCAGCGCCTCGGTGTCCACCACCGGACCGCGCGCGACGTTCACCAGCAGCGCGCCGTCCTTCATACCGGCCAGGAAGTCTGCCCCGGCCAGGCCGCGAGTGGCAGGGGTGAGCGGCGTGACGAGCACCACCACATCGGCTTCCGGAAGCAGTCGGGACAGATCGTCGATCGGGTGCACCGGGCCGCGCTCGGTCGTGCGCGGGGAGCGCGCGACGCGTAGCACCCGCTCGCACTCAAACCCCACAAGCCGGTCCTCGATCGCGCTGCCGATGGACCCGTAGCCGACGATCAGCACGGACTTGTCCGCGAGCGCGGGACGGAAGCCCTGCCTCCACTGCCCGGCGTCCTGGGCGCGCACAAAACCGGGGATGTCGCGCAGCGAGGCGAGGATCAGGGTCAGGGCGAGCTCGGCGGTGCTCGCGTCGTGCACACCGCGCGCGTTGCACAGCCGTACGCCGCCGGGCAGCTCGGCGAGCACCGGCTGCACATGGTCTATGCCGGCGGTGAGGGTCTGCACGACGCTCAGGTTCCTCATGGCCGGCAGCGGCCGCACGCCCTCCTTGTTCTTCATGTACGGCAGGCAATAGAACGCGCAGCGGGCGGGGTCGGTGGGGTAGTCGGACTCGCCGTCCCAGTGGGCGTATTCCAGGCTGTCGGGGAGCCCGTCGATCTCGTCCGCGGGGAACGGCAGCCACGCGAGGGGGCGCGCGGTGCCGGACAGCGGGGTGTCGGGGTGCGGGTTGTCGGGGTTGTCGCTGTGATCTGCGCTCATGCCTGGAGGCTATGCGATCACGGGGCGCACTCAGACGTTAGTTTGGTGCGGGAAACGGGAGGGGTCAGGCCAGGTGGAGCGCAGGAGAATCGGAGCGGGGGCGCTCGAGGTGGGCGCGATAGGCCTCGGGTGCATGCCCATGAGCTGGGCGTACACCGCTTCACAGCGCAGCGGCGAGGACTCGGTGCGCGCCGTGCACGCCGCGCTCGACGCGGGCGCGAGCCTGTTGGACACCGCCGACATGTACGGGCCGTTCACCAACGAGCGGCTGGTGGGGAGGGTGCTCAAGGAGCGGCGCCGGGACGCCTTCGTCTCCACCAAATGCGGGTTGCTCGTGGGCGAGACGCACATCGTGGCCAACGGCCACCCCAGCTATGTGAAACGGGCCTGCGACGCCTCGCTGCGCCGGCTGCGGACCGACGTGATCGACCTCTACCAGCTGCACCGGGCCGACCCGGAGGTGCCGATAGAGGAGACCTGGGGCGCGATGGCGGAGCTGGTCGCGGCGGGGAAGGTACGGGCGCTGGGGCTGTGCGCGCTGGGGGCGCGGGCACAGCGGCGGACCGGGGCCGGGATGCACGACGCCACGGTGCGCCAGCTCAAGCGGGTGCAGCAGGTCTTTCCGGTCAGCTGTGTGCAGGCGGAGCTGTCGGTGTGGTCGCCGGAGGCGCTGGAGGCGCTGGTGCCGTGGTGCGCCTCCCGCGGGGTGGGGTTCCTGGCCGCGATGCCGCTGGGGAACGGCTTCCTGAGCGGGACCCTGACCCCGGGGCAGGGGTTCGAGCCGGACGACGTACGGGCCAGGCATCCGCGTTTCACCGCGGAGATGATGGCGGCGAACCAGCCGATCGTGGCCGGGCTGCGCCGGGTGGCGAGGCGCCACGGTGAATCGGTCACGGCGGCGCAGGTGGCGCTGGCGTGGCTGCTGGGGCAGGGGCGGCATGTGGTGCCGGTGCCGGGGACCAAGCGGGAGCGGTGGGCGGCGGAGAACTGCGCGGCGGCCGAACTGCGGCTGACGGACGAGGACTTCGCGGAGATAGCCACGCTGCCCCCGGCCCAGGGGTCATGGGACTAGGGGCGGTGCGGCTGTGGCTCGTTGTGGCCGGCGAGCTCGGGTGAGGGGGGCTTTGGTGGTGGGAACCGGCGGCGGGGCTGCGGTGTATAAGAATCAGTGCCGTGCCGAGGCACATGTGCCCACGGAGAGGAACCGAAGGTGCGACGTCCTGGTGTGATCCCTGTGCTCGCCTCCGCTGCCGCGTTGCTGTTCGCGGCGGGCTGCTCGTCCGGTGACGGCGGGCAGAGCCCCTTCGGCCACCGCACAAGCGCGTCCGGCCCCGCGAAGTCCGGGCCCGACGGCGATTCCCCCTCCTCGGGGAGGCCTTCCTCCTCCCCCTCTTCCTCCGCCCCGCCCGCTCCCAGCAAGGGCACGGCGAAGGTGGTCCGCACGCTCACCACCAAACTGGACTCGCCGTGGGGGCTGGCCCCGCTGCCCGATGGAAACCTGCTGGTCTCCTCGCGCGACACGGGCAAGATCTACAAGGTCGACACGTCCAGCGGGGAGAAGACGGAGGCGGGCTCGGTCCCGGGCGTCTCCCCCGGCGGCGAGGGAGGGCTGCTCGGCCTGGCGGTCTCCCCGGACTACGGGGCGAATCCGATGGTGTACGCGTACTTCACCACCGCGTCGGACAACCGCATCGCCCGCATGTCGTACGACGACAAGCGCCCGGCCGGCTCCCAGCTCGGCGCCCCGGACACGATCTTCAAGGGCATCCCCAAGGGCGCGATTCACGACGGCGGCCGGATCGCCTTCGGCCCCGACAAGATGCTCTACGCGGGCACGGGCGAGGGCGGCGACCGCGGGCTCGCCCAGGACCAGGACTCGCTCGGGGGCAAGATCCTGCGGATGACCCCGGAGGGCGAGCCCGCCCATGGCAATCCCCGGGCCGACTCGGTGGTCTATTCCTCCGGCCACCGCAATGTGCAGGGCCTGGCCTGGGACATGGACAAGCGGCTGTGGGCCTCCGAGTTCGGGCAGGACACCTGGGACGAGCTCAATCTGATCCAGCCCGGCAAGAACTACGGCTGGCCCGAGGCCGAGGGCAAGGCCGGCAAGAAGGGGTTCGTCGACCCGGTCGAGGAGTGGAAACCCAAGGACGCCTCGCCCAGCGGCATCGCGTACGCCAAGGGCTCGATCTGGATGGCGGCGCTGCGCGGGGAGCGGCTGTGGCGCATCCCCCTGGAAGGCACCCGGCCCGCGGGGAAGCCTCAGTCGTTCCTGGACGGGAAGTACGGGCGGCTGCGCTCGGTGGTGGCGACGGACGACGGCGGGCTGTGGGTGACGACGAGCAATACGGACGGGCGCGGGAAGCCGGGGAAGGAGGACGACCGGATTCTGAAGCTGCAGATCTCCTGACGGGACGGGGTCCTACGACGGGCCCGGGGAGATCATCGGGGCTGCGCTTAGACTGGCGGGAGTCGCTTGCCCCTGGGGGTCGCACATGTTCAACATCATCGAGGAACTGTTCTCGCCGGGCCGTAAACACACCGAAGAAGAGCGCAACCGGCTGGAGTTGACCGTGGACGACGTGGGCGACGGCGACAAACCGTGGCAGGGGCCGATCGACCTGGAATCCGGCCGGGTGGTCGTCCGGCCACGCGAGGCCTGAGCCCGGCAGGCCCGAGTCCAGCAGGCCTGAGCCCGGCAGGCCCGAGTCCAGCAGGTCCAAGCCAGCAGGCCTGAGTCCAGCAGGCCTGAAGCCGCCGCGCCCCGGGGCGCGCCCTCGGGAGTGGGTCGGCGCCCGTCGGCTCAGTGGGCGACCGCCTCGTCCGCCAGGCCGTCCACCAGCCTCAGCCGGTGGGCCACCGCCGCCGCCTCGCCACGGCCCGAGACCTCCAGCTTGGCCAGGATGTTGGACACATGCACGCTCGCCGTCTTCGGCGAGATGAACAGCTCCTCGGCGATCTGGCGGTTGCTGCGCCCCCGGGCCACCAGCCGCAGCACATCGCGCTCGCGAGGGGTGAGCCCAAGGGCCTCGGCGGGGTCGGTGGGCTCGGCGGCGGGGTCCGGCGTACAGGTCGCGGGGAGGGCGGCGAGCGAGGTGGATACGGAGCCGGAGCCGGGGCTTGAGCCGGGGGCGGGGGTCAGCGGCAGCCGGGCGCGGCGGGCCAGCAGTTCGATCCCCTCGCGCAGCGGGCGCGCTTCCAGCCGGACCGCCGTGGTGTGTGCCGCCGCCAGCGGCTCGGCGACCCGCTCGCGGGGCGCGCCGCAGCTCAGCAGCGCCTCCGCCCAGCGGAAGCGGGCCTGGGCCAGGGGGTGCGGGCGGTCCAGCCGCTGGAGGGCGGTCACGGCGGCCGCCCAGCGGTCGGCGTCGTCATGGCCCTCGGCGCGGGCCAGTTCGGCGTCCAGCAGCAGGCCGTAGGCCCGCCACACCGGCACCGGCTGCGCCACCCGCTTGGCGGCCGTCCGGATTTGGGCCAGGGTCTCGGCCCGGCCGGGCTCGGCGGCCGGCAGGCCGCGGGCGTCCGCCTCGGCCGCGGCGGCGGCCACCAGCAGCGGCCAGGTGTAGCGCTGCATACCGGCCCGGAAGCCGTCCTCCAGGGCCCGGCCGAGAAGCTCGCGGACCTCCAGGATCCGGCCGCGGGACGCCGCGAGTTCGAGGAAGAGGTGTGCCAGCGGGATGGCGAACTGGGGCTCGCCGATGAGGTCCTGCTCTCCCCGGGCCACCGCCAGCTCGCGCTCCGCGGTGCCCCAGTCGCCCCGGGCCAGCGCCAGCCGGGCGAACCGGTTCAGCGCCATGCGGCGCGGCTTGTTGCCGATCGCCAGGCGCCGGGTGGCCGCCGCGGCCTCCTCCGCCTCGGCCCAGCGGCCCAGCGACAGCAGCGACTCGGCCATGTTGCCCGACACCCAGGCCAGGGAGTCCGTCAGCCCGAAGTGGTCCAGCATCCGCAGGCCCTGCTCGGCGGCCTCGACCGCCTCGGCCGACCGGCCGAGGCCCTCGAGCCCGGAGGTCAGGTTGATGAAGCAGCGCCCCACGATGCTGACGTCGCCCAGCTCGATGGCGGCTGCGCAGACCTCCCGCATCTGGGCGAGGCCGCACTCCACATCCCCGGACTCGGCCATGAAGTAGCCCAGCGTCAGCCGGGCGTGGAGCTCGGTGCTGCGGGCGCCGACCAGCCGGGCCAGCTCCACGGCCCGCTCGGCCACGGCGAAGCCTTCCGGCCCCGGACGGCGGACCATGGTCCAGCCGGCCGCCTGCGCCAGCACATCGGCGTGCACGGCGGACGGCGGCAGGCCGCGCACCAGTTCCTGGGCCCGGCCGAGCTCGGCCCAGCCGTCGCCCCGCCCCAGGGCCCCGATCAGCCTGGACTTCTGGGTCCAGAACCAGGCGGCCCGCAGCGGGTCCTCCGTCTCGTCCAGCGCGCGCAGCGCCCGCCGGGCGACGGCCAGCGCCCGCTCCCGCTGCCCTGACCTGTTCGCCGCCACCACCACCTCGGCCAGCAGGTCCAGATGGCGCAGCGCCTTGTCGTCGCAGCCGCACGCCGGGTAGGCCTCGGCGTAGTCGAGGGGGCGCTGCGCCTGGCGTATCTCCTCGGGGACGTCCTCCCACAGCTCCATGGCGCGCTCCAGCAGCCGCAGCTGCTCGGCGTGCGCATACCGCCGGCGGGCCTCGACGGAGGCCCGCAACACGGCGGGCAGGGCCTTGGCCGGGTCATGCGCGTGGTACCAGTAGCTGGCCAGCCGGGCGGCGCGCTCATCGGCCCGCACCAGCGCGGGCTCGGCCTCCAGCGCCTCCGCGTAGCGCCGGTTGATGCGGGAGCGCTCGCCGGGCAGCAGATCGTCGGCCACCGCCTCGCGGACGAGGGCGTGGCGGAAGCGGTAGCCGCTGTCGTCGCCGGTGGGCCGCAGGATGTTGGCGCCGACGGCGGCGCGCAGCGCGTCGATGAGGTCGTCCTCGCCGAGCCGGGCGGCCGCGCGCAGCAGTTCGTACTCCACGGTGGAGCCGCCCTCGGCGAGGATGCGCACCACCCGCTGGGCCTCCTCGGGCAGCGCCTCGACCCGCACCAGCAGCAGGTCACGCAGCGATTCGCTGAGGCCCGTGGTGCAGCCCTCGCTGATGCTGCGGGCGACCTCCTCGACGAAGAAGGCGTTTCCGTCGCTGCGCTCGAAGACGCGGTCGACCAGCGCCCGCTCGGGCCGGGCTCCGTAGATCCCCGCTATCTGGGCGCGGACTTCGGAGCGGTTGAAGCGGGGCAGCTCGATGCGGCGCACCGCCCGCATCCGGTCGATCTCGGCGAGGAAGGGGCGCAGCGGGTGGCGGCGGTGGATGTCGTCGGAGCGGTAGGTGGCGACGACCAGCAGCCGGGCGCTGATCAGGGCGCGGAAGAGATAGCCGAGCAGCTCGCGGGTGGAGCGGTCGGCCCAGTGCAGGTCCTCGATCACGACGATCAGCGTCCGGTCGGCGGCCAGCCGCTCCAGCAGCCGGACGGTGAGCTCGAAGAGCCGGGCGCGGCTGTCCTCCTCGCTCGACTCGCGGGCCGTCTCGCCCAGCTCCGGCAGCAGCCGGGCGAGCTCGCCCTCCTGCCCGGCGGCGGCGCGGTCCAGCTCGTCCCCCAGCTTGCGGCGCAGCGAGCGCAGCACGGTGGACACGGGGGCGAACGGCAGGCCGTCCACCCCGATCTCCACGCATCCGCCGACCGCGGCGGTGGCCCCGGCGGCGGTGGCCCCGGTCAGGAACTCGTCCACGAGCCGGCTCTTGCCGACCCCCGCCTCCCCTCCGACGAGCAGCACCTGCGGCTCGCCCGCGCTGGCGCGGGCGAGCGCGTCGGTGAGCGTGGACAGTTCCTCGGCGCGGCCGACGAACACCGGGCTGACTGAGGTGTGGTGCACGCCGTCGAGGATCGCACAGGGGTCCGACAGGGGGGTAAGGGTTTGATCTGTGTCCTGCCCCTCAGTCGCGCCCATGGCAGCGGGGGCCCCACCATGGGCGATGACGCGGACCGCCGCGGTGCGCGGTACGGGCAGCACGGCGCGGTCCGGCCGTCAGACCGCGGTGCCGTACGCCCGCGGCGAACGGCGGCCGCCGTCCCGCTGGTTCACGTTCCTCACCCGCCCCTCGGGTTCATCGGCGGCGGATCGGCTCCTGCCCTCCCGCCGGGCCTGGCGGGCCAGCCGGTACGCGGCGGCCTCGCGCAGCGCCTCGGCCTCGCGGACCTTGAAAAGCTCGTGGTGGAACATCGTGTTCTCCTCAGTGACGTCGGTGACGGATTCCCGTAGGTGACGGGGTCTTCAGCACCCCTCCACCTTCGTCCGCGAGGGGGGTCCACCACATCGGGAGAGTGCCCGATGTTCGCGCGTGCCGGGGACTTAGGTCTCCCGCGCCCCGTCCGCCGCGGGGGCCTTAGGACTGCTGTGGGGCCTTAGGCCCGGGGCCAGCGCCAGGGTGACCGTGACGGAGACCACCGCCATGACGGCCATCGCCGTCGCGGGCGAGGTGTGCTGGGCGACGGCGCCCGCGAGGGTGGCGCCGACGCCCTGCATGGTGAGCAGGCCCGAGAAGTGCAGCCCAAGGGCGTGCCCGCTCAGCTCCTCGGGGGTCAGGGCCATCAGCCGTTCCTGGAGCAGCAGGCTGGCCGCGAAGCCGACCGAGGCGAGGGTGACCGCCGCCGCCGCGAGCGGCAGCGCCGGGTGCAGGGCGAAGACGAGGTACGGGGCGGCGAGCAGCAGCCGCAGCGGGGCGCCGAGCCGCTCCCGCCACCAGGGGGGTACGAACCGGCCGGTCAGGATGTCGCCGACGAGCATGCCGAGGGAGGCGCAGGCCAGCAGCAGCCCGGCGTGCCGGGGCGCGTAGGGGACGAAGAGGGATTCGCAGCCGACGATCAGCCCGTTGGGCACCCACAGCGCGAGGTAGACATAACGGCGCGGCGCGGAGGACCACAGCCGGGCGTTGTCGCGCCAGGTCGCGGCGATCGACGGCCGCCCGGCGGCGCGCGGCGGCCGCCGACTGAGCCCGAGGCGGGCGACGGCCGCGGCGGCGAGGTGGAGGGCGGCGGCGGTGAGCAGGGTGCCGCGCGGCGACAGGGCCGTCACCAGCACGCCGCCGACCGCGTATCCGCAGATCTGCGTGGTGCCCGTGGACATGTTGAGCACGGAGCGGCCCAGCAGATATCCCTCCCGCGCCAGGATCTCGTTGAGCAGCCCGGAACGCACTCCGCCGCCCAGCGAGCCGATCGCCCCGAGGACCAGGAGGACCGCGAAGACGGCCGGCAGCGGCAGGCCGGGAACGGCTTGGACGGCGGTGCCCAGGGCGAAGAACAGCGCCAGACCGCATATCGCCGCGCGCGGCGGCAGCCGGTCGGCGGCCGACAGCAGCACCGTCGCGCCGACCACCTGGGCCAGGCTGGGGCCGAACATGCTCAGGGCGGACAGCAGCGGTGAGCCGGTCGCCGCGTAGACCAGCGTGCCCAGGGCCAGTCCGCTCACCGTCGAACCGGCCGTCTGCAGGGTGCCGGTGAGGAAGAGCGGCGTGAACTCCGGTGCGGCGAAGAGCTCTCGGTAGGTGCGCATGGCCCTAAGGTTCAGCGCTCCCCGCGCGGGGCGTTACAGTTTCGCGCGGAGGCGAAAAATGGGCTTGTGGCTGGTCAACGCGGACACACTGGCCGGAAGCCGGTTCGTCGTCTCACCGCTCGCCGAGGCCATCGCGGGCCTGGTCTGCCTGGAGCGGGGCGTGGCCGGGCATCCGGGCGAGCGCGCCTGGCTCGACGCCCATCTGCCCGCCTACCGGGCGCTGCTGTCCGGCGATCCGCTCACCGCGCTGACCGTACAGGCCGCTCTGGGGCACCGCTGGTTCGCGGACTTCCTCACCCCCACGCCCACCGGTGACGGCGAGCCGGGCTTCGCGGAGGAGCTGGCGCGGGTCCGTGAGACCCCGCCCGAGACCGCCCGTGCCGATCTGGCCGTGTCGATGGGCGGCCCGCTCCCCGGCCCGCTGCGCCGCCGCGATCTCGCCCAGCGCTGCGCCGATGTCCTGGAGTGGGTGTGGGCCGAGACGGTGCTGCCCACCTGGCCCCGGCGCCGGCGGATACTCGAGGCGGACGTGGTGGCGCGTACGGCGCGGCTGAGCCAGGGCGGCTGGGCCGCCGTGCTGAACGCCATGCGGCCGGGGATGCGGTGGCTCGGGGAGAGCCGGCTGCAGATCAACCCGTACGACAATCCGCCGCGGGAGATCGCGGGGGCGCGGCTGCTGTTCGTCCCGGTGACCCCGTACCAGGGCTGGGTCTCCTGGGAGGCCCCGCACCGGTACGCGGTGGTCTATCCCTGTTCCGGCGCGCTGGCCGAGGCGGACCGGGCCGCGGCGCCCGAGTCCCTGGGCAGGCTGCTGGGCCCGGCCAGGGCGGCCGTTCTCGTCCTGCTCGACACCCCGAAGAGCACCACGCAGCTCGTGGCCCTGACCGGCCAGGGGCTGGGGTCGGTGGGCCGCCATCTCAAGGTCCTGCTCGATGCCCGCCTGGTGCGGCGGCGGCGCGCCGGTCGGTCCGTTCTGTACTTCCGGACGGCTGCGGGAGAAGTACTGGTGACGGCTCAGGGGGATGGTCAGCGGGCCATGGCTCCTCGATGCTGATCCTCGGCAGCCACCGGTCCAGCCGGCGCGGCAGCCACCAGTTGGCCCCGCCCAGCAGGTGCATCAGGGCGGGCACCAGGAGCGTACGGAGGACGAAGGCGTCGAGGGCGACGGCGGCGGCCAGGCCGATGCCGAACATCGCGATGATCCGGTCGCCGCTGAGCACGAAGGCCGAGAAGACGGCGATCATGATGACGGCGGCCGAGTTGATGACCCGGCTGGTCTCGGCGAGGCCGACCCGCACCGCGACCCGGTTGTCGCGGGTGCTCCGCCACTCCTCGTACATCCGGCTGACCAGGAAGACCTGATAGTCCATGGACAGTCCGAAGAGCACCGACACCATGATCACCGGCAGGAACGGCTCGATCGGCCCGGCCCGGCCGAGCCCCAGCGGCTCGCTCCCCCAGCCCCACTGGAAGATGGCGACGACGACCCCGAAGGACGCGGCGACGGCGGCCACGTTCATGGCCGCCGCCTTGACCGGTATGCCGATGCTGCGGAACGCGAGCAGCAGCAGGACGCTGCCGAGGCCCACGACCACGCCCACGAACAGCGGCAGCTTTCCGACGATCACCGTCGCGAAGTCGTCGTAGCCCGCGGTCAGCCCGCCGACGTACACGCTGAGCGAGGTGGCCTCCGCGGCCTTCGGCAGCACGTCATGGCGCAGCCGGGCGACCAGCTCGGAGGTGGCGCGCGACTGCGGGGCGGTCTCGGGGACCACCGTGATCAGCGCCGTGTCGCCGCTGGTGCTCAGCGCGGACCCGCTCACCGAGGCGACGCCCTCGACGCCGCGCAGGGTCTCGGGCAGCTTGCCGAAGGCGAGCCGGTCGGCGGCGCCGTCGATCCGGCCGACGAGCGTCAGCGGGCCGTTGAAGCCGGGCCCGAACCCCTCGGCGAGCAGGTCGTAGGCGCGCCGGGTCGTCGAGGAGGCCGGGTCGTTGCCCTGGTCGGAGGTGCCCAGGCGGAGCGAGAGCGTGGGCAGCGCGAGGACCAGCATCACCACGACCGCGACGGCGGCCAGCAGCTTCGGGCGCCGCTCGACCAGGGTCGACCAGCGGACCGCGAACCCGCCGCGGACCCTGGTCCGCGGCCCGTGCCCCGCCAGCCGGCGCCGCTCGCGGCGGCTCAGGGCGCGGGTGCCGATCAGCCCGAGCAGGGCGGGCAGCAGGGTGACCGAGGCGGCGACGGTGAGCAGGACGGTCAGCGCGGCGGCGACCGCCACCCCGTTCAGGAAGCCCAGCCGCAGCACCAGCATCCCCAGCAGCGCCATGCACACGGTCGCCCCGGCGAAGATCACCGCGCGCCCCGAGGTGGCCACCGCGCGCCGGGCCGCCTCGTCGACCGGCAGCCCCGCCTTGAGCCCCTGGCGGTGCCGGGTGACGATGAACAGCGCGTAGTCGATGCCCACGCCGAGCCCGATCAGCGTGCCGAGCATGGGGGCGAAGTCGGCGACGGTCATGGCGTGGCCGAGCAGCCCGACGCCCGCGTACGCGGTGCCCACGCCGACCACCGCGGTGGCGATCGGCAGGAACGCCGCCGCGAGCGAGCCGAAGGCGAGGAACAGGACCACCGCGGCCGCGGCGATCCCGATGACCTCGCTGAGATGGGCCGAGCCCGTCTGCTGGGCCGCGCCGATGCCCGCGCCGCCCATCTCCACCTCGAGCCCGTCGGCCGCCGCGGCGCGGGCGGTGTCGACCACCTCGCGCACCTGGGCCGCGCCGAGTTCGGAGGCGGGCCGGTCGAAGAGGACGGTGGCGTAGGCGGTGTGCCCGTCGGCGCTGATCCGGGTCGTGTCCGTCTCGGTGCCGGCGTTGGCGCCGCCCCCGTACGGCCCGGCGACGGAGACGACGCCGGGCAGCTTCTCGACCCGCAGCAGCGCCGCCGTCATGCGCTGCCGTACGTCCACCGCGCGCACCGTGCCCGCGCCTGGCGCCGTGTGCCAGACGATCGTGTCACTGTCCCCGGCCTGCTTCGGGAACTCCCGCTCCATCAGCTCGGAGACCCGCGCCGAGTCCGTGCCCGGGATGCCGTAGTCGTTCGAGTACGCGGACCCCGCGACCGCGGCCGCGACGGATACGCCCGCGAAGGCGGCCAGCCACAGCACGATGACGACGAGGCGGCGTCTGAGGCACCACCGGGCGAGTGCGGCCATGGCCTGCTTTCCGGGTATCGCGCCGAACGCGACGGGCCCGGGGTCGAGGGGAACCGTTGGCGGCGCACGCACTGATGAACATATGAGGGCCCGCCGCACCTCCAGGACCTGCACCGGCGGCGAACTCCTCATGCACTGTGACACCCGGAAGAGATCCTTTGTCCCCTTTGTGGACTTCCCCACACCGCTCGCGGGAATGAGGTCCGCCACGCGTCAGCGGCCGCCCACCAGCGCCTCGCCCACGCTCGTGCGCGCGTAGAGCACCACCCGCCCGGTGCGGTGCGCGCTCACCAGGCCCGCCGCGCGCAGCGCCGTCAGGTGCTGGGAGACGCCGCCCGGTGAGAGCCCGATACGGCGGGCGAGGTCCGTGGTGGAGGCGGGGGCGGCCAGTTGGGCCAGCAGCAGGGCGCGGGTGCGGCCGAGCACCCCGGCCAGGGCGTCGGAGCACGGCTGGGGGCGCTGCTCCCACAGGGTGCCGATGCCGCGTGGCGCGTAGCGCAGATTGGGCTGCCAGTCGTCGCCGTCGAGGGTGGAGAAGATCCGCGGCCAGACGAACGCCGAGGGGACGAGCAGCAGGCCCCGTCCGTCCAGCCGCCGCACCCCACGGATGCAGCGATGGGCCATCCGCAAGGTGCCCGAGTCCCAGGTGAGCTGCGGGTCGAGGTCGTCGAAGAGGCGCCGGGCGCCGCCTTCCGCGAAGTGCCTGGCCCGGTGCAGGATGTCGCTCTCGAACAGGGCGAGGACGCGCGGCCAGTACGGCGCGAGCGCCACCTCCCAGTACGCGGCGATCACCTCTACCAGCCGGTCAAGCCCGCGCCGCGGGTCCTCGCGGAGCGCGGCGACAGCCGCCCGCGCCTCCGGTGTCGTCGTCACCAGCAAATCGGGCGGAGTGGAGCGCAACGCCGCCAGTTCCACCTCGAGCGAGGGCTGCGGGGTGGTGGGCGGGGGCACGAGGAAGGCGGGGATGCCCGCGGTGGGCACGGCGATCAGGCGGGACAGCGGCGCCAGGTCCAGCTTCGCGGCCGCGAGCCTCGGTCGCACCTGCTCGGTCCACCGCCGGTGCATGCCGTGCTCGTCGGCGCCCTTGAGGACGCGCACGCTGGCCACCACCTCCCACAGCGGGGAGACGGCGAAGCGGGTACGGGCCACGTCCTCGGCCGAGAACTCGATCTCCAGCGTGCGGCTCGCGTCCTGCCGCTCATGCCTCATTCAGCCCAGGCTAAATCATTGCCGCGGAGCGGCGGCTCCCGGCACCGTACCCATCATGCCCACGCAAACCCCCTGGCGGATACGCGACTTCCGGACGCTGTTCACCGCCACGGCGCTCAGCCAGCTCGGCACCAACATCGGCTATGTCGCCGTCCCGCTGATCGCGGTGTCCGCCCTCGACGCGAGCCCCGGCCAGGTCGGTCTCCTGGCCACGCTGAGCACCGCCGCGTTCCTCGTCATCGGTCTGCCCGCCGGGGCCTGGGTGGACCGGATGCGCCACCGCCGGGTGCTGATCGCCGCGGATCTGACGCGGGCCGCTCTGTTCGCGTCCGTGCCGGTGGCCTGGTCGCTGAACGCCCTCACCCTCCACCAGCTGTACGCCGTGGTCCTGCTGAACGGCTGCGCCACGGTCTTCTTCGACGTGGGTTCGCAGAGCTTCCTGCCGCAGCTGGTCGGCCGCGGCGGGCTGGTGGAGGCGAACGCCGCGGTGGTGAGCCTCCAGGCCGCGGGCAATGTGGCGGGCAGAGGCGCGGGCGGCGCGCTCGTACAGCTGCTCACGGCGCCGGTGGCCGTGGTGAGCGTGGGGGCGTGCTACCTCGCCTCGGCGCTCCGGCTCACCGGCATCCGTCGTACGCCGACGCCGCCGGCCGGCCCCGGGCAGCGGCCCGCCCGGCTGGGGGCGCGGATCGCCGAGGGGCTGGGGCACGTCCTGCGCGACCGGGAACTGCGCGCCCTCGCGTTCACCGCGGCCCTCACCAATCTCGGCACGCAGATCATCAACACCCTGCTCCCGGTACTGTTCACCCGCGAGCCCGGCCTGTCCGCCGGGGTGCTGGGCGCGTACTGGGCGGTGGGCGGGGTCGGCATCTTCCTCGGCGCGCGCTGCGCCCGCCCCGCCGCCCGGCGCCTGGGTCACGGTCGCGCCCTCTCCCTGGCCGGCATCTGCCTGGCGCCGACCGCGCTGCTCATCCCGCTCATCGGCCGGGGCCCGTGGCTCTGGGCGGCCGGGGCGGGATGGCTGCTGGCCACGTTCAAGATCGGCCTCGACAACGTGCTGGGCGTCAGCCTGCGCCAGCGTCTGACGCCCGACCCGCTCCTCGGCCGCATGAACGCCACCTTTCGCTTCCTGCTCACCGGGGTGACCGCCATCGGCTCCGCGGCTGCGGGCCTGATCGGTCAGTTCGCCGGAGTGCGCCCCGCCCTGTGGGTGGGCGGCTGCCTGCTGGCGCTCGCCTTTCTGCCCGTCTTCCTCTCCCCGGTGCGCACCCGCCGGGAACTCCCGCGACAGGCGGGCCTTCCCCCGAACCACGATTCCCGCCCGTCTGTGAAGGAGCAACATGTTCGCGATATCGCTGGGTGACGACGGTGCGAAGCTGCGGCCGCTGGAGCCGTGGAACGCCGAGGAATACCTCGCCCACATAAACCGGAGCCGCGAATACATCAGCCCGTACGTCGCGCTGGCCGACCGCGCCACCGACCTGCCGTCCGCGCAGGCGTTCCTCCAGTCGTACGCGGACAAGGCGGCGGCCGACAGCGGGCGCCTCTACGGCATCTGGCTTGACGGCACGCTCGTCGGCGGCGTCCTCTTCAAGACCTTCGACACGCGTTTCGGCACGTGCGAGGTCGGCTGCTGGCTGGAGCGGGCGGCCGTCGGACGCGGGCTGATCACGCGCGCGATCCGGGTGCTCATCGACTGGGCGGTCGAGGAGCGCGGGATCCACCGCGTGGAGTGGGTCGCGGCCGCCACGAACACCGCGAGCATCAAGGTCGCCAAGCGGCTCGGGATGGTGCGGGACGGAGTGCTGCGGCAGAGCTATCCGCACCGGGGGGTACGCCGCGACATGGAGGTCTGGTCGGTGCTGGCGCCGGAATGGCGCGAGCGGCGGAACGCGGCCGGGGGTGCTCCGCGGGCATAAGCAGCCTGACACACACCAATTCATAGCCATTGTTCCGCAATAGGCGATTGTCGCACGGAAATCACTCCATGCCCGAATAAGATGCCCGCACCATACGGCCGGCCGGAAACCGGAGAGGAGCCCTCATCCGCATGACCACGCCCTCCCCCGCCGGCCGCCGGCCGCGCATCGGCATCGGCGGCGTCTGCGCCCCGTCCAGCGTCTTCAGCCCGCACCGCACCGGATACGAGGACTTCCGCGTCATCCGGGGCGCACGGCTGTGGGACCGCTACCCCTGGGCCCGGCCGGACGGCGAGCCGGGCGGCCCGGTGGAGTGGGTGCCGCTGCTCCACGCCGGGGCGCCGCCGGGCGGACCGGTCGAGCCGGAGGCGTACCGCCGCCTCAAGGCCGAACTGGTGGACCGCGTACGGCGGGCGGGCCCCCTCGACGGCCTCGTCCATGACCTCCACGGCGCGATGAGCGTGGTCGGCCTGGAGGACGCCGAGGCTGATCTGACCGACGCGGTACGGGACGCCCTCGCCCCCGGCGCGCTGATCTCCGCCGCCATGGACCCCCACGGCAATGTCTCGCGCCGGCTCGCCGGCCGGCTGGACCTCGTCACCGCGCACCGCCTCGCCCCGCGCCAGGAGGCGGGCCGGACCCGCGAGCGCGCCGCCCGCAAGCTCGTCGAACGCCTCCTCGCGGGCAAGGGCCGCCCCCATCTGGCCTGGGTGCAGGTGCCCGTGCTGCTGCCGGCCGAGCGGACCAGCCCCCGGCTGGAGCCCGCCAGGTCGCTGTACGGGCGGCTGGGCTCCATCGAGGAGCTGGACGGCATCGTGGACGCGGCGGTCTGGGCCGGCTGCCCCTGGGGCGACGAGCCGCGCTGCAAGGCGGCCGTCGTCGTCACCGGCGACGACCCCGTCCTCGCCGTCGAGCAGGCGCGCTCGCTGGCCAAGGAGTACTGGGATCTGCGCCGCGACTTCGTCTTCGCCGGCCCCGCCGCCGACGCCGACGCGTGCGTCGAGGCGGCCGTCGCCTCCCCCGCCCGCCCGTTCCTCATCAGCGACTCCGGCGACAACCCGGCGGCGGGCGGCGCGGGCGACCTCGCGTACATGCTGCGGCGGCTGCTGGCCGACCAGGCCCTGGCCACCGGCCGCGCCACCGCGCTGCACGCCGGCATCACCGCCCCGGCGGCGGTCGCGCGGTGCTTCGCGGCGGGCCTCGGCGCGACGGTACGGGTGTCGGTCGGCGGCGCGTACGGCGAGGGGGCCGCGGGGTCCGGCACGGCATGCGCCCCGTTCGCACCGTACGAGCTCACCGGCGAGGTCGTGGCCCTCCGCGAGGCCGACGAGGTCGGCGGCGACCTGGCCGCCGTGCGCCGCGGCGGGGTGACCGCGGTCCTGGTCAGCCGCCGCAAGCCGTTCCGCACCCGCGCGGACTTCGGCGAGTTGGACCCGCGCGGCTACGACCTGCTCGTCGTGAAGGCGGGCTGCCCGGAGCCGGAGCTGTACGACCTCGCGGCCGACTGGCGCCTGGCCCTCACCCCGGGCGGCGTCGACCAGGACCTCCCCCGGCTGGGCCACCGCCACCTGGAGCGCCCGCTGTTCCCCTTCGACCCCGACATGCCGGCCCCGGACCTCACGCCGGAGCTGCTCTAGGCCCTGGCGCAAAGACAGACGGCGGGGCGCACCCCCAGGGTGCGCCCCGCCGCCGGGTCCGGGGCCGTCAGCCCTGGACGCCGAGCTTCTCCAGGATCAGCTCACGGACGCGCGCCGCGTCCGCCTGGCCGCGGGTGGCCTTCATGACCGCGCCCACCAGCGCGCCCGCCGCCGCGACCTTGCCGCCGCGGATCTTGTCGGCGATGGCCGCGTTGCCCGCGATGGCCTCGTCGACGGCGGCGCCGAGCGCGCCCTCGTCCGAGACGACCTGCAGACCGCGGGCCTGAACGACCGCGTCCGGGTCGCCCTCGCCCGCCAGCACGCCCTCGATGACCTGGCGCGCCAGCTTGTCGTTGAGCGCGCCCTCGGCGACCAGGGCGCAGACGCGCGCGACCTGGGCCGGGGTGATCGGCAGGGACGCGAGGTCGACGCCGTCCTCGTTGGCCCGGCGGGCCAGCTCGCCCATCCACCACTTGCGCGCCGACGCGGCGTCCGCGCCCGCGTCGATCGTGGCGGTGATCAGGTCGATCGCGCCGGCGTTGAGGACGGACTGCATCTCGTGGGCCGAGATGCCCCACTCCTCGCGCAGCCGGGTGCGGCGCACCCGCGGCAGCTCCGGCAGCGCGCCCCGCAGCTCCTCCACCCACTCCCGGGACGGGGCGACCGGCACCAGGTCCGGCTCGGGGAAGTAGCGGTAGTCCTCCGCCTCCTCCTTGACCCGGCCGGGCGTCGTGGAGCCGTCCTCCTCATGGAAGTGGCGGGTCTCCTGGATGACCGTGCCGCCGTCGCCGAGCACCGCGGCCTGGCGCTGGATCTCGAAGCGGGCCGCGCGCTCGACGGAGCGCAGCGAGTTGACGTTCTTGGTCTCGGAGCGGGTGCCGAACTTGTCGGCGCCGTGCGGCCGCAGCGACAGGTTCACATCGCAGCGCATCTGGCCCATCTCCATGCGCGCCTCGGAGACCCCGAGCGCCTTGATGAGCTCGCGCAGCTCCGCGACATACGCCTTGGCGACCTCCGGGGCCCGGTCCCCGGCGCCCACGATCGGCTTGGTGACGATCTCGATGAGCGGGATGCCGGCCCGGTTGTAGTCGAGGAGGGAGTGCTGGGCGCCGTGGATACGGCCCGTCGCGCCGCCCACGTGGGTGGACTTGCCAGTGTCCTCCTCCATGTGGGCGCGCTCGATCTCGACCCGGAAGACCTCGCCGCCGTCGATCTCGACGTCCAGGTAGCCGTTGAAGGCGATCGGCTCGTCGTACTGCGAGGTCTGGAAGTTCTTCGGCATGTCCGGATAGAAGTAGTTCTTCCGGGCGAAGCGGCACCACTCGGCGATCTCGCAGTTCAGCGCGAGGCCGATCTTGATCGCTGACTCGACGCCGGTCGCGTTGACGACCGGGAGCGAACCGGGCAGGCCGAGGCAGGTGGGACAGGTCTGCGCGTTGGCCTCGGCGCCCAGCGCCGTGGAGCAGCCGCAGAACATCTTGGTCGCGGTGCCGAGCTCGACGTGGACCTCGAGCCCCATCACGGGGTCGTAGGCGGCGAGGGCGTCCTCGTACGACACCAGTTCAGTGACGGTCACAGAAAACTAACCTCTCAGTCCGCCAGGACGTCGTCGTCGCCCATGCGCTTGAGCTCTCGGATGAGCAGAGCGACGGTGGTGACGATCGCGGCGGCCGAGACCACCGCGTCGACCAGCTGCAGCTTGTCGTTCTCGGATCGGGCCTTCTTGACCTGCTTGGCCACGCTCACCGCGCCGAAGAGCGAGGAGCCGATGGACAGGTAGGTGCCGGGCTTGGACTTCTTGAAGCTCTTGGCCTTCTTCAACGCGCTCATAGTGACGGTGCCTCCTCAAGCAGCGGGTGGCCCCACTTGTCGACGAACGCGGCCTCGACCGCGGCGCCGACCTTGTAGAGCCGATCGTCGGCCAGGGCGGGAGCGATGATCTGCAGGCCGACCGGCAGACCGTCCTCGGGCGCCAGGCCGCAGGGCAGTGACATGGCCGCGTTCCCCGCGAGGTTCGCGGGAATCGTGCACAGGTCGGCCAGATACATCGCCATCGGGTCGTCGACGCGCTCGCCGATCGGGAAGGCGGTGGTCGGGGTGGTCGGCGAGACCAGCACGTCGACCTGTTCGAAAGCGCGCCGGAAGTCCTGGGTGATCAGGGTGCGGACCTTCTGCGCGGAGCCGTAGTACGCGTCGTAGTAGCCGGAGCTGAGCGCGTAGGTGCCCAGCATGATCCGGCGCTTGACCTCGGGGCCGAAGCCCTCCGCGCGGGTCAGCGCGGTGACCTCCTCGGCGGACCTCGAACCGTCGTCGCCGGTCCGCAGCCCGTAGCGCAGCCCGTCGAAGCGGGCCAGGTTGGACGAGCACTCGGACGGCGCGATCAGGTAGTACGCGGCCAGCGCCTTGTCGAAGGAGGGGCAGGACAGCTCCACGACCTCGGCGCCGAGCTCGCGCAGCAGCTCCACCGACTCGTTGAAGCGCTGCACGACACCGGCCTGGTAGCCCTCGCCGCCGAACTCCTTCACCACGCCGATGCGCATGCCGCGCACGCTGCCGTTGCGGGCGGCCTCGACGACCGGCGGGACCGGGGCGTCGATGGAGGTGGAGTCGAACGGGTCGTGCCCGGCGATGGCCTCGTGCAGCAGCGCCGCGTCCAGCACGGTCCTGGCGCACGGGCCGCCCTGGTCCAGGGACGAGGAGAAGGCCACCATGCCGTAGCGGGACACCCCGCCGTACGTCGGCTTGACGCCGACGGTGCCGGTCACGGCGGCGGGCTGGCGGATCGAGCCGCCGGTGTCGGTCCCGATCGCGAGCGCGGCCTGGAAGGAGGCCAGCGAGGCGGAGGAGCCGCCGCCGGAGCCGCCGGGGATGCGGGTGAGGTCCCAGGGGTTGCCGGTCGGGCCGAACGCGCTGTTCTCCGTCGAGGACCCCATGGCGAACTCGTCCATGTTGGTCTTGCCGAGGATCACCACGTCCGCGTTCTTCAGGCGGGTGACCAGCGTCGCGTCGTACGGCGGGATCCACCCTTCGAGGATCTTGGAACCGACCGTGGTCGGGATCCCCTTGGTGGTGAAGATGTCCTTCAGCGCGAGCGGGACGCCGGCCAGCGGGCCGAGCTCCTCGCCGCGGGCGCGCTTGTCGTCCACGGCACGGGCCTGCGCGAGCGCGCCCTCGCGGTCGATGTGCAGGAAGGCGTGCACCTTCTCGTCGACGGCCTCGATACGGGACAGGTGCGCCTCGGTCACCTCGACGGCGGTGACCTCGCCGGAGGCGATCTTCTCGGCGATGCCGGATGCGGTGAGCTTGTTCAGATCAGCCATGCGAGTCACTCCTCCCCCAGGATCTGCGGCACCTTGAATCGCTGCTGCTCCTGGGCGGGGGCGCCGGACAGCGCCTCCTGCGGGGTCAGCGACGGACGGACGACGTCCTGGCGCATGACGTTGGTCAGCGGCAGCGGGTGGGAGGTCGGCGGTACGTCTTGGTCGGCGACCTCGGAGACGCGGGCGACCGCGCCAATGATGTCGTCGAGCTGTCCGGCGAAGTGCTCGAGCTCTTCGTCCTTCAGCTCCAGACGCGCCAGCCGGGCGAGGTGGGCGACCTCCTCGCGCGTGATGCCAGGCATGCAGCGATCCTCAGGGTGAGTGTGGAGAGTTTTCGCCCCAATCCTATGGCTCACGCCACGCTGCGGGCGAAACGCTTTCCCGGGCCGGTCCCCGAGCCGCGCCCCGGGGGATTCCGGCGCGGCTTGGTGACCGGCTATGTGACCGGCTGGTCCGCGTCCTCTTCGGCCGGGGCGGCCGTGGCGGTGGCCGGGGTCGGGGTCGGGGTCGGGGGCGGAGGCGGGGGCAGGGGCGGGGCGGGGGTCGTGGTCGGTGCCGGGGCGGAGTCCTCGCGGCGCCAGCCGCCTTCGCCGCGGGCCCGCAGCCAGGCCGTCATCTCGTCGGGCGGCATCGCCGCCGCGACCAGCCAGCCCTGCACCGCGTCACAGCCCAGATCCCGCAGCCGCTCCCAGGTCTCGTCGTCCTCGACGCCCTCCGCGACGACCAGCAGCCCCAGTGAATGGGCGAGGTCGACCGTGCAGCGGACGATCTCCGCGTCCTCGTTGTCCACCGCCAGCCGGGCCACGAAGGACCGGTCGATCTTGAGCTCGCTCACCGGCAGCCGCCGCAGGTGGACCAGCGAGGAGTAGCCCGTGCCGAAGTCGTCGAGGGACATCCGCACGCCGTGCCCGGTGAGGCTGGCCAGTGTGTCGGCGGCCCGCTGCGGGTCCTCGAGCAGGACGTGCTCGGTGATCTCCAGCTGCAGCGCGCCGGCCGGGACGCCGTGGCGGGCGAGCCGCCCGGCGACCGCGCCGGCGAAGCCGGGGGTGTGCACATCACGCGGCGAGACATTGACCGCGACGGGTACGTCCAGGCCGTCGGCGCGCCAGCGGGCGACCTGGCCGAGCGCCGTCTCCAGCACGTACTCGGTCAGCCGGGGCATCAGCCCGGAGGTCTCGGCCATGGAGATGAACTCGTCCGGGGGGACCCGCCCCCGGTCGGGGTGGACCCAGCGGACGAGCGCTTCGAGGCCGGAGACATGACCGTCGAAGCCGACCTTGGGCTGGTAGTGGAGCTCGACGTCGCCCGCGTCCAGCGCCCGCCGCAGATCGCCGAGGAGGCCGAGCCGGTCGGGGGTGTTGCCGTCGCGCCGGGCCTCGTACAGCTCGACGCCGCTGCGGTCGCGCTTGGCCTGGTACATGGCGACGTCCGCGCGGCGCAGCAGCCCTTCGGCGTCGAGCGCGTGGTCGGGGTAGACGGCGACGCCGGCGCTGGCCTCCAGGACCAGGGTGAGCCCGTCCAGGTCGAGCGGCGAGCCGAGGTCGCCGACCAGGCTGCGGGCCGCCCGCTGGGCGCTGGTCAGCGAGTCGGTGGTGGGCAGCAGCACCGCGAACTCGTCGCCGCCCAGCCGCGCCACCTCGGCCCCGCCGGGCAGCGCGAGCCGCAGCCGGTCGGCGATCTGCAGCAGCAGCCGGTCGCCCGCCAGATGGCCCAGGGTGTCGTTGACCGAACGGAAGCGGTCGAGGTCGAGCAGGACCAGCGCGCTGCGCGTGCCGCCGCGCTCGGCCTCGTCCAGCGCGGTCCAGGTGCGCTCGAGCAGCCACTGGCGGTTGGGCAGTCCGGTGAGCGGGTCGCGCAGCTGCTCCTCGGCGCGCACCCGGGCGATCCACAGCGTGGAGTCGAGGGCGATCAGGGGCACCGCGAACAGCGGGAGCAGCAGGGGCATCTCGTCGGCGACGACGACGATCAGCGGGGCGATGCCGAGCAGCGCGATGCCGACGAGGGCCTGCCGGACGAGTGCGGTGCGGGCGAGGGTGGGCAGTCCGGCGCCGGGCGGGGCGAGGGAGTACCAGAGCAGGGCGCGGGTCACCGCGAGATAGCCGAAGGCGGCCAGGGCCGTCTGGGGGACGGCGGACATCTCCCAGTCGACCGGCCGCCAGGGGTCCTCGACGGTGGGGACGGTGCCGAAGGCGGCGAGGGTCAGGGCGGCCGCGCCGACGCCGAGGATGTCGACCGCGCCGTGCAGCGCCGCCTGCCGCCAGCGGTGCCGCCGGGCGGCGCCGACCAGGACGACGACGGCGAGGCTGACAAGACCGGCCGGGAGCCAGCCGAACAGCAGCAGCGCGGCCAGGGTTAACGCGGCGCCGGATCCGGTGCCGCCCCACCAGCGGTCGCGGCCCATGGCGACCAGATGGCCGACGATGATTCCGGTGAGGACGGCCAGGGACCAGCCCACCGTGCCGTCGGGAAAGAGCGCATGGCCCGCGTCGAGCACCCGGAATACCCCGATGCCGAGTGCGAAAGCGGCCATCGCGACCGCCGCGGCGGGCAGCGCGGGCAGTACGAGCCGGCGCAGCCGCGACGCCGGGGCGGCGCTTTCGGTCGGTTTCATACCCGTCCCTCTCACAGCCGGCGGTGCCAGCGCCACGGCAGGCGCACACCATCAACAGTAGGCGGCAGATGGCTTTGACGGGCGACGATCGGCGACGGTTGCCCGAATGCCGCCCGACGATCCATAACCATCTGGTATGCGCTGTAAGGGTGATGCCCGCTCGCTATGCCCGGGAAGTGCTCCCGGTCGTATTCCGGCCAGGTTGGACCGGAACCCGCTCGCTACTCCACTGGGCAGTTCGGCCGGACGGGTGACGCGGGGTCATCCGGATGACTCCGGTTGACTCCGTTGACTCCATGACTCCGCACTACTCAGCAGGCGTACTACTCGGCAGGCGGCATCGCGGCCTCTCTCGCGGGCTCGGGCCCCTGTTCGAGGAGGACCGCAAATCCATCCTCATCGAGCACGGGAACCTTCAACTGCATGGCTTTGTCGTACTTCGATCCTGGATTGTCGCCGACAACAACAAAATCGGTCTTCTTCGAAACGGAACCCGCGACTTTGGCGCCGCGCTTCTGCAGCGCCTCCTTCGCCCCGTCCCGCGTGTGCGATTGCAGGGTGCCCGTGACCACGACCGTGAGCCCTTCGAGCGGGCGCGGCCCCTCGTCCTCGGGCGCCTCCTCCTCCAACAGCACCCCGGCCCGGCGCCACTTCTCCACGATCTCGCGGTGCCAGTCCTCGGCGAACCACTGCTTGACCGAGGCCGCGATGGTGGGGCCGACGCCCTCCACGGCGGCCAGCTCCTCCTCGCTCGCCTCGGCGATCCGGTCCAGCGAGCGGAACTCACGGGCCAGCGCGGCCGCCGCGACCGGCCCGACATGACGGATCGAAAGGCCGGTGATGATTCGGGCCAGGGGACGCTTCTTGGCCGCCTCGATGTTGTCCAACATGGCGAGGGTGTTCTTCTTCGGCTCGCCCTTCTGGTTGGCGAAGAAGGTGACGACTTTCTCCTCGCCGGTCTTGGGGTCGCGCTTGGGCAGTCCGCTGTCCGGGTCCAGCACGTATGACGTGATGGGCAGCAGCTGTTCGACCTTCAGATCGAACAGATCGCCCTCGTCCTTCAGCGGCGGTTCGGCCGGGTCCAGCGGCTGGGTGAGCGCCCCGGCGGCGACATAGCCGAAATTCTCGATGTCCAGGCACTTGCGGCCCGCGAGGTAGTAGACCCGCTCGCGGATCTGGGCCTGGCAGTATCGGGCGTTGGGGCAGCGCAGATCGACGTCGCCCTCCTTCATCGGCTGCAGCGCGGTGCCGCACTCCGGGCACTCGGCGGGCATCACGAACTCCCGCTCGCTGCCGTCCCGCAGATCGACGACCGGCCCCACAATTTCCGGAATGACATCGCCCGCTTTACGCAGCACCACGGTATCGCCGATCAGTACGCCTTTGGCCTTGACGACGTCCTGATTGTGCAGGGTCGCGAATTCGACTTCCGAGCCCGCCACCGTGACCGGCTCGACCACGGCGAACGGCGTGACGCGCCCGGTGCGCCCGACGCCGACCCGGATGTCGACCAGTTTGGTGTTGACCTCCTCGGGCGGGAACTTCCAGGCGATGGCCCAGCGCGGCGCCCGCGAGGTGGAGCCCAGCCGCCCCTGCAGCGGGATCTCGTCGAGTTTGACGACGACGCCGTCGATCTCGTGCTCCAGCGAATGCCGCCGCTTGGGGTCCCCGTAGTGCGCGATGTACTCGCGGACGCCGTCGAGCGAATCCACGACCTTGAAATGCGCGGCCGTCGGCAGCCCCCACTCGTGCAGCAGCTCGTACGCCTGCGACTGCCGGTCGATGGCGAAGCCCTCGCGCGCGCCGATGCCGTGGACCACCATGCGCAGCGGGCGGCTCGCGGTGACCTTGGGGTCCTTCTGGCGCAGCGAGCCCGCCGCCGCGTTCCTCGGGTTGGCGAAGGGGGGCTTGCCGGCCTCCACCAGTCGCGCGTTCAGCTCCTCGAAGCGCTCCCCGGGGAAGTAGACCTCGCCGCGGACCTCCACCAGCTCCGGGATGCGGTCCCCCTCGAGGCGGTTGGGGATCGCGGAGATCGTTCGCACATTGGGCGTGATGTCCTCGCCGGTGCGGCCGTCGCCGCGGGTGGCGGCGCGGGTCAGCCGGCCCCGCTCGTACGTCAGGTTGACCGCGAGGCCGTCGACCTTGAGCTCGCACAGGAAGTGGTACGAGGTGCCCCCGAGCTCCCTGGCGATGCGCTCGGCCCAGGCGGCCAGTTCCTCGCCGTCGAACGCGTTGTCCAGGCTGAGCATCCGCTCGCGGTGCTGGACCTCGGTGAACTCGGTCTCGTACGCCCCGGCGACCTTCTGGGTGGGCGAGTCGGGCGTCCTGAGCTCCGGGAATTCCTCCTCCAGCGCCTCCAGCTCGCGCAGCAGGCGGTCGAACTCGGCGTCGCTGACGATCGGGGCGTCCTTGACGTAGTACCGGAAGCGGTGCTCCTCGACCTGCTCAGCGAGCTTGGCGTGCTTGTCCCGTGCCTCGGCGGGCACTGTCGACTGTTGTTCGCCGGCCACCGTGTCGTCCTCCCGTCACTCAGGGTTGTCCGCGAGGGATCTCGCCGCCCGGACGCAGTGGGCCAGCGCGGCGCGCGCGTACCCGGGCGAGGCACCCGCGAGGCCGCACGCGGGGGTGACCACCACGGACTCGGCGAGAATCCCCGGTGACAGCCCCAGCCTGCGCCACAGCGTCCTGACACCCATGACGCTACCGGCAGGGTCCGACAACACGGCATCGGTGCCCGGCACCGCGCCGACGAACAGCGAGGTGCCGCCTTCGACAGCCTCCCCGATCGCCTCCTCCTCACGCTCCGTGAGCAGGGAGAAGTCGAACGACACCCCCGCGGCCCCGGCCCGCCGCAGCAGTCCGAAGGGCACGCTCGGCGCGCACGAGTGGACGACCACCGGACCGTCCGCGACCGCGATCACATCCCGCAGCGCGCCCTCCAGCACGCCCCGGTCCACCGCGGCGTAGGTGCGGTAGCCGCTGGCCGAGCGGACCCGCCCGCGCGCCACCGCCACCAGGGACGGCTCGTCGAGCTGCAGCACCACCTCGGCCCCGGGGACCCGGCGCCGCACCTCCTCCAGATGGGCGCGCAGCCCCTCCGCGAGCGAGGCGGCCAGGTCCCGGCAGGCGCCCGGGTCGCTCAGCGCGGCCTCTCCGCCCCGCAGTTCGAGCCCGGCGGCCAGGGTCCAGGGCCCGACGGCCGACACCTTGAGCGCGCCCCGGTAGCCCTGGGTGAACTCCTCCAGGGCGTCCAGGTCCTCCCGCAGCCAGGAGCGCGCCCGCCGGGTGTCGCGGCCGGGGCGGTCGCTGATCCGCCAGCCGCTCGGCTCCACATGCGCGTACACCTCGACCAGCATTCCGGCGGTCCGCCCGATCATGTCCGCGCCGGGCCCGCGCGCGGGCAGCTCCGGCAGGTACGGCAGCGTCTCCAGCGACCCGGTGACGGTCTTGGCGGCCTCCCGCGCGTCGCCGCCGGGCATCGACCCGACGCCGGTCGCGGCCCCGGCACCCCAGCTCGGCCCGGTGGTGGTGTTCGCGTCGTCCGCGGTGTTCTTCTCGCTCACCCCCGAAGGGTACGAGCCGCGGGGCCGGCGGCGTGAACCGCTCCGTCGGCCCGCGGCGCCCGCAGGCCGAACCAGGCCAGGGCGGCGGCGGCCGCGTACGCCCCGCCGGCCAGCGCGAAGCAGGCCGCGGTGCCCGCGTACCAGCCGCCCGCGCCCGCGAGCACCGCTCCCATGACGGCGATGCCCACCAGCGTGCCGATCTGCCGGTTCGCGTTGAGCGTGGCCGAGGCGATGTTCGCGTGCTCGCGTCCGGCGGCGTCCATGAGGGCGCCGGTCATCGCCGGGGAGGCGACGCCGAGACCGGTGTTGAAGGCGCCCAGGATCACGGCGAGCGCCCAGTAGGGCAGCCCCGGCGAGAGGACGACCGCGAGGGTGATCGTCCCAGCCGCCGTGTACAGCAGCGACCCGGCGAGCGCGGCCCGGTTGCCCACCCGGTGCCCCACCTTGGCGTACAGGACATTGCCGAGCAGGAAGACCATCTGAGTGGGGAGCAGTTGCAGACCCGCCTCCATGGGGCTCGCGCCGCGCGCGTTCTGCAGGAAGAGCCCGAGCACGAACATCGCGCCGTAGCAGCCGAGGTTGAACAGGAAGCCGACGGCGTTGGCGGTCGAGAAGCGCGGGTTGGCGAAGAGCTCGCCGGGCAGCACCCGGGCCGTCGTCCCGGCGGCCCGCTCCCGTACCGCGAAGGCGGCCCCGGCCAGCAGTGCGACCGCGAACGCGGCGAGCACCGGCGCCGCGCCCCACCCCGCCTCCGGCCCCTGGATGAGGGCGTACGCGAGCGCCGCGAGCGCGACCAGACCGAGCGCGTGCCCGGCACCGCCCAGCGGCACGGCGCGGCCGGGCAGCGGGGCGACGTGGCGGCGGGCGAGCACCAGGGCGGCGAGCCCGACGGGCAGGTTGACCAGGAAGATGCTGCGCCAGCCGAGGCCCCCGACCAGCAGCCCGCCGACCGCGGGCCCCACGCCGGCCGCCGTCGAGACGATCGCGGACCAGATGCCCAGGACCCGGGTGCGCTCCGGGCCGCCCGGGAAGGCGTTCATGAGGAGGGTGAGCGAGCTCGGCATGAACAGCGCGGCCCCGGCCCCCTGCGCCAGCCGCCCGGCCACCAGCACCCCGGCGACCGGGGCCACCGCGCACACCAGGGAGGCCGCGGTGAACAGCCCGAGCCCCGCCAGATAGATCCGCCGCGCCCCGAAGCGGCCCGCCAGCGACCCGGCGAGCAGCAGCAGGGACGCGAAGACGAGGACATAGCCGTCGACGACCCAGGTGAGGCCGGAGAGGGTCAGATCCAGGCCGGACCGCAGCTGGGGCCCCGCGACGTTGATGATCGTCACGTCCAGGGTGGCCATCACGAACCCGAGGGCCAGCGCGAGGAGTTGCGCCCCCTGCCGCTTACGTCCCGCGCTTCGCGCCGCGTCCCCTTGCCCCTGCCGGGCTCTCTCCGTACGAGTGATCATGCCCAGGAACTTATAGCTGTATCTATTTCATCGACAATAGATACAGCTATAACTTTACTGATCGCATACGAAAGCCCCCGGGACCCGCACCGCTCGGGTTCTCGCGGCGCTCCCGGGGGCTCCGGCACGCCTCCCCCGCCTACCCCGCCCGGTCCAGCGCCTTCAGCAGCTGCGTCCGCAGCTCATGACGCCCCTCGTCGGTCAGGTGGTCCAGCGGTGAGTCCTTCCCCATCCGCCGCAGCAGATCCAGCCGCAGCTCCCGCCCCGCGTCGGTCAGGACCAGCTGCTTGGCCCGGCGGTCCCTGGGGTGCGGCCGCCGTACGACCAGCCCCTGCTTCTCCATCTTGTCCATCACATACGTCACGTTCGGCGGCTCACAGCACAGCACCGCGGCCAGCTCCCGCGCCGTCTTCGGCTCCCCCAGCTCCTCCAGGGCCTTCGCCTGGGTGGGGGTGAGGTCGAGCTCGGCGATCCGGCTGCGCCGGTGCGCGTCCATCCGGCGGGACAGCTCGGTGACGAGCCCCCGGATCTCCCTGACCCCGCACCCCGCCTGCTCCGCGGTCGCTGTCGCTGTCGCTTCGGCTTCGCTGCTCACCTCGTCAGCGTACGTCGGCGCGAGCGGTTCGCCGCCGACGCGACGGGGCTCCCCCCGCGCGGCCGTCAGGCCAGCGGCCGTCACGCCAGCGGCCGTCACGCCAGCGGCCGTCACGCAAGCGGCCGCACCGACAGATCGGTGATCTCCGCGTCGCGCGGCAGGTCGAGGGCGGTGAGGACCGTGGTCGCGACGGACCCGGTCGTCATCCAGCGCTCCGGGTCGTACTCCTTGCCCTCCTGCTGATGCACCTTGAGCTGCATCGGCGTGGCCGTACGCCCCGGATAGACGGTGGTCACCCGCACCCCGTGGCCGCTCTCCTCCCAGCGCAGCGCGTCCGCGAGCGCCTTGAGCCCGTGCTTGCTCGCCGCGTACGCGCCCCACTGGGCGCTGGCCCGCAGCCCGGCGCCGGAGTTGACGAAGACCACATGCCCCTGGGCCACCCGCAGCTGCGGCAGCACCAGCCGGGTCAGCTCGGCGGGCGAGACCAGGTTGACGGCGAGCTGGCGGGTCCACGCCTTGGGGGTCAGCTCACCGACCTCGCCGAGGTCCACCACGCCGGCGATGTGCAGCAGCGAGTCGAGCCGATCGGGCAGCGCCTGGTGCCCCAGCGCCCAGGACAGCTTGTCCGGGTCCGCCAGGTCACCGACGACCGTACGGACCCCGGGGAAGCGCCCCTCCAACTCTCGCGCCCGCCCGGCGTCGCGGGCCAGCAGCCACAGTTCCTCGCCCCGCTCGGCCAGCCGCTCGGTGACGGCCTCGCCGATGCCCGAGCCTGCTCCAGTGATCAGATGCGTTCCCATGCCCCCAGCATGCCGCACCGGTCCGGAGCCCCGGGACGAGGCGGCGCGACGCCGCAGGGCGCCGCCCCGGCGCGGTGACCCGCGGCCAGGAGCGGGGACCGCTCGGTCAGCAGGCCGCCACCGTCGAACGATGTGGCGTCAGGGCAGCCGGTTGGGCCCGGGTGACGCGTCCAGCCGGGCCTGGATGTGCTGGGCCTTTACGTCGCGGCGCTGGGCGCGGTACAGGTCGAGGGCCAGCAGCCGGTTCTCCCGAGCCTCCTCGGCCCGGCCCAGGGCCTGCTGGGCGTCGGCGATGCGGGCGAGGGTGTCGGCCTCGTCGTACGCGTTGCCCGCCTCGCGGAACAGCTCCAGGGCCGCGCCGTAATGGTCGAGCGCCTGGTCGTGGCAGCCGGTGTGGTGGGCGATGTAACCGAGGCTGTCGAGCGTCGAGGCCTCGGCGCCGCGGCCGGCCTCGGCGCGGAACAGCGCCAGGGCCCGCTCGCAGTGGTCGCGGGCCTCCTCGAAGCGGCCCAGCTGGGCGTGGCACCAGCCGACCGCGTTGAGCTGACCGGCCTGCCAGACCGGATTGCCGAGCCCTTCGTACAGACGCAGGGCCTGACACGCGTGGCTCAGCGCGGCCTCTTTGTCGCCCTGTTGCTCCCAAACCCATCCGAGCGTGCGATGTGTATGGGCCTGGCCGGGGACATCGTCGGCCTCTTCGTACACCGCCAGAGCGCGGCCGAGGTGGTCCAGGGCCTCGGCACCCCGTCCCAGGTGGGAGGCGGCCTGGCCCAGACGCCAGTGGGCGAGCGCCCGCGCGGGCGGATGGCCCTGCCGCTCGGCGGCGGTGAGCCCCGCCCGCCAGACCCTGACGTGGTCCCGGAAGTGGGCGCCGCGCCAGTGGTAGGAGATCAGCGTCCAGGCCAGCTGCCAGACCGCGATGTGCCGTTCCTGCTTCAGGGCCAGCCGCTGGGCGGCGAGGACGCAGGCGTGTTCCGCCTCGAACCATCCCAGGGCCGCGCTGGGGTCCTCGAGACGGTCCGGGACGCAGCCGGGCGCGGGCGGGTCCAGCTCGGGCCGGAACGGTGTGTTCGGCCCGTCCACCAGCCGGTTGGCGGCGAAGGCGGTGTGCAGATAGAAGTCGACCAGCCGCCGCAGCGCGTCCGCGCCGCGGCGGCTCTCCCCGGCCGGCCCGCCCTCGGCGGCCCGGCCGCACTCGGCCGCGTAGAGCCGGACCAGATCGTGCATCCGGTAGCGGGCCGGGGCATGCCGCTGGACCAGGTACGCGGCCTCCAACTCGCCGAGCAGTACGCGGGTACGGGGCCCGTCCAGCCCGGCGAGACTGGCCGCGGCGGACAGGCCGATGTCGGGGCCCGGCGCCAGGCCCAGCAGCCCGAACAGCTCGGCCGCCGGGCCGGAGAGGGCACGGTGCGAGGCAGCGAAGACGGCCCGCAGACTGGCCGTCAGATCGCCGGTGTCCAGCGCGTCCAGCCTGGTCGCCGCCTCCCGCAGCTCCTCGGCGAGCACGGCGAGGGGCAGCTCGGGGTGGGTGGCGGCGCGCGCGGCCACGATCCCCAGGGCCAGCGGAAGGCCCGCGCAGTGCCCCAACAGCGCCTCCACCGCGTCCGGTTCGGCCTCGACCCGCCCAACTCCCAGATGCCGCACCAGCAGCTCGCGCGCCTCGCCCGGCCCGAAGACATCGAGCGGCAGCGGCAGCGCGCCGTGCGTGGTCACCAGGGAGGTGAGTCTGGACCGGCTGGTCACCAGCACGGTGCAGCCGGGGCTGCCGGGCAGCAGCGGCCGCACCTGCCCGGCGTCGCGGGCGTCGTCCAGCACGACCAGCACCCGCCGGCCCGCCAGCAGGCTGCGGTACAGCGCGGTCTGCGCGTCCAGGTCCACGGGGATGCTGTCGGGCGCGACGCCGAGGGCGTCCAGGAACCCCCGGACCGCGACCGGCGGCGGCACCGGTTCCGCCGCCGCGTCGAAGCCGCGCAGATTGACGTACAGCTGCCCGTCGGGGAACCGCGCCATGTTCTCGTGGGCCCAGCGGACCGCCAGCCAGGTCTTGCCGACCCCGCCGATCCCGCCGATCGCCGAGATCACGACCGTCTCGCCGCCCTCCTCGGCCCGTATGTCGCACACCTCGCTCAGCCGCAGCAGCTCCCGCGCGCGGCCGGTGAAGGCGGGCGGGGGCGCGGGGAGCTGACGGGGTACGGGGATGCGCGGCGGGGCGGAGGGGGGCGCGGGGGGCTGCGGGTGCGCAGAGGACGCAGGGGAAGCAGAGGCAGGGACCTCAGGGGACGCAAGGGACGCAGGGGAAACAGAGGGTGCAGGGGACTCAGGAGCCCCAGGGGACGCAAGGGGTAAAGGCGGGGCGAGCGCGGGGTCCGCCTCCAGAATCCGCTGATGCAGTTGCTCCAGTGGCCGGCTCGGGCCGATGCCCAGCTCGTCGACCAGCCGGTGCCGCGTGCGCCGGAAGTGCTCCAGCGCCTCGGCCGGCCGGCCGCACCGGTACAGCGCGAGCATCAGCTGCCCCGCCAGCCGCTCGTCCAGCGGACGCTCTCCGGCCCGGGTGAACAGCCCGGCCAGCAGCTCCCCGTGGCGCCCGCGGCGCAGCCCCGCGTCATTGCGATCCAGCTCGGCCGCGATCCGCTCCTGAGCAAGGGTCTCGCGCAGCGCGTTGAACCAGGGCGTGTCCACCGCCCCGAAGGCGTCCCCCCGCCACAGCCCGAGCGCCCGCTCCAGCAGCTCCTCGGCGCGTACGTCGTCGGCCGCGCCGCGGGCCTCGCCGACCAGCTGGCGGAAGCGGTGCAGGTCGATGGCCGCCGTTTCCGCCGCCATGACGTAACCCCCCGGCTCCTTCCCGATCCCCACCCCGGCTTCGGACAGAGCGTTCCTCAGCCGCGACAGATAGCTGTAGAGCGTCGTACGGAATCGCCGCGGCGGCCGCTCCCCCCAGACCCGGTCCCCGAGCTGATCAACAGAGACCGAACGGTTGACGTCGACGAGCAGCGCCGCCAGAACGGACCGCTGCCGCACGGGCCCGAGGTCCAGCGGCCGATCGTCGACCCAGGCCTCTACGCCGCCCAATAACCCGAACCTGACCGCCATTTCGCCCCCACCCCTGGAAACAGCCTGCCCTGTGACGGTCCATCCGACCAGCAGATTCAAGGTCTGCACAAGGTTTGCGCAATACCGGTTCGAAAGGCTGTCCACGCGGCGCCCAGTCGGGGGGTGGGTGCCGCCATGCCGCCCCGCCCGCGCGCCCACCCCGACGCGCGGCGCGCGGCGTGCTCCCCCGGCCGGCGGAACCGCCCCGGCGGATGCCGAACCGACGCGTAACGGTGTGGACCGGCGCGCGGACCCGCCGAATTCCCAGCCCGAAGACCTCAGCTACGACGGCGACCGGGACGGCATCTGGGCACTCGGCGAGCACCCGCGCAAGCGCCATGTGTACGTGGTGGGCCGCTGAGCCTCGACACACTGGAGGCGCGGCTCCGCCCCGGCGGAGCCACGCCCGCAGCTCTCACTGCTCCAGATGCGCCAGCACGTCCGCGCCGCTCTCCGCGAAAATGACCAGCTCGCTCAGCGGCACCGGCAGGAAGCCCTCTTCCTCCATCCGCTGGAACTGCTGCTTCAGACCGTCGTAGAAGCCCGCCGTGTTAAGCAGCACCACCGGCTTGATGTGCAGACCGTGCTTCTTCAGCTCCAGGATCTCGGTGGCCTCGTCCAGCGTCCCCGTGCCGCCCACCATGATCACCACCGCGTCCGCCCGCGCGAGCAGCTGCGCCTTCCGCTCGGCGAGATCCTTGGCGATCACCATCTCGTCGGCGTTCTCCCTGGCCTTCGCGGCCAGGAACTCCACCGATATCCCGACGAGCCGCCCGCCGTTCTCCTGCACCCCGTCCGCCATCACCTTCATCAGCCCGACGTCCGACCCGCCCCACACGAGCGTGTGCCCGCGCTTGCCGATCAGCTCGGCGAACTCGCGGGCGGGGGCGGTGTAGCGGTCGTCCAGGTCGGCGGCGGAACAGAAGACGCAGATATTCATGCCCGCCACTGTACGGCCCGGGTCCGACAGCACCCCTGATCCGCGCCCTACGGACTGTATGCGTCCGGTTACGCGGCGAGCGCCGCCACGGGCGTCGGCGGCGGCCCGCTCCAGCCCAGCTCGAACCACACCGTCTTCCCACCGACCCCGAACGGCTCCTCCCCCATGGCACAGCCGCCCCACCGATCGGCGAGGAGGTCGAGGATGAACAGCCCCCGACCGCTGTCGAGCTCGGTGCAAGGCTTGAACGGTTCCGGGAGCTCGGGGTTGGTGTCGGTGACGCTGACCCGCAGCACGGGGTGTGTCCACAGCAGCCGTACGGACGCGCAGTCGTCCGAGTAGCGGACGGAGTTGGTCGCCAGCTCTGAGGTGAGCAGCGAGGCCAACTCGACCAGTTCGCACAGCCCGTGAGCCGTCAGTACGGCGCGCAGGGTGGCCCGGACGACGCCCGGGCCGCGGGGGTCTCGGGGGAAGCGGAGTTCGTACTCCCAGGGCTCGGTGAACAGCAGCGGTGGTGGTTGCGGGGTCACGGGGCACCTCCGGTGGGCGTTGTGTTCGCGGTCACAAGCTAGAGCACTTTGAGTAACTTGTGAGTCACTGAAACACGAACGAGTGAAACAAAACTCGACTCAGTAGACGCTCACTTACCCCCCTGCCAGACTGCCTGGACGGGTAGCAAGAGAGGACTCATGGCACCAAGAAGCGCCCCTACAGGCCGCCAGCGCCGCCTCGCCGTGGAACTACGGCGCATGCGCGAGCAAGCCGGGGTTTCCATCCAGCAGGCGGCCACGATGCTGGGCGCCGACCGAACGATGATCTCCAACGTCGAGGCCGCCCGGACGAGGCTGAGCCAAGAGCGCGTCCGTCAGCTTGCATGCAATTACGGATGCACGGACGAGCCGCTGATCAACGCGCTGGCCTCTATGACGGGCAGTCGCCGGAGCCGGGACTGGTGGGTGGAGTACAGAGGCAAGCTGCCGGACGGCTTTCTGGACATCTCTGAGATCGAGCACCACGCCACGCGGATCCGCACGGCGCAGACCGTGCACCTGCCTGGACTGCTGCAAACCGAAGAACACGCCCGCGCGCTCTTCGAGCTAGTGGTTCCGAAACTGCCGCGCCTGGAAGTCGAACTGCGCGTGGCGCACCGCCTGGCACGCCAGAACATCCTCGCCCGGGCACAGCCGACCCCCTACGTCGGCATCATTCACGAAGCAGCACTGCGTATGCAGTTCGGCGGCCGTGATGTGGCCCGGCAGCAGCTTGCATACCTGGCCGACGCAGCCGACCGCGACAACGTCACCCTGCTCGTCATCCCGTTCAGCGCGGAAAGCTTCCACGGCGCCGGTCAGTCGATCTTGTACGCGGAGGGATCCGTACCGCAGCTCGACACCGTGCAGTTGGACACAGCCCACGGTCCCCATTTCGCCGATGCCCCCACCCCCCTCGCCAACTATCGTGTTCTGCTGGACCTGATGGAAGACTCAGCGCTCCCACCTGACGAGTCTCAAAAGCTCATCCGGTCCATCGCTCGCGATATGTGAGAGGAACCATCGGTGCACGAGTCCACCTGGCAGCGGTCATCGTTCTGCGGCGGCGGCGGGAACAACTGCATGGAGGTCGCAGCCGACGGCAGCCGCATAGCCATACGCGAAAGCGCCGAGCCCAACGCCGTCCTGACCACCGACCGCACCGCGCTGCGCGCCTTCGTCCTCGGCGTGAAGGACGGACACTTCGACCAGCTCCTGAACCGATAGCGCGGCCAGTTGACCCTGGAAATGCGTCGCTTCGAGCAGTTCGACGCGGCGTTCCCGGACTACCACGCCGAGATGATCGACGGAGAGGTCTGCCTCAGTACCTCGGTCGCCAGCGCCCACGGACAGATGGTCGTGTCCGTCGCAGCACAGTTCATGTCTGAGCGGTGCGTCATGACCAAGGTGGATACCGTCTACGAAGGGTGGCGGGGCCGGACAATCCTCCGGCCGGACATCTCCGTGGCCGACTCTTCCTGCCGTGGCACGCGGCTCGGGAAATTCCCCGCTGATGAGGTCACCCTCGTAGCGGAGATCGTCTCGGACTCCAACCCCGAGAACGACACCGAGAAGAAGGTCCGGAAGTACGCCTTGGCAGGGATCCCGTACTACCTCATCGTCAATGCCATCGTCGGCAAGTGCCTGCTGTACTCGCTCCCCAGCGGGGAGCACTACCGCGCGTCGCTGGAGACCGATTTCGGCGAGCCCGTGCCGATCGGTGAGCCGATCGGCACCACCCTCGACACCTCGGCGCTCTACACCTACTGAGGAGCCCGCACGAATGGACCAGCACACCTGGCAGCGATCATCGTTCTGTAGCGGCGGCGGCAACAACTGCATGGAGGTCGCAGCCGACGGCAGCCGCATAGCCATACGCGAAAGCGCCGAGCCCAACGCCGTCCTGACCACCGACCGCACCGCGCTGCGCGCCTTCGTCCTCGGCGTGAAGGACGGACACTTCGACCGACTGCTGAGCCGCCGGTAGCCGACGTGACGGGCCCGGCCGGCCCCAGGCGAGGTCGGCAGGGACCGGTGCGGGAACCTTCGGGCCGTCAAGAACGTTCAATGCAACGGGACATGGCTCCGCCGTGCGCCCCAACCCCCTGCCGACGCGGTGGGGGGCCTTGATGCCGATGCCGGATTTGCCGTCAGGAGGGAGGTCGCCATGAGAGGGCCTTGATAATCCCCCAGCGCACTCATGTGACGCACACCAGGATTCACCTGCGGGTAATTCGCGATACCCCGCTATCTCTGTATCGCCAGAAATTGGAGGAAATCATGCCGAGACTATCAAGGAGTAGAAATCATGAGTACATCCGGCTCAGAACTTAAGCATTCCATCTTTCGCTCGCTTACCTGGCACCTCGTCACCGCTTTCGCAATTTCCATGATCACCGCTTTGATCGCCGGTTACATAACCCTCGCAACAGGCGCCGGGGTCATGGAATCCCTTGAGAATATTTGTGGAACATTCCTTCAAGTGGCCACCCTATGCATCGCGGTTCTAGTCATCATTTGGACCGTGAAGGTGGCAGTGATTCTGAAATCGTAAATACAGCAATTGCGACCATGGGCCCCGGTGCGGACGCGCACCGGGGCCCCTCGCATGGCACGACCCGGGCCCGACTCATACCGATGAGTGACGCGCATCACCCAGGTGACCCGGCAAAGTGACCTTCCAGCCCCATAAGCTGCCCAATGCAGTTACCGGAACAACTCAATCCGCTTCCCCCCACACGCGGCAGCGGTCACGACGACCGTTCGCGCCCGATCAGATACCTGGCCCGCCCCCGCGCGGGCCACCGGACCGCCCGGACAACCGTGGGCTGGGAGAGAACGTTGAGATCTCGACGCATATGGGGAACGGCTGCCGCGGTGACAGTCGGCCTGGCGGGGGTGCTCGTCTTCGAAGGGCTGGCCGGCGGCTCGACGGACACCGGAAGGGCAGCGGCTTCCGGGCCGGTCAAGGCCGCTGTCCACGTCATCGCCCTGAAGCCTGGCGCAGACGGGAAGGTGACGCTCGGACATCGTTCCACCGAACCCTTCAGCCTGCTCGGAGTGAGCTGGACGAACCCCAAGGCCAAGGCGCCCGCCAAGGTCGAAGCGCGCACCCGTGACGCGAAGTCCGGTACGTGGTCGCAGTGGTTCACCTTGGGAAACAACGACGCCCGGGGGGACGTCCCGGCGAAGGGCGAGCGGGGGGCGACCGAGCCCTACTGGGTCGGGCCTTCCAGCGGCGTCCAGTTGCGCGTCCTGGCGGGCAGCAAGACCTCGGCCGCCCTGCCGCACGGCCTGCGCCTCGATCTGGTGGACCCCGGAAAGGCCGCCACCGTCGCCCCCGCCCCGGCCGCGTACGCTCTCGATGATCCCTCCGCCTCCGCCTCGGACAGCGCGACACCGGCCGATACGCCGACCGGCACGCCCACGGACGCGGCGACCGAGACACCCACTCCCAGCGACACCTCCTCCACCACGGCGACGGACTCCCCCTCGCCGAGCGACACGCCGACCCAGGCCACGACCAGCGATACCCCGTCCGCCTCGCCGAGCGACACGGCAACGACCTCACCCTCGCCGAGCGCCTCACCCACCAGCGGGCCGCCCTCCACCGTGCCCGAGCCGCCGATCGTCTCGCGCGCCGAATGGGGCGCCGACACCACGGGCATCACACCGGAAGACCCTCCGACGTACAACACGGACGTCAAATCGGTCTTCGTCCACCACACGGACGGGACCAATGACTACAGCTGCGCGGACTCCGCATCAATTGTGCGTGGCATTTACATCTACCACGTCAAGACCAACGGCTGGAATGACATCGGGTACAACTTCCTGGTCGACAAATGCGGCACCATCTTCGAAGGCCGCGCAGGCGGCGTCGATATGCCGGTACTCGGCGCGCACACCTACGGCTGGAACCGCGAGAGCGCCGGCATCGCCGTCCTGGGCAATTACACCTCCACCGGCGCGTCCACGGACGCACTGACGTCGATCGCCCGTCTGGCCGGATGGAAGCTCGGTCAGTACGGCGCCGACCCCGCCAGCACCGTCCAGCTCACCGCTGGGGCGACCCAGAAGAACTACTTCGGCACCAGCTACACGGCCGACACGAAGTACACCTTCAACCGGATCTCCGGACACCGCGACGGCTACAACACCGAGTGCCCCGGCAACTCGCTGTACGCCCAGCTGCCCACCATCCGCAGCTGGGCATCCGGCCCCGTCGCCGGTTTGAAGATCACCTCGGTGTCCGGGGCCGGCCTGTACAACTCGGCCTACTACACCAAGGCCGGCCTCACCGTTCACTGGTCGGCCACCACTCCGCCAGCCCTGATCAAGAGGTACGAGCTGCTGGTTGACGGCAACGTCGTCGCCACCACTTCCGGCACCAGCGCCTCCGCGTCGACCACCCTGGCGCTGGGCACGCACAAGGTCGCGGTACGGGCCGTGCACCAGTCGGGGAAGACGGCGACCACCGCCGCCTCCACCGTCATCGCCGAGACCACCGCCCCCACCTTCGCCACGACACCGAAGCTCACCCTGCGGACCGGCACGGTCAACACCACCGCCGTCCCGGTCCGCCTGGACTGGAAGGCAACCGACGACGCCGCCCTGCGGGAGGTCAAGCTGCTCTCCCCGACCACCGCGACGTTCGGCCCGACGACCACCACGTCCAACCGCACGGCCACGTCCGGCACCGCCTCCACCTGGTCCATGCGCGCCTACGACTACGCGGGCAACTACCGCACCTCCTCGCCCTCCTACACGCCCGTCATCCTCCAGGAGTCCTCGGCGGTGAAGTCCGGTAGCTGGACGACCAGATCCTCCACCAGCTACCTGGGCGGCAAGTCGTATGCGAGCGGCAGCAAGGGCGCCGGCCTGACCTGGACCTTCACCGGCCGTTCCGCGGCCTGGGTGGTCTCCCGGGCCTCGACCTCCGGCCAGGCGTACATCTATGTGGACGGCACCAAGGCCGCCACCGTCGACCTGCGCTCCTCCTCGACGATGTACCGCAACGCCATCTGGACGAAGTCCTGGTCCACCAGCGCCAAGCACACCGTCAAGATCGTCGTCGTCGGCACCAGCGGCCGGCCGACCATCACCTCCGACGGCCTGGTCTACATCAAGTAACCGGGAAGCTCAGTGGGCGAAGGGCGGCTCGAAGCAGCCGCTCTCCGGGTACGGACCGTTCGTCTTCACCTCGTAGTTGGTCTTCTGCACGAAGGCCGTGACGCAGGCGTCGTCATGGACGCGCAGGCCGACTCGGGCGCCCTCGGGCGTCACGTAGTGGTCGGTCTCGAAGCGTGGTTCCATCCCTCTCACGCTGAGCGTCCCGCCGAGCCGCTTGCCCCCGGCCCCGGTCCGCTCCTCCTCGTACCCGAGCTCCAGCATCGCCGCGCGCACGCTCTTGACGTCCCACTTCTTCTCTTTCCACAGCCGCCTGAGCACGGGCTCGATGCGGGCGGCTTCCTTCCGGGCGTCCTCCGCGCTGTCGACGGACATCTCGCCGGGGCGGCGGCCGGCGTTGTTCTCGTTGTAGTGGGGGGCGCCATCGCCCGCTCCGGGCTCCACGTAGGGGGTGGTGCCGGGAGAACTCGGGCCGGAACTCGGGCTGGAACTCGGGGGCGGGGGCGGGGCCGGGGCACCGGCCGCCGGGTCCGTGCCGCGCTGTTCGCCGCAGGCGGTCAGGGATATGGCGGCCCCCAGGAGGAGAGCGACCGCGGCGAGGTGTCTTCGCCGCTCACGCGTCGAGGTCAGCATGGTCATGACTCTGCCACGGCAGCGGGACGGTGGCCCCGGATTTGGGTGGCGGCATACCGGCCCATGACTGATCATCGAGGGATGCGTCCGCTGAAGCACGGCTACACCAACCGCACCCTCGGCGACGGAGCCGTCGTGAAGAAGACCTACGAAGGTCCGGACGCCGAGCTCAGGCTCGACCGTGAGCGCACACTGTTGACCCGGCTCCGGGGCCGGCTCCCCGTGCCGCCCGTACACGAGGCGGGCAACGGCACCCTCACGCTCGGCTTCATGCCCGGCGCGCCCGGCCAGGAACTGCTGGACGCCGGACACGCCGTGGAGGTCCTGGAGGCATGCGGGGAGTTGCTGCGCCGCATCCATGAGGCGGGCGCCCGCGACGAGGGCGAGGTGGACGAAGGCAAGGTGCTGGTGCACGGCGACTACGGGCCCAACAACGTGCTGCTCGACCCCGTCACCTTCCAGGTCACCGCCGTGGTCGACTGGGAGTTCGCCCACCTCGGGGACCCCGTCGAGGACCTGGCCTGGTGCGAGTGGATCGTACGGACGCACCACCCAGGGCACCGCCACGCCCTCGACGGCTTCTTCCGCGCCTACGGCGGGGACGCGGTGCCGCCCTGGCCGGTCCGCCGGGCCGCCATGCTGGCCAGATGCGCGTCCCTGCGGGAGTTCTGCCACCGTTGGGAGCCGAACGGTCCGGCCGTGACGCTGTGGCGGGAGCGCGCGATCGCGACGGCGGGGTGGCAGGAGTAGCCCCGGGAACACGAGAGCACAGGTGTGGGCCACCTGGAATCTCCGGTGGCGTCAGCGGGCTTCGGTCCGCACCCACGAGGAAAGTCCACGAAAGAGAGGAACCCCGGCCGAGGCGCGGCTGGGGTTCCTCAAGGCGGTGAGTATCGGTCAGCGGGTGAAGTCGCCCACGCCGTAGACCGCTCTTCTACGCGTCGGCGGACCGCACCACATGGCGATCACCGTGGGCTGGTCAGCGTTGCAGGGTCAGCACGGCCGGCCGCCAGGGCAGCTCGTTGTAGGGCATGCCCGGGGTGACGGCGGCGGGGTTCAGGCCCTGGTAGAGGAACTGCAGGTTGCAGGGGTCGATGGTCTTGGTCTGGTCGGGGTTGGTGCGGACCAGGTCACCGTGGCTGATGTCGTTGGTCCAGGTGGCACCGCTGTTGGCCTTGCCCGCGAAGGGGTTGGACTCGGTGGCGGCCTGCGGGGTCCACGGACCGTTCAGGCTGGAGGCGGTGAACGAGCGGAAGAAGCGCCCGTTGGCACCCATTGCCTCGACGATCATGAGGTACTGGTTCTGGCCCTGGACCTTGTAGACCTCCGGTGCCTCGAACAGATTGGCCGTCGTGTCGGTCATGATCGTCTTGTACGAGGAGCCGAAGCTGCCCGGGAAGTCCCCGATCGGCATGCTCGCCTGGTAGATGTTGCCGTTGTCGCCGGCGAAGAACATGTACATGGTCTTGTCGTCGGCGATCAGGGTCTGGTCGAGCGGGCCGCTGCCCGGGATGCTGCCGGTGAACAGCGGCTGCGGGGAGGACCAGCCGTTGGGGTTGGTGGGGTCGCTGGAGGTGCGATAGATGAAGGGCGAGGCACCCCACTGGGAGGCCAGCACCCAGATGTTCTTGGGCGCGAAGTAGATCAGCGTGGGCGCCACCGCGGCCTGGCTCATCCCGGTCTGGCCGGTCGACGCCATGTCCGACCAGTTCGTGAAGGGGCTGAACGCCATCGAGCCGTACGACGTCCCCCCTGACACGTTCGAGCCGTAGACCAGGTGCTTGCCGTTGTACACCACGTTGGTGAAGTCCTTCAGCGAGTTCCACCCGTTCGCCGGCTGCGCCAACGAGCCCGTCGAGGACCACCGGTACGTCGACGGAAGGGAACACGTGCCGCCCCCTCCGGACAGGCCGGTCCACTTCTGGTTGCTGGTGCCGCTGCACGGCCAGAGCTGCACCGCCGTGCCGTTGGCCGTAGCGCCGCCCGACACGTCCAGGCACAGCCCGGACTCCACGGCGACGACCGTGCCGTCGGAGTTCACCCGCCACTGCTGGTTCGTACCGCCGTTACAGGCCCAGATCACCGGCCGGGTACCGGCCGTGTTGGCGTGGCCCGGGACGTCCAGGCACTTGTTGCCGTATACGGTCAGCTGGTTGCTGTCCGTCAGCGTCCACTGCTGATTGGCCCCGCCGATGCAGTCCCAGATCTGCACGTTCGTGCCCTCGGTCTGGCTGGCACCCGGCACATCGAGACACCGGCCGGAACCGACACCGCGCAAGGCGCCGCTGGTGGCCGCCTGAGCCGGACTGGCGACGAGCATCGCCGCCAACGAGATCAGGGCCGTAACCGTAGCGGCGAGCACCACGGACATACGTCTGCGGCTGAAACTCAATCTGCGCATGGGGACCTCATGCTCCCTTGAGTGAGCGGGTTTCCGGCCGGCCCCGTCAGAGGCTCTCCGGACTGTCGATGTGGTGCGGTGCGCGGCGGTCCGTGGGCACCGGGCCAGAGACCGGGGGCCCGCGCGGGGCGCTGCGGATGCGGATCCCCGGCTGCCGCCGTCGTACCGGATCAGTGCCGGTGCTCAGCCACCCGCGCCCTCAGGGCGTCGCCGGTACGGACCGCGGACCTGGTGCCGGCCGCCGGCCGGGGACTCGTCGGCGATCGAACCGGTGACCACAGCGAAGACCGGGCGGAGAGGAGGCTCCGCAGAGAGCCAGGACATGGAAGACCACTCTCCTCGCGTGAGGGGGCAAGGCAGCAATGCGCGCCTTGGCGAAGAACTGGGCGGTGCTGGATCCGACCGTCGGCCGGCCGTCCTCGTGCGTCCTCAAAAATGCCGTACGTAAAGGAAAGTTTCTCGTGATGTGCCAGAAACATAAACTGCATCAGGTGGCACTCGCCGTCAAGACGCGGAGCCTGATCGGGCGTGCCAGGCAGCCCAGTTGTCCCGATTTTCACGGCACGGAACCGCATCCGGGGGCTGTTGGGACACGGCGGATCGCACGCAACCACCCCGCCGGGGTCATCCCCCTGCTCCGGGCTCGGACTGAGCGTTGTCCAACCTCTGCTTGACGTCGCCAGGCGTCAGCTCGCCGACGTGGCCCGCTCCGCCCGCTCCGTCGTCGCGATCGTCGCCGAGCCCACGACCCGCGTCCCGTCGTACAGCACGATCGCCTGGCCCGGGGCCACGCCACGGACCGGTTCGGCGAAGGTCACGCGCAGTGCGCCGCCGCCGTCGCCGTCACCGTCGACGGGTGCGGCCGTCACCTCGGTTTCGCCGCCGTGGGCGCGCAGTTGGGCGGTGTAGGTGGCGGGGGCGGTGGGTGGGGTGCCGCACCAGCGGGGGGTGATGGCGGTGAGGGAGGTGATGTCCAGGGCTTCGGCGGGGCCGACGGTGACGGTGTTGTTCACCGGGGAGATGTCCAGGACGTAGCGCGGCTTGCCGTCGGGGGCGGGGTGGCCGATGCGCAGGCCCTTGCGCTGGCCGATGGTGAAGCCGTACGCGCCCTCGTGGGTGCCGAGCTTGCGGCCGTCCTCGTCGACGATGTCGCCCTCGGCCGTGCCGAGGTGCTTGGCCAGGAAGCCCTGGGTGTCGCCGTCGGCGATGAAGCAGATGTCGTGGCTGTCGGGCTTCTTGGCGACGGCCAGGCCGCGCCGCTCGGCCTCGGCGCGGATCTCGTCCTTGGTGGTGAGGGTGTCGCCGAGCGGGAACATGGCGTGGGCCAGCTGGCGCTCGTCGAGGACGCCGAGGACGTACGACTGGTCCTTGGCCATGTCGGAGGCGCGGTGCAGCTCGCGGGTGCCGTCCTCGCGGTGGACGACGGTGGCGTAGTGGCCGGTGCAGACGGCGTCGAAGCCGAGGGCCAGGGCCTTGTCGAGGAGCGCCGCGAACTTGATCTTCTCGTTGCAGCGCAGACAGGGGTTGGGGGTGCGCCCGGCCTCGTACTCGGAGATGAAGTTGTCCACCACGTCCTCGCGGAAGCGCTCGGCGAGGTCCCATACGTAGAACGGGATGCCGATGATGTCCGCGGCGCGGCGGGCGTCGCGCGAGTCCTCGATGGTGCAGCAGCCGCGGGCGCCGGTGCGGAAGGACTGCGGGTTGGCGGAGAGGGCGAGGTGGACGCCGGTCACGTCATGGCCCGCCTCGGCCGCGCGCGCGGCCGCGACCGCGGAGTCCACGCCGCCGGACATGGCGGCGAGGACGCGCAGGCGACGGCCGTCGCGGGGACCTGTGGGCGCACCGGGGAAGTCATTCATAGCCCCTCCAGGGTAGGCCCTGGGGGTGGGCGGTCGGCTCCCCGGCTGATCGTTACGGAGAGTAGTAGAGCAGTCAGGCGGCGCTTGCGCCCTCCAGGATGCGCTGCGCCAGGTCCAGGGCCTGGTCCACGTCCTTGGCCAGATAGATCAGGTCCACGAAGGCGTGGTCCACGCCCGCCTCCGCCTCCGCCCGGGACAGCACCGTCGTCACGTCCCGGACCGTGGCCTCGGACGAAGGGTTGACCCGCAGGATCGCGTCCAGCGCGGCGGGGTCCCGGCCCTCGCGCTCGGCCGCCTCCCGGATGGTGGCCATGGGACCGATGACGGCGGCTTGGGCGTCGAACGGTACGGGCGGGACGGCGATCGGCAGCCAGCCGTCGGCGCGGCGGGCCACCCGGCGCAGGGCGGTGGGGGCCCAGCCTCCCAGGTAGACGGGCGGGTGGGGGCGGGTGGCCGGCTTGAGGTCGATGTACGAGGCGGGCACGGTCCAGTGTTCGCCGCGGTATTCGACGGGGTTGGTGGTCCACCAGGCCGTCAGGGCGTCGAGGATTTCGTCGAGGCGGCGGCCGCGCTCGGCCATCGGGACGTTCACGGCCTCGTACTCCTCCGGGGACCAGCCGGTGCCGAGCCCGACCAGCAGCCGCCCCGCGCTCATCGCGTCGATGGTGGTGAGGGAGCGGGCCAGCACGGCCGGCGGGTACCAGGGGGCGTTGATGACGTTGCTGCCCAGCTGGACCCGTTCGGTGACGGCGGCGGCGGTGGCCAGCGTGGCGAAGGGGTCCAGGGCGGTGCGGAATTCCGGCGGGATCGTATCGGCGCCCGCGTATCCGACGGTCGGATGGACCGGGTCGAGCAGCCGGTCGCCGACCCACAGGCTCGCCGCGCCGAGTTCCTCGGCCTGCCGCGCGAACCGCGCCACCTCCTCCGGGCGCTGCGCCAGAGCGCCGAACTGGGGCAGCGAGAACCCAATGCGCATGCTGTTCACTCCTCGTCGAGTCACTGTCGAGTCACTAGATGGTCCAACTTTCATCTACCTGGGGATAGAGCGGTCTGTCCCTCGGCGTTCGGTTTGCGCCATGATCCGACAACCGCCGTGGAACCGGGCGCGCCACGCCGCCCGTTGACAGTTCCATGAGCGAGACCACGGACGCCGCCGCCCCGGACCGCGCGGGCTCCGGCAAGGACGGCGGCGGCCAGGGGCCGCCCGGCGACGGCGTGCCCGGCGGCCGGCGGCGCCTCGGGAGACGGGCGCTGCTGATCGGCGGGGTCGCCGCCGGGCTGGCCGGGGTCGGCTATGCGGCGCGGGGCGAGCTGGAGCGGCTGTGGTGGCGGCTGCCCGGCGTGGACCAGCCGCGCGAGGAGGGCGCGGTCGACTATCCGGGGGCGCAGTGGGTCCCGGCCTCGCCGCTGAACTGGCGGCGGGCGGACCGGCCGTACGACTACACGGTCGACCGGGTGGTGATCCATGTCGTCCAGGGGAGCTACTACGACGCGCTGGAGGCGTTCCGGGACCCGAGCCACGGCGCCGCGGCTCACTATGTGGTGCGCCGCGACGGGCGTATCGCGCAGACGGTCCGCGAGTTGGACGTCGCCTTCCACGCGGGAAACCGCCCGTACAACGAGCGCAGCGTAGGCATCGAGCACGAGGGGTTCGTGGACCGGGCGAGCTCCTTCACGGACCCGATGTACCAGGCCTCGGCGCGGCTGACGGCCAGGATCTGCCGGCGGTACGGATTCCCGGCGGACCGCGACCACATCGTCAACCACTCCGAGGTGCCGGGCACCGACCACACCGACCCCGGGCCGCACTGGGACTGGGACCGCTATCTACGGCTGGTGCGCGCGGCCCTGGCCGACCGGTGAGCCATGGTCTCGCGGAGTTCATGGGAGCCAGATGTGGCCGTTGTGCATGAAATCGAGCTCGCGCGGCGTCGTCACCGGCCAGCCGTTCTCGTCTTTCATCCCGGGAGCGAAGTAGCTGCCGTATGCGTTATAGACGCCGGACGCCCGATTCCAGGGGCTGCGCACTTCGTGCCAGACGGAGTCCTTGGAGACGTCGACGGTCGCCGCCGTGGCGCTCTGGTCCTCGCCGCCGGTCACGAAGGTCGTGAGGTTCACCGGGGCCGGGGTTCCCTCTTCCCGCCGTATCCGGATAACCGAGGCGACCTTGTACCCCTGGTCGTCCTTCTGGATGTCGTAGCAGGCCGCGACCTCGACCTCGCCGCCCTGGACACCGAACCAGGTGTGTCCGCCCACCCAGCAGTTCTGAATGCCGGTTACGGGTTCGTATTCCAAATTGGCCGGTGTGGCCTGCGCCGTCGCACTCGTTCCTATGAGAGCCGTCGCGGCAATTGCGGCGGCGGCCATGCTCCGTCTCACCGAAAATCTCATCATCGAGCCTCCTCGGAAGGGGGTTGCATTCCGGGGAGAGACTAACCGCCGGGGAAGGATTCTCAGCCGGGTCGGAAAAATATCCCGATTCAGCTCGGGGCATTTTTCGCCACGGTGAATTCCGCCATTGGTCCAGCCTTTGGCTGTGCTTATCCTCGTGCGGCCGATCGCGCCCTAGCTCAGGCCCGCGCCGCGCGCCCGCTCCACCACCGGGCCGATCGCGTCCGCCACCGCCTCCACATCCGCCTTGGTGGACGTATGGCCGAGCGAGAAGCGCAGCGTGCCGCGCGCCAGGTCGGGGTCGGTGCCGGTGGCCAGGACGACATGGCTGGGCTGGGCCACGCCCGCGGTGCAGGCCGAGCCGGTCGAGCACTCGATGCCCCGCGCGTCCAGCAGCAGGAGCAGCGAGTCGCCCTCGCAGCCGGGGAAGGAGAAGTGCGCGTTGGCGGGGAGGCGGCCGGCCGGGTCCGGGTCACCGCCCAGGATCGCGTCGGGGACGGCGGCCCGGACGGCGCCGATCAGCGCGTCGCGCAGCGCGCCGATCTCGCGCGCGAACTCCTCGCGGTGCTCGGCGGCATGGGCGGCCGCGACCGCGAAGGCCGCGATGGCGGGGGTGTCGAGCGTGCCGGAGCGCACCTGGCGCTCCTGGCCGCCGCCGTGCAGCAGCGGCGCCGGGGTCCACTCACGGCCGAGGAGCAGCGCGCCGATGCCGTACGGCCCGCCTATCTTGTGGCCGCTGACCGTCATCGCGGCCACGCCCGAGGCGGCGAAGTCGAGGTCGAGCTGGCCGAAGGCCTGGACCGCGTCGGCATGCAGCGGAATCCCGAACTCCGCCGCCACGGCGGCCAGTTCCGGCACCGGCATGACGGTGCCGATCTCGTTGTTGGCCCACATCACGGTCGCGAGCGCGACATCGGAGGGGTCGCGGGCGATCGCCTCCCGCAGCGCGTCGGGGTGGACCCGCCCGTACGCGTCGACGGGCAGCCACTCGACCCGCGCGCCCTCGTGCTCGGCGAGCCAGTCGACGGCGTCGAGGACCGCGTGGTGCTCGACGGGGCTGGCGAGCAGGCGGGTGCGGGCGGGGTCGGCGTCCCTGCGGGACCAGTAGAGTCCCTTGACCGCGAGGTTGTCGGCCTCGGTCCCGCCCGAGGTGAAGACGACTTCACTTGGACGCGCGCCCAGCGAGGCCGCGAGCGATTCGCGGGACTCCTCGACGGTACGGCGCGCCCGGCGGCCGGCGGCGTGCAGCGAGGAGGCGTTGCCGGTGACGGCGAGCTGGGCGGTCATCGCCTGCACCGCCTCCGGAAGCATCGGGGTGGTGGCGGCGTGGTCGAGGTAAACCATGGTGGGCTCGATTCTACGAGCCGCAGCGGGGGCGCGTGCCGGGCGCACGGGGAGCCCGGCACCCGCGCCCTGCCCGGCCGCTGCCGCACCCTGCTCGCCCCCGCCTGGCCGGCCGCTTGCCTTCGAGTGTGCTCCAACTCCTACCGTTCAGGACATGAGCAACGCGAACGACAAGATCAAGCAGGAGCGGTTCGAGTACGGCATGGAGGTGCTCAGCCGGATCGACGGCGAGGTCGGGGAGCGAGTGGTCGAATCGCTGGCCGACGTCTCCCCCGAGCTCGGCCACCAGGTCGCCGCCTGGGCCTTCGGCGACATGTACGCGCGCCCCGAGCTGGCCCCCCGGGACCGACAGCTGGTCACCCTCGGCATACTCACCGGTCTCGGCGGCTGCGAGCCGCAGCTCGAGGTGCACATCAACGCCGCGCTGAACGTGGGGCTCACCCCCACCGAGATCTCGGAAGCGCTGCTGCACGCGGCCGTCTACTGCGGCATACCCAAGGCGCTCAACGCCACCTTCGTCGCCAAGAAGGTCTTCGGCGAGCGCGGGCTGCTGCCCGTCCCCGGCGCGGAAGCCGTCACCGAGACCACAGACGAAGCCGCAGCCGAAGCCGCCGGGACCCCGCAGAACGGCTGACGAAAGAGCCTCGACAGAAACTGTCATGAGCAACTAGCGTTTTGCTCATGACAGACGACTGGGCAGACTGGACACTGGACCGCACCCACCGCAGCTCCTCCGGCGAGGTCCGCTGGGCCGTGCTCGGCGACCCGGACCGCCCGCCGGTCGTCCTCCTCCACGGCACGCCCTTCTCCTCGTACGTCTGGCGGTCCGTCGCCCGCGCGCTCGCCGACCGCCACCGGGTCTACGTCTGGGACATGCCCGGCTACGGCGCCTCGGAGAAGCGCGCGGGCCAGGACGTCTCCCTGGCCGCCCAGGCCCGGGTCTTCACCGAACTGCTCGACCACTGGGGTCTGGCCGGGGACCGGCGGGCGCCGGCCGTCGTCGCCCATGACTTCGGCGGCTGCGTCGCCCTGCGCGCCCATCTGCTGCACGGGGCGCGCTACCGCCGGCTGGCCCTGGCCGACCCGGTGGCCCTGGCCCCCTGGGGCTCACCCACCTACCGGCTGCTCGGCGAGCACGCCGAGGTCTTCGAGCGGCTGCCGCCGGGGCTGCACCGGGCTCTGGTGCGCGAGTACGTCGCCTCGGCGAGCGGTCCCGGGCTGCATCCGGCGGTCCTGGACCGGCTCGTCGCACCGTGGTGCGACGGCGAGGGGCAGGCCGCGCTGTACCGGCAGATGGCGCAGAACGACCAGCGCTTCACCGATGAGATCCAGGGCCGGTACGGCGAGCTGGAGCTGCCCGTCCTGGTCTGCTGGGGCTCCGCGGACTCCTGGATTCCGCCGGAGCGGGGGCGGGAGCTGGCGGCCCTGATCCCCGGTGCGCGACTGCGGCTGTTCGAGGGTGCGGGCCATCTCGTCCAGGAGGACGCCCCGGCCGAACTCACGGCGGCCCTGCTGGGCTTTCTCGGCGAGTAGGCGAGTAGACGAGAAGGCGCGTCGGCGTCGCGGCAGCGCGTCGCGTCGCGGCAGCGCGCCGCCGGGGCGCTCAGCCTCAGCCCCGCATGTGCAGCAGCTTCGTGGCCAGCAGCGCGATGTGCTTGCGCCACTCGGCCAGCGCCGCCTCCCGCTCCTCGTCGGCCCCGGCCGGGCCGGTCTGGGTGAGGATCAGGCGGGCGCCGTGGCCGGTGCCGACGGTCAGCTGCCATCGGACCCGGCCGACCGGTCGGCCGCCGAGGAGCCAGTCGTAGGCGAGCTCGCGGGGCGCGGTCACCTCCGCGACCGGGCCGGGCGGGACCGCGTCCGTACGGAACCCGATCGGCACCGCGCCGCCGACCACCGGCCCCTCCGCGCCGGCCGGCCCGGTCAGCGCCTGCCACACCGTCTCGGCCGGACGGACCAGCTGCCGCTCGAACCGCAGCCGCCAGCCGTCCTCGGTGGTCTCGACGACCCCCTCGGCCAGTCCGAACGCCTCGACGTAGCGCTCGTGCAGCTCGGCCATGTCCGCCGTGACCCCGGCCTGCTCGCCGGCCTGGTCGCCGGTCTCGCCGCCTGTCCCGCCGCCTGCCTCGCCGTTCAGCAGGGTGGCCAGCGCCGAGACGCAGGTGTGCCAGCCGGAGGCGAAACTGGCCGCGCCGAAGCGGTCGCGGAAGGTGTGGGTGAGGGTCAGCGCGCAGCCGTCGGCCTCAGGGCGCAGCTCCCAGCGGAGCTGGTCGTCGCCCCAGGTGAAGGCGAACACGCGCGGCGGGTCGAGCTCCGTGACGGTCCCGTGGGTGTCCGGTACGTCGGACCCGGGGAAGACGAAGTCGATCCGCCCGCCGGCCCTCGGCTCCAGCCGGACCTCGGCGGGGAACCAGTGGGCCATCAGGGCGGGCTCGGTCAGGGCCCGCCAGACCTCCTCCGGCGGATGGGCGATCCGCCGCTCCAGGCGCAGGGCGGAGCGGCCGCCCTCGGTCGAGCTCAAGGTGTCCTTCACCGCGCTTCTCCCCTTTTTTTCAGGGCTCGGGTCTCTCCGGCCACCGCGGGGAGGTGCCCCCGCCAGGACGGCAGCGGCCCCGATAGTCGCCATACAACCACGGTGAACGCCGCCGGGGCCGACCGCTCCCTGACCGGCCCGCTCGGTCAGACCTCTTCGGCCGCCGTGCTGCGCCGGTTCCATGCGCGCGGCGCGCGCCATCCGAAACGCATCGCCATCAGCCGGACCGCGAACGCCACGGCGGCCGCGAGGGCGCTGGTGCCCCCGGTGAGCGCGTCGTAGTGGAGGAGGAGCGCCGCGATCGTCGCGCCCACCATGGCCGGGACCGCGTACAGATCGCGGTCCCAGCGCAGCAGCGAGGGCACCTCGTGGGCGAGGAGGTCGCGCAGCACCCCGCCGCCGATCGCCGTGGTCATGCCGAGGACGGCGCAGAAGGTGAGGCCGAGCCCGTGGTCGTACGCCTTCATGGTGCCGGTGACGCAGAACAGTCCGAGCCCGGCCGCGTCGAAGACGCCCACCGCCACGGTGATCCGCTCCACCTCGGGGTGCAGGAAGAAGACGATGGTGGTGGCGATGAGCGGGGTGAGGAAGTAGCCGAGGTCGGTGAAGGCGGCCGGCGGCGCGGCGCCGATGACCAGATCACGGAACACCCCGCCGCCCAGCGCGGTGACCTCCGCGAGCACCGCCATGCCGAAGACGTCGAAGTTCTTGCGCACGCCGAGCAGCGCGCCGGATATCGCGAAGACGAAGATTCCGGCGAGCTCGAGCGAGTGCTGCACGGAGGGGCTGAACAGATCGATGAACACCCGACATTTTTACTCATCGGGTGTTCCCGTCCTCGGGCCGCTCCCCCTGACCGCTCGACGACCGCTCCCCGGGCCGCTGCCGCTCCCTCCTGGGCTAGTCCGGGCTAGTCCCCCTTCTCCACCTTCTTCTCCACCTTCGCCGCCGCCTCGGGCCCGGCCTTCTCCGCCGGGACCTGGTCGGGGCCAGGCGGCGGTAGCCGCATATCGGATACAGACTCCGGGTGGTGGCAGGCCACCTGGTGCCCGGTCGCCAGCGCGACCAGCGGCGGCTCCTGCTGTTTGCACACTTCGGTCGCCTTCCAGCACCGGGTGTGGAAGCGGCAGCCGGAGGGCGGTGAGATCGGCGAGGGGACATCGCCCTTGAGCAGGATCCGCTCGCGCTTGGCCCGCCGCCTGGGGTCCGGCACCGGCACCGCCGAGAGCAGCGCCTTGGTGTACGGGTGCATGGGGCGCTCGTACAGGTCCTTGCGGTCCGCCAGCTCGACGATCTTGCCGAGGTACATCACCGCGATCCGGTCCGAGACGTGCCGGATGACCGACAGGTCGTGCGCGATGATCACATACGTGAGGCCGAGCTCGTCCTGGAGGTCGTCCAGCAGGTTGACCACCTGGGCCTGGATCGAGACGTCCAGCGCCGAGACCGGCTCGTCCGCGACGACCAGCTTGGGCTTGAGCGCGAGCGCCCGGGCGATGCCGATGCGCTGGCGCTGGCCGCCGGAGAACTCGTGCGGGTAGCGGTTGTAGTGCTCGGGGTTGAGGCCGACCAGCGCCAGCAGCCGCTGCACCTCGGCCTTGATGCCGCCCTCCGGCTTGACCCCCTGGAGCCGGAAGGGCGCGCCGACGATGGTGCCGATCGTGTGCCGGGGGTTCAGCGACGAGTACGGGTCCTGGAAGATCATCTGCACATCGCGGCGCATCGGCCGCATCCCGGCGGTGCCGAGGTGTGTGATGTCCTTGCCCTCGAACTCGATCTTCCCGCGGGTGGGTTCCAGCAGCCGGGTGATCAGCCGTCCCATGGTGGACTTGCCGCACCCGGACTCGCCCACCACGCCCAGGGTCTCCCCGGGCCGTACGTCGAAGTCCAGGCCGTCCACCGCCTGCACCGCGCCGGCCTGCCGCTGCAGCAGCCCCTTCTTGATGGGGAAGTGCTTGACCAGGCCGGACACCTTGAGCAGGGGTTCGGGGGTGGTGGTCGCCTGCTCCGGGACCGTCATCTTCGGATCCTTCGTGTCCGTCACAGCTTCGGCGCAATCTCTTCGGTCCAGATCCGCGTGCGCTCCTCCTGCGTCATGTGGCACGCGGAGAAGTGGTCGCCACTCCCGGCCACACGCAGCTCCGGCCGCTCCGTGCGCGTGATGTTGTCCTTGGGCACATCGGCGTACGGGCAGCGCGGGTGGAAGGCACAGCCGGACGGCACGTTGATCAGGCTGGGCGGGGAGCCCTTGACCGGGATGAGGCGGTCGGTCTGGTCGCGGTCGATACGCGGCATCGAGCCGAGCAGGCCCCAGGTGTAGGGGTGCTGGGGCTCGTAGAAGACCTTCTCGGCCGGACCGCGCTCGACACAGCGGCCGCCGTACATCACCAGGAGGTCGTCGGCGAGCTCGGCGACGACGCCCAGGTCGTGGGTGATGATGATGACCGCGGAGCCGAACTCCTTCTGGAGATCCCGGATGAGGTCGAGGATCTGCGCCTGCACGGTGACGTCCAGGGCGGTGGTCGGCTCATCGGCGATCAGCAGCTCGGGGTTGTTGACCAGCGACATCGCGATCATCGCGCGCTGCCGCATACCGCCGGAGAACTCGTGCGGATAGCTGTCCACCCGCTTGTCCGGCTGCGGGATGCCGACGCGGTCCAGCATCTCGACGGCGCGCTTGCGGGCCACGTCCTTGGTGACGTCGTGGTGGACCCGGTACGCCTCGCTGATCTGGCGGCCGATGGTGTAGTAGGGGTGCAGCGCGGACAGCGGATCCTGGAAGATCATCGCCATCTCACGGCCGCGCAGCTTGCGCACCTCCTCCGGGTCGCCGCCCAGCAGCTCCTGCCCGTTCAGCCAGATCTCGCCGGAGATCCGCGCCTTGCGCCGGCCGTACTGCCCGGCGGTGTGCAGGCCCATGATGCCCAGCGAGGTGACGGACTTGCCGGAGCCGGACTCGCCGACGATGCCGAGCGTCTTGCCCTTCTCCAGCCGGAAGCTGAGCCCGTCCACCGACTTGACCAGGCCGTCGTCCGTCGGGAAGTGGACCTTGAGGTCGCGCACCTCGAGGAAGGCGGTGGGCGCCGGGGAGCCGGCCGCGGCCACCTCGCCGAGCGCGGTGCCGGTGGCCGGCAGATCGCCGGTCTTCTCGGGCTTGTCGAGCTTGGCGGGCTTGTCGGTCCCGGACTTTTCGATATCGGTCATCCGAGCCTCACTCGCGGGTCGACGACGGCGTACAGGAGGTCCACGATGAGGTTGGCCACCACGATGAACAGGGCCGCGATCAAGGTGACGCCGAGGATGACCGGCAGGTCCTTGTTGGTGATCGCGGTCACCGCGAGCCGGCCGAGGCCCGGCAGGTTGTACGTGGTCTCGGTCAGCACCGCGCCGCCCAGCAGGGCACCGAGGTCCAGACCGAGCAGGGTGAGGATCGGGGTCCAGGTGGAGCGCATGGCGTGCCGTCCGATCACGACGCGCTCCCGCAGGCCCTTGGCGCGGGCCGTGCGGATGTAGTCCTCGCCCAGGATCTCCAGCATGGTGGCGCGGGTGAGCCGGGCGTAGGTCGCGGCGTAGAGGAAGGCCAGGGTGATCCAGGGAAGGATCAGGCTCTGGAACCACACGGCCGGGTCGTCGCCGATGCTCGTGTAGTCCGCGTCGATCCAGTTCAGTTGGTAGCTGAAGACGGCCAGGGAGAGCAGGCCGGTGAAGTAGATGGGCAGCGAGACACCGGCGAGGGCGACGCCCATTGCCGCGCGGTCCCACAGGGTGCCCCGGCGCAGCGCGGAGACGACACCGGTGAGGACACCGCCGACCAGCCACAGCACACAGGCGCCCGCGGCGAGCGAGAGGGTGACCGGCATGGCGTCGGTCAGCTGCGGCCACACCGCCTGCTCGGTGCGGAAGGAGTAGCCGAAGCAGGGCGCGGGGCAATGGGTGACGTCACTGCCGTTGGCATAGTCACGCCCGACGAACAGACCCTCGATGAAGTGCCAGAACTGCACCAGCAGCGGATCGTCGAGGCTCAGCTTCTGTCTGATGCCCTCGATGGCCTCCGGGTCGGACTGTTTGCCGACGAAGAGGAGCGCGGGATCGGAACCGGCCCACTTCGGGATCATGAAGAAGATGGCGAAGGTCGTGAGCGTGACGACCAACAGCATCATGATGACGGCGAACAAGCGCCGGATGACATAAGCAAGCACTGTGCGCGGCCCGGCGGTGGTCCGGGGCCCCCGATCGGGGAGCGCCCGGACCACCGCCCGCGGCCATCACCTGCCCTTCGGGCCTATACGGTTCGGCGATGGTGGGGTGTGACGGTCGCTTGGCGAACCATCACTTGACGACGCCGAGCTGGGAGTAGTCGTAACGGCCGTTGTAGGCCCCCGACGAGAAGGCGTTCGTCAGCCGCGAGCTGCGCCAGGTGATGTTCTTCTCGTAGAGGAAGGGCATCTGCACGGCCTTGTCGGCGATGGCGTGGTTGATCTCCTTGTAGATCTCGCCCGCCTTGGCCGGGTCGGTCTCCTTGAGCGCGTCGTCGAAGAGTCCGTTGATCTTCGGGTCGTCGGTCTCGGAGACGTTGTAGTTACCGGTCTGCTGGATGAAGCGGCCGTCGATCAGCGGCTGCTCGAAGCCCTGGCCGGTCGGGAAGTCGGGGCCCCAGCCGGTCATGGACAGACCGTAGCCGCGCTTCTTCATCACCTCGGGGGAGCCGGTGATGCTCGCCGAGGCGGCGCCGTCGATGTTGTTGACCTCGATGTCGATGCCGACCTTGGCCAGCGACTCCTGGAGCGTCTCGGCGGCCTCGACCTCGTTCGGCTGGTCGGTACGGGCGACGATGTTGGTCTTGAAGCCGCCCGGCTTGCCGCACTGCTTCAGCTCGTCCTTGGCCTTGGCCACGTCCGGCGCGCCCTTGCGCTCGAGGACGCCGTACGGGTCGTAGTCGTCCGAGCCCGCGATGCTCTTGGGGAGCATGTTGGGAGCGATGTCACCGCCGGCCTGCGGGCCACCGCGGGTGGTCTGCAGCGCCTTGTAGTCGGTGGCGTAGAAGACCGCCTTGCGGCAGTGGACGTTGTCGAACGGCTTGACCTTGGTGACGAAGTCGACGTAGCGGACGAAGCTCGTCGGGATGTTGTCGACGTTGCCCTTGTGCTGCTTGAGCGCGTCGCTGCGGCCGGCCTGGCTCATGCCGGTGGCGCTGAGGAAGACGTCGTAGTCGCCCTTGATCAGCCGCTGGTCGATGGCGTCCAGGTTGGAGTTGAAGTCCACCGTGATCTTGTCCGGCAGGGCCGGGCGGATCGGGTCGGACTCCTTCTTCCACTTGGTGTTGCGGACCAGCACCGCGCCCTTGCCCGGCTTGTACGACTCGACCTTGTACGGGCCGGAGGAGAAGGGCCGGTTGGTGTACTTGGCGCCGGTGTCCTTGGAAGCCTTCACGGGCGAGCCGGTGGGCATGGCCAGCATCTGCTCGAAGTCACCGTTGGGCTTGGGCAGACGGAAGATGATCGTCTTCGCGTCAGGCGTCTCGATCGCCTTCAGGCCCAGCTTGTCCTTGGAGGTGTCCTTGTACGGGCCCTTGTACTTGCCGTCGGGGTCGAGGACCTGGCGCAGATAGGCCGGGCCGCCGGAGACGACGTCCTTGGCCCAGATGCGCTCGATGCCGTACTTGATGTCCTGGGCGGTGATCGGCGAGCCGTCCTCCCAGGTGATCCCGTCACGCAGGGTGTACGTGTAGGTCTTGCCGCCGTCGGTGATCTTGGCGTTGGAGGTGGCCAGGTCGGGGACGAGCTTGTTGCTCTCCTTGCCCGGCTTGGGCGCGTAGGTGATCAGTTGGCGCGTGTAGAACCGCGCGAAGTCCCAGGCGAAGCCGTAGTACTGGCGCTGCGGGTCGAGCGAGTCGAAGTCCTGCTTGTTGACGAACTTCAGCGTGCCGCCCGTCTTGGTCGACTTGCTGGCGATGCCCGTCACCGCGGCGTTGAAACCGGCGCCCTCGCCCTTGTCGTCTTTGGAGCCGCCGCCACACGCCGCGGTGGCCATCAGGGCACCGACGGCGATCGTGGCACCGGCGATCCGCCTGCTTCTCGACGAACGTAGGGGTTTCATTGTTTCCTGCAACCTCCGGGGTATGGGTCCTTGGCACGGCGCCGGAGAACCATCGGGGGACCGCCGCCTGACAGACGCGGTAGGGGCAGATTCGTTTCGGTGCGGCTGGGCCGCGGCCGGGCGGGTCGCCGTCAACGCGTTCCCTTCGGGTCGAGGGCGTCGCGGACGCCGTCGCCGAAGAGGTTGAACGCCAACACCGTGATGAAGATCGCCAGACCCGGGATGATCATGAACATGGGGTCGTCCTGATAGGTGCCGACGGCCTTGGAGAGCATCTGACCCCAGGAGGCGGTGGGCGGCCTCACGCCCGCGCCCAGGAAGCTGAGCGCCGCCTCGGTGAGGATGTTGGTGGGGATCATCAGCGTGGCGTAGACGGTGATGGGGGCGACCAGGTTGGGCAGCAGCTCCCGGAAGAGGATGTAGCGCCGGCCGGCGCCCAGGCTGCGCGCCGCCTCTACGTACTCCTTCTCGCGCAGCGACAGCGTCTGGCCGCGGACGATGCGGCCGACGTACGGCCAGCCGAAGAAGCCGATGACGGAGACCAGGATGGCGATGCGCACCCCGCTGCCGCTCAGCCCCAGCAGGTCGTTCGGGAGCACCGAGACCAGGGAGATGATGAACAGCAGCTGCGGGAAGGCCAGCAGCATGTCCATCACGCGGCTGATAACGGTGTCAACCCAGCCGCCGAAATACCCCGCGATGACGCCGAAGACCGTCCCCAGCACCACGGCGACGACCGCCGCGAGGAAGGCCACCAGCAGCGAGATCCGCGCGCCGTAGACGATCCGGCTGAACACGTCGCGGCCGTTCTGCGGTTCGACACCGAGGAGGAAGTCGGAGCTGATGCCGCCCATCGACCCCTTCGGGGTGCCGAACAGCGGGTCGATCTCCTCCTGGTGGAACTCGTTGGGCGGATGCCCCAGCAGACTCACGATCAGCGGCGCGAAGATGGCCACCAGCACCAGGAACAGAACCACGGCCCCGCCGGCCAGCGCCAGTTTGTCCCGCTTGAGGCGCATCCAGGCGATCTGACGCAGCGACCTGCCCTCGACCGAGGCCTTGACTACATCCGCCGCGACATCGACGGGCGCGGCCGGTTCCACGTCCGTGCTCGTGCCGTGCAATGGTGCCGTCATCGTGGTGGGGACCCCTCTCGACCGGTGGTGACCGGCCCACGACCCGCCGCTGTAGCGGCATGGTTCACAAACGCAAGTGAATGTCGTGCTTGTGGTGCGGAAGTTTTGCGAAGGGGAAGTGTGAGCTACCCGCAGGTACGGACACCTCCCGTTGCGGGAGTCTTCATCGCGCTTGTGATCACCCGCCAGCCCATCCGGGCAATGGATGCCTAACCGTGATGTGGCGAGGAGTGTTCCGTTATCCGGACCGCGACTCCGCTCAGCGGTGCGTGCCGTCCGGTTAACAGGACCGTTACCGGTGTGGTGACAGGGGTGTTACCAGGTGCTGGGGGCGGGTCCGGACTGCCGGCCGCCGTGCTGCGGCGGATAGCCGTACGAGGGCGCGGGCTGGGCCGCCCCGAAGGCGTCACGGTCGAAGAACGGGCGGGCGTTGGCCCGCATCCACATCGCCACCGGGTCGTACTCGTCGGACATCGCGACCGTGGAGACCGGCAGCCCGTCCGGCACCGCGCCGACCGACTGGCGCATCATCGCCCGCGCGGCCTCCACCCCGGCGGCGCCGGTGTCGTACAGGTCGAGCCCGATCGCCAGATACGGCGCGCCGAGCGCGGGCTGCACCCAGGCGCGGCGCATCGACCGCACCGCGGGTGTGCGGTGCGCGTTCTGCCCCAACAGGGCGTAGAACTGGGGGATTTCAATGGCCGGCTCACTCAGCCGCAGCGGCCCGGCGGGCAGCAGGTCCAGGCCGCAGGCGATTCTGCGCAGATCGAGCCAGGGAATGCCCACGCCACCGCCGGGGGCGTGCGGGTTGAGCCACAGGCCGTAGTGGTCGGGGAAGAGGGAGGACGCGATCTGGCGCCCGCCCACCACCTCATGGGCGCGGTTCCAGCCGCTGGCGGCGAGCTCCTGGGCGGAGGTCACACAGGGGGCGTAGCCGAGCCCGGCGACGTCCATGTTTCCGTACTGCGCGTCGGGCGAGCCGGGGGTGCCGTGCCACAGCAGCATCCAGACCTGGCCGTCGGCGAGCGCGTACAGCAGTGACTCATAGGCGTCGTACCGGCCGGGAGCGACCTGCTGCAGCATCCGCTCGATATGGCCGCCTCCCGCGCTCACCTGGGTCCGCCCCTCTCTCGGCCTGTCCACAACACTCGGCCAGGGGCGCACGACCGCGCCCCGTCACCGGTCATCCAACCAGCTTACGGGCCCTTACAGGGGTCTCCCGGGCGACTCAGCGGTCACGGTCGTAGAACGGTCGCACCCGCTCGCGCATCCAGTCCGCCACCGGGTCCTGCGCGACGTCCAGCAGAACGAGCTGGACCGTCCACGGCAACGGCACGGCGCCGAGCGCACGGCCGAGCGCCTCCACCGCGGTGGCCTGGCTCTCCGGGCCCGGAAGGTCGAGCTCGACGCCGACGAACAGCGCGGGCGGCTCCCCCTCGACGCTGGCCAGGGCGCGCCGGGCGGTGCGCAATCCGTCCACCTTGCCGAACTCGAGCCCGGCGGCGGCCAGGAAGTCGACCGGTTCGTCCTGCCAGTCCGGTTCGAAGAGGCGCACCCGGCCACCGGTGGCCGGACCGTCGAGCTCGCTGCGCCCGCTCCGGCACAGCTCGGCCACGGCCGGCGGCGGAAGCGGGACGCCGACCGCGCCGCCGGGGTTCACCGCGATGCCGAGCTGGGGCGGCAGTCCGCGGGCGAATTCGACGGCAGGGGCGACGGTGAACGCCATATGGGCGCCTACGACCTGCAGGAACTGCTGTTCGGAGCTGAACACGGGCACATAGGCGCCGCCTTCGATCTCCATGGTGGGCAGGTCCAGGCCGTTGCTGTCCGGGCCGCCCCCCTTGGGCAGCGGCACCCAGATCCGGCTGCGGGCCAGGGTCTCGACGATGCGGGCGCCGGCGCCGGGGACGTCGACCGAGGCGGCGAGCACCTCTTCGAGCTCATTGCCCGGAAAGGCCGGAAACGCCGGGGTCCCAGCCGGGGACTCAGCAAACGCACCGTCAGAAAACCCGTTGTGAGCCGGTACTGGACCGTACTGCTCCGGGATGCTCATTTCCGCTCAACCGCCATCTCGTCGGACCTGCACAAGCACCCTAACGGCTGCATCGCCCGGCGGCATCGGGGGCCGTCGATCTCCACAGCAAATCCCCAGGCCGGGGGCGAGGAGACGGCCAGACGTGTTACGCCTTACGACCACTTCTGACCGCTTCAGGCAGTAATTGTCGAGTTGCGCACCGTTTGCGTTCTTCGCACCGTGATGTCGAGTACGCCCGTACGTCACCACAGCGAAGGAAGGTCTCATGATCCGCCCCTCCCGCAAGGCCGAAGTCCTTGTCACCTCCGTCATGGCCGGCTCCCTTCTGTTCGGCACCGCCGGGCTGTCCGCAGCCTCGACCGGCGGGTCCGGGGGCGCGGCCGGCGCCAAGGCCCCGGTCCCCACCCCGGCAGCACTCGCCGACACACGGATGAGCCCCGCCCAGACCCAGGCCATGCGCGATCTGCGGGTCCTCCTCGAGCGGGTGGCCGCCCTGGCCAAGGCGGTGGAGGAGGCCCCGGGCGGGATGCTCTCCGAGGCCGAGCTGGTCAAGCACGCGGCGGCGATCGACAGCGCGGTGAAGGCCGCCCGCAAGTCCGCAGAGGCGGCCCGCACCCCGAGGGCCACCGCGCACGTCCAGGAGAAGGCCCAGAGCAAGGCGCGCGACAAGGCCCAGGCCGAGGGCCGCAAGCAGGTCCGGGACCGGATGCCCTCGGACGACCCTGAGCAGGGCCAGGACCCGGGCCAGAGCCAGGACCAGGAGCAGGGCCAGAACCAGAACCAAGGCCAGGACCAGCAGCCGGGCCAGAACCAGGAGCAGGGTCAGAACCAGGGCCAGGAGCAGGGCCAGATCACCGTGCCGCCGCAGGCCGCCGAGCAGGGGCAGGCCGCCGGGCAGGAGCAGGCCCAGATGCCGCCGTACGCCGCCCAGACCGAGCCCACGGACGTCTCGACGGACCCGCTGGACGCGCTGCAGCGGGCGATCGACGACCTGCTGGACGCCATCGCCGCCGGCGACGAAGCCGCCGCCGCGGCGGCGCTCCCCCGTATCGCCGACGCCATCGTCGAGCTGATCAGCTCTCTCGTCGGCCCGCTCCCGGGGATGGGCCAGCCGATGACGCCCCCGATGCTGCCGCTCCCGGACGAGGCATCGACCCTCGCCGACGACGCGTCCGCGCTCGCCGCCCGGCCCATCACCATGGCTGCCGCCACCGAGCCCGGCGCGAAGCCCGGCACCGACAAGCCCGGTAAGCACGACCACGGCAAGGACGATCACGTAAAGAAGGACCACGCGAAGAACGAGCACGACAAGAACGAGCACGGCAAGAAGGACCACGACAAGAGCGACCACGGCAAGAAGCAGGACGCCAAGAAGCCGGACGCCAAGAAGCAGGACGCCAAGAAGCACGACACCAAGCCCGGCGACACCGAGGAGCCCGGCACCGAGAAGCCCGGCGCCGAGAAGCCCGCCGAGAAGCCGGACGTGAAGAAGCCCGGTACGCAGCGGCCCACCACGACGGCCCTCAGCCCCCTGTCTGCCGTCGAGCCCGCCGCGCCCAAGGTGGCCGAGGACGACTCCGTGGCCCCCATGCCGCTGCCCCACCCGGTGGAGGCGATCGCCGGGACCCCGTGACGGCTGCGCTCCGCCGTCCCGCCGCGCGTCACTCGAAGCCGATGCGGCGCAGCGCGCCGGCGGCCGCCCGATCCAGCAGCGCCACCGAGGCGCAGCCTTCGGGCGGCCGCCCGCCCTCCGCGGCGGCGACCAGCCGTCCCACGGCGCGGCGGTGCCGCCCGAAGGCGTAGCGGGAGACCGCGCGGCCGCGGGCGGCCTGCCCCTCCAGGGCCACCGCGGCCCCCACGTCCAGCAGCACCATGTGCAGCCGGCGGCCGGTGCGCCGGGCGTCGCGGGCCAGCCAGCGGCGGACCCAGGGGAGCGTGCCGCAGTCGTGCACCACGACGCTGGCGCCCGAGCGCAGCGCCCGGCGCAGCCCGGCGTAGTGGGCGCAGCGCACCAGGGGGCGGTAGAGGGCGTACGGCAGCCAGCGGGGCACCCGCCGCTCCCAGCGCTCGCGGGTGTCCTGCGAGTCCACCCGCAGCACCACGCCCCCGCGCTGGTCCAGGCGGGGCACGGCCCGGCCGATCATGGTGCTCTTGCCGCTGCCGGGCAGCCCGGAGGCGACCACCACGTCCCCCGCGCGGTAGCGCAGCTCGCGCCCGGTCGCGGCCGCGCCGCCGTCGCCGCGCAGATCGTGCACATGCGCCCCGCGCCCCGGCCTGAGCGCACCTCCGGTCGGCGCCGCGCCCTGCGTCACCGGCAGGGGTCCACATGTCGTCGTCGCGTACGTACCCTGCCCGTGCACCGTGATCGTCCTCCTAGGTCGGTCACTGCGGCTCGTTCCCGAAGAGTGTCAAGAAAAGGTAATGTCCAGCAAGGTGGTATTCCCGTGGGCTGGGTGTTCGTGCCCTGTGGGTCCGGCCTTCGGGGGTCAGGGGCCAGGGGCGACGGCGGTTCTGCCCGTTCGGGCCTTCCCTTCTCGGGCGTACGTGCGATGATGTTGCGCGCAACTCCATACCGGCCGCTTGAATCCGCGCGGGAGAGTCCTCGGCCACCGGCAGCAGTGCCGGCCGTCCGGGGCGCCGAAGGAGCAAGTCCTCCCTTGAATCTCTCAGGCCCCGATACCGCGTGGACGAGGCAGATCTGAAAAGCGAGCCGCTGGCGTGGCTCCACCCACGGTGCAAGCCGGACCGCTCGAAGAAGGGGTCACGGCGAACCTCTCAGGTTCCGATGACAGATGGGGAGGACAACGTCCTCGTCGTCCTCGTCGTCGTCCCGCCCTGGAGCCAACCCTTATGACCCATGTCTCAACCCCCCGCCGCACCGCCCTGGACGCGGTGCACCGCGCGCTGGGCGCCACCATGACCGACTTCGCCGGCTGGGACATGCCGCTGCGCTACGGCAGCGAGCGCGACGAGCACACCGCGGTGCGCACCCGCGCCGGCCTCTTCGACCTCTCCCACATGGGGGAGATCACACTCACCGGTCCGCAGGCCGGCGCCGCCCTGGACCGGGCGCTGGTGGGCCATCTGTCGGCGCTCGCCGTCGGCCGCGCCCGCTACACCATGATCTGCGACGCCGAAGGCGGCATCCTGGACGACCTGATCGTCTACCGCCTCGGCGAGCAGGAGTTCCTGGTGGTCGCCAACGCCTCGAACGCCCAGGTGGTGCTGGACGCGCTGACCGAGCGCGCCGAGGGCCTAGACGCCGCCGTACGGGACGACCGGGACGCGTACGCGCTGATCGCCGTCCAGGGCCCGGCGTCCGCAGCGATCCTGGGGGGCCTGACCGACGCCGATCTGGACGGCCTCAAGTACTACGCGGGCCTGCCCGGCACGGTCGCGGGCGTCCCGGCGCTGATCGCCCGTACCGGCTACACGGGCGAGGACGGCTTCGAGCTGTTCGTCCCGCCGGGCGACGCCGAGCGGCTGTGGCAGGCGCTGAGCGAGGCGGGGGCCCCGGCCGGGCTGGTCCCGTGCGGGCTGTCCTGCCGGGACACGCTGCGCCTGGAGGCCGGGATGCCGCTGTACGGGCATGAGCTGACCCGCGCGACCACGCCCTTCGACGCGGGGCTCGGCCGGGTGGTGAAGTTCGACAAGCCCGGTGACTTCGTCGGGCGCCAGGCCCTGGAGGCGGCGGCCCGGCGGGCCGAGGCAGATCCGCCGCGGGCGCTGGTCGGCCTGGTCGCGGCGGGCCGCCGGGTCCCGCGCGCGGGGTACGCGGTGCTCGCCGCGGACGGCGCGGTGATCGGCGAGGTCACCTCGGGCGCGCCCTCGCCCACCCTCGGCAAGCCGATCGCGATCGCGTACGTGGACGCCGCGCACGCCGCGCCGGGGACGGCGGGAGTGTCGGTGGACATCCGCGGTACCCATGAGCCGTACGAGGTCGTGGCCCTCCCCTTCTACAAGCGGCGCTGAGCCCGCCGTCCCCCGGTGCCCGGCCGCCGTCCACCGGGCGGCGCCGGGCCATCCCGCGCATATCCCTGCGTACCGCCTGTCCCACCAGGCAAGACCCGTTTCCCAAGCACTCCCCCGTATCCAGGAGAATCGGACCTATGAACAACCCCCAGCAGCTGCGTTACAGCAAGGAGCACGAGTGGCTGTCGGCCGGCGAGGACGGTGTGTCGACGGTCGGCATCACCGAGTTCGCGGCCAACTCGCTCGGCGATGTCGTCTTCGTCCAGCTTCCGGAGGTCGGCACGACGGTCACCGCGGGTGAGACCTGCGGCGAACTGGAGTCCACGAAGTCCGTCAGCGATCTTTACGCGCCGGTCACCGGCGAGGTCACCGAGATCAACGAGGACGTGGTGAACGACCCGGCGCTGGTGAATTCCGCCCCCTTCGAGGGCGGCTGGCTGTTCAAGGTGCGGGTGACGGACGAGCCGGACGAACTGCTGTCCGCCGACGAGTACGCCGCCTTCACCGAAAACTGAACCCTTCCTTCGATCGGGACCCTGATGTCGCTTCTCAACAGCTCCCTGCACGAGCTCGACCCGGACGTAGCCGCCGCGGTCGACGCCGAACTCCACCGCCAGCAGTCCACCCTGGAGATGATCGCTTCGGAGAACTTCGCTCCGGTCGCGGTCATGGAGGCCCAGGGCTCGGTCCTGACCAACAAGTACGCCGAGGGCTACCCAGGCCGCCGCTACTACGGCGGCTGTGAGCACGTCGACGTGGTCGAGCAGATCGCCATCGACCGCGTCAAGGCGCTCTTCGGCGCCGAGGCCGCCAACGTTCAGCCGCACTCCGGCGCCCAGGCGAACGCGGCCGCGATGTTCGCCCTGCTCTCCCCCGGCGACACCATCCTCGGGCTGAACCTGGCGCACGGCGGCCACCTCACCCACGGGATGAAGATCAACTTCTCCGGCAAGCTCTACAACGTGGTGCCCTACCACGTGGACGCCGAGACCGGCCTGGTCGACATGGAGGAGGTCGAGCGGCTGGCCAAGGAGCACCGTCCCAAGCTGGTGATCGCGGGCTGGTCGGCGTACCCGCGTCAGCTGGACTTCGCGGCCTTCCGCCGGATCGCGGACGAGGTCGGCGCCTACCTCATGGTGGACATGGCCCACTTCGCCGGTCTGGTGGCGGCCGGGCTGCACCCCTCCCCGGTGCCGCACGCCCATGTGGTCACCACCACCACCCACAAGACCCTCGGCGGCCCGCGCGGCGGTGTGATCCTCTCCACGGCCGAACTGGCCAAGAAGATCAACTCCGCGGTCTTCCCCGGTCAGCAGGGCGGCCCGCTGGAGCATGTGGTCGCGGCCAAGGCCGTGGCGTTCAAGATCGCCGCGGGTGAGGACTTCAAGGAGCGCCAGCAGCGCACCCTCGAAGGCGCCAGGCTGCTGGCCGACCGGCTCGCCCAGCCGGACGTGGCCAAGGCCGGGGTCTCCGTACTGTCCGGCGGCACCGACGTCCACCTCGTCCTGGTCGACCTGCGCGACTCGGAGCTGGACGGCCGGCAGGCCGAGGACCGCCTCCACGAGATCGGCATCACGGTCAACCGCAACGCCATCCCGAACGACCCGCGCCCCCCGATGGTCACCTCCGGCCTGCGCATCGGCACCCCGGCGCTGGCCACCCGCGGCTTCACCGCCGACGACTTCCGTGAGGTCGCCGACATCATCGCCGCCGCCCTCCAGCCGTCCTACGACGCGGAGGGGTTGAAGGCGCGCGTCACCGCGCTCGCCGACAAGCACCCGCTGTACCCGGACCTGAAGAAGTAACGGGCCCGGAAGGCGGGCGGGGGCGCACATCCCAGCGCCCCTGCCCGCCCCGCACCACGCACCCACCGTGCAGACGCAAGGAGTTCACCGGTGGCCATCTCCGTCTTCGACCTCTTCTCGATCGGCATCGGTCCGTCCAGTTCCCATACGGTCGGCCCCATGCGGGCCGCGAGGATGTTCGTCCGCCGGCTGAAGAACGACGGTCTGCTCGCCCACACCGCCGCCGTACGCGCCGAGCTCTTCGGCTCCCTCGGCGCCACCGGCCACGGCCACGGCACCCCCAAGGCCGTCCTCCTCGGCCTCGAAGGCCACTCCCCGCGCACCGTGGACGTCGAGACCGCCGACGACGAGGTGGCCCGCATCCGCACCACCAAGCGGCTGCGGCTGCTCGGCGCGGAGATCGGCGCCGAGCACGAGATCGACTTCGACGAGTCCGCCGAGCTGGTCCTGCACCGCCGCCGCTCGCTGCCGTACCACGCCAACGGCATGACCCTGTTCGCCTACGACGGCGACGGCCTCCCCCTGCTGGAGAAGACGTACTACTCCGTCGGCGGCGGCTTCGTCGTGGACGAGGACGCGGTCGGCGCGGACCGCATCAAGCTCGACGACACCGTGCTGAAGTACCCCTTCCGCACCGGCGACGAGCTGCTGCGCCTGTCCCACGAGACCGGGCTCTCCATCTCGGCCCTGATGCTGGAGAACGAGAAGGCCTGGCGCACCGAGGAGGAGATCCGCGCGGGTCTGCTGGAGATCTGGCAGGTCATGCGCGGCTGCGTCGAACGCGGTCTGTCCCGCGAGGGCATCCTCCCCGGCGGCCTCAAGGTCCGCCGCCGCGCCGCCACCGCCGCCCGCGCGCTGCGCGCCGAGGGCGACCCGGCCACCCGCGCCATGGAGTGGGTGACCCTGTACGCCATGGCCGTCAACGAGGAGAACGCCGCGGGCGGCCGCGTGGTCACCGCCCCCACCAACGGCGCGGCCGGCATCATCCCCGCCGTCCTCCACTACTACACGCACTTCGTGCCGGGCGCCGACGAGGAGGGCGTCGTCCGCTTCCTGCTCGCCGCGGGCGCCATCGGCATGCTCTTCAAGGAGAACGCCTCCATCTCCGGCGCCGAGGTCGGCTGCCAGGGCGAGGTCGGCTCCGCCTGCTCCATGGCCGCCGGCGGCCTCGCCGAGGTCCTGGGCGGCTCCCCCGAACAGGTGGAGAACGCCGCCGAGATCGGCATGGAACACAACCTGGGCCTCACCTGCGACCCGGTCGGCGGCCTCGTCCAGATCCCCTGCATCGAGCGGAACGGCATGGCCTCGGTGAAGGCCGTCACCGCGGCCCGCATGGCGCTGCGCGGGGACGGGCGGCACCACGTCTCCCTCGACAAGGTCATCAAGACCATGAAGGAGACGGGCGCCGATATGAAGGTCAAGTACAAGGAGACCGCGCGGGGCGGGCTCGCGGTCAACGTCATCGAGTGCTGACGGGACGGTCCTTGGCTCGCGCGGGTCAGCCGGAGGCGTCCGTGAGCATGCGCCAGCCGGGCGCGTAGTTGCCGTGCAGCACGAGTGACGCGGCACCCACGGCGCCGACCGTGTCACCGATGACACTCCGCTCGATCGCTATGGGGCGGATGCCGCGGGCCACGGACGTGGCGTTGACGGCCTTGTCGATCTCCTCCCGCATGAGGGGTTCGACACCGCGCAGCGCCTCGCCGCCGAGGACGACCCGGTTGACGTCGAGCAGGCTGACGGCTCCCCGGGCGGCCTGGCCGATGCGGCGGGCGGCGGCGCGTATGACATCGACGGCGCCCGGGTCGCCGGCGCGGGCGGCGCGGCGCAGGGTTTGCCAGTCGCTGTGCAGGGAGTCGGGGGTGCAGGCCAGGCCGATCCGGTCGGCGGCGGCCTGGCCGTGGCGGCGCAGCAGGTCGTCGATGATCGCGGACGGGCTGCAATAGGGTCCCAGGCAGCCCGTGCCGCCGCAGTGGCAGACGCGGTCGCCGGGTTCGACGGCCATGTGGCCGAACTCGCCGGCGTTGCCCGAATCCCCGTGCATGACCGTGTTGTTGAGCACGATGCCGGCGCCGATACCGGTGCCCAGGTAGACGAACAGGAAGCTGCCCGCCCTGGCCTTGCCGCCGATCCAGCGCTCCCCGATGGCGGCGGCCGTCGCGTCGTTGTCCAGCGCGACGGGCATGCCGGTGGCCTCGGCGAACATCTCCACCAGGGGCACGCGGCCCCAGCCGGGCAGGTTCGGCGGGGAGACGACGGCACCCGCGGAGCCGTCGATCGGTCCGGGCGCGGCGATGCCCAGGCCCAGCAGCCGGGAGGCGTCCACCTCCGACCGGGCGACCAGTCGCAGCGCCGCGCGGGCGACACGGTCCACGACGTCGGCGGGGTCGCTCGGGGCGGTGAGCCGCAGCCGGCGGCTGCTGATCACCTCTCCGGCCAGGTTGGCCAGGACGATGACGGCCGTGTCGGGGTCGAGGTGGACACCGAGCGCGTACGCGCCGTCGGGGCGGGGGGACAGCAGGGTGCGGCGCTTGCCGCCGTTGGACGGGGCGTGGCCGGACTCCGTGACAAGGCCGATGTCGAGCAGCTTACGGACGACGTTCGAGACGGTCTGGTTGGTCAGGCCGGTGAGGTCGGCCAACTCGACCCGGCTCACCGGGCCGCCGGTCCGGATGGCGTCCAGCACGACGGCCTGGTTGTACCCGCCGACCCGCGGCAGGTTCGTCCCACCGAGCATCGTCACCTGTCGGTCACCTGTCCCACCTCGCACCCTGCCCCGTCTTGCCCCGTTTTGCCCTGTCGTCGGAGTTGGGCACCCCATCATCGGCGTACGCGACAGGGTATGCGCCCCGCGCGCCGTTCAGTACCGGAACTTTACATACCGGAAGCATTGACTTCATCCATCAATTGGATTTAGCTGTCGCCACCAAGCAGGCCAGAAAAGGCCAGGTCGTGAGGGCGCGTCGAGCGAAGCAGCCCCGCACGACGTACTTGCAACCCGCACGCCATCGCGGCTTTCCCTCAGGTTTCGCGTTCCGGAGGAACCACTGTGCGTTCGAAACTCATCGCCGCCGCGGCGCTCACCGCCGCCACTGCCCTGGTAGCCACAGGCTGTAGTTCGGGCTCTTCAGGGAGTTCCGCCAAGTCGATCAAGGTCGTCTACTGGCAGAACCTGGACAGCACGAACAAGCTCCAGGCGAACTTCCTCGCCTCGATGGTGAAGCAGTTCACCAAGGCCAACCCGGGCACCACCGTGAAGCTCGTCCCGGTCACCGCCTCCGAGAACGACTACTACACCAAGATCCAGCTCATGATGCGGTCCCCGGCGACCGCCCCTGACCTGGTCTACGAGGACACCGCCCTCATCAACTCCGACATCGCGGGCGGCTACCTCAAGCCGCTGGACGCCTACACCGCGAAGTGGGCCGACTGGTCGAAGTACGCGGCCGCGGCCAAGGGCGCGGTGACCGGCGCCTCCGACAGCAAGGTCTACGGCGTCCCGGACAACACCGACACCCGCGGGATCTGGTACAACAAGCAACTCTTCAAGAAGGCCGGGATCGCCGTCCCGTGGCAGCCGAAGACCTGGGCCGACGTGCTGAGCGCGGCCCGCAAGATCAAGGCGAAGCTGCCCGGCGTCACGCCGCTGAACCTCTACACCGGCACGGCCGGCGGCGAGGCGTCCTCCATGCAGGGCTTGGAGATGCTGCTGTACGGCACCCCGGCCGGCGACAAGTCCCTCTACGACGCGGGGCAGAAGAAGTGGGTCGTCGGCAGCAAGGGCTTCAAGGACGCGCTGAACTTCGTCCACACCGTCTACGGCGAGGGGCTCGGCCCCGCCAAGGAGCAGGCCCTCGGCGCCAACTTCGGCACCACCGTCGGCACCGAGCTGATACCCCAGGGCAAGCTCGCGATGGACATCGACGGCTCCTGGATGCCCAACAACTGGGGCTCCTCCAGCAGCAAGCCGTGGAAGGAGTGGCAATCGGTGATGGGCACCGCGGCCATGCCCACCCAGAACGGCCAGGCCCCTGGCAAGACATCGATGTCAGGCGGCTGGGCCTGGTCCATCCCGGCCAAGGCCGGCAACCCGGACCTGGCGTGGAAGTTCCTGAAGTCCATCCAGACGAAGACCAACTCCGCGAAGTGGAACGCGCTCAACGCCACCATCGCCGTGCGCACGGACGTCGCGACCGACCCGACGTACCTGAACGCGGTCCCGACGAACAAGTTCTTCACCGAGCTCGTGTCCTCGACCCACTACCGGCCCGGTCTGCCCGCCTACAACCAGGTGTCGACCGCGATCCAGAAGGCCATGGAGTCGGTGACCACCGGCCAGGCGTCGGTCGCCAAGGCGGCCGCCACCTTCGACAGCGACGTGGCCGCCGCCGTCGGCAAGGACAAGACCGTCAAGGGTGACTCGTGACCACGATGGCCACCGCCCCCCGGAAGGCCGGCGACCACCGCCGGCCCTCCGGGGTGCCCTCCCCCGTACGCTCCCTGCTGCGCGGCCTGCCCACGCTCCCGGCGGTGGTCCTGCTGACCGTCTTCCTGGCCGGCCCGATCGCCTACTGCGTGTACTACGCGTTCACCGACATGCAGCTGACAGGCGCGTCCGGCACCCACTTCGTGGGCCTGGACAACTTCACCCGGGCCTTCGGCGACACCGATTTCCTCAACGCGGTCTGGCTGACCTTCGTCTTCGTGATCGGCTCCGCCGTGATTGGTCAGAACACCCTGGGGCTGGCCCTGGCCGTCCTGATGGAGAAGGCCACCAAGCCGGTGCGGGCGATCGTCAACGGGGTCGTCATCGCCGCCTGGGTGCTGCCCGAGGTGGTCGCCGGCTATCTGATGTACGCCTTCTTCTACAACCAGGGCTCACTCAACTCGATCCTCGACGCCCTGCACCTGCCGCAGCAGAACTGGCTGTACACGATGCCGATTCTGGCGGTCTGCCTGGCCAACGTCTGGCGGGGCACCGCCTTCTCGATGATGGTCTTCTCCGCCGCCCTCAACGACGTACCACGGGAACTCCTGGAGGCGGCCGAGATGGACGGCGCGAGCCCCTGGCAGCGGCTGTGGCGGGTCACCCTGCCCGTCATCAGGCGGTCGATCATGACCAACCTGATGCTGATCACGCTCCAGACGCTCTCCGTCTTCGGGCTGATCTACACCATGACCCGCGGCGGTCCCGGCAACAAGAGCGAGACTCTGCCCATCTTCATGTACCAGCAGGCATTCCAGAACAGTCTCATCGGTTACGGCACCGCCATCGCCCTGGTGCTGCTGGTGGTCGGTGCCCTGTTCTCCACCGTGTACGTCGCCCTGCTCAGACTGGAGGACGACTGATGGCCGTTGTCGCCTCACCACCCGCCACCTCCACCCCGCGGGGTACGACCGCCGCGCCGACGGCCTCGCGACGGCGCCGCTCCCCGCTCGGCCGCGTAGCCGTCAACGCCGTCCTGCTGGCGGTGTCGGTGGTGTACGTCCTGCCGCTGCTGTGGATGCTGCTCGCCTCCGTCAGCGACACCAACAGCTTCCGGCTGACGTGGCCGTCGGCGTTCAGCCTCGACAACTTCGACGCGATCCTCAACGTCGACACCACCTACCGGCCGATGCTCAACAGCCTGCTGCTGTGCGGCTTCGCGACCGCCGTGACCGTGGTGGCGTCGATCCTGTGCGCCTACCCGCTGTCGCGCTACCGCTCCCGGCTGCGCCGTCCCTTCCTCTACACCATCCTGTTCTCCACGGGGCTGCCCATCACCGCCGTGATGATCCCCGTCTACAGCATGTTCGTGCAGGTCAACCTCATCGACTCGATGCCCGGCACGACGCTGTTCCTGGCCGCGTCCTCGCTGCCGTTCGGGATCTGGCTGATGAAGAGCTTCATGGACGGCGTGCCCATCGTGCTGGAGGAGGCCGCCCGGATCGACGGCGCGAACACCCTCCAGGTGCTGTGGCGGGTCGTCCTGCCGCTGATGAAGCCCGGTGTCGTCGTGGTCACCATCTTCACCTTCATCGGCATGTGGGGGAACTTCTTCGTCCCCTTCATCCTGCTGCTGTCACCGGAGAAACTCCCCGCGTCCGTCAGCGTGTTCACCTTTCTCAGCGCCCACGACCAGACCCAGTACGGGCAGTTGTCGGCGTTCTCGATCATCTACTCCCTCCCCGTCGTGATGCTCTACCTGCTGCTGTCCCGCAAGCTCGGCGGCGGCTTCGCACTCGGCGGCGCCCTCAAGGGCTGATCCCCCTACCCCAGGCTCCCCACCCCAGGCCCCAACGGAGAAACGCCCATGCACAACGACCGCGAAGTCACCGAGCAGCGACTGGACCGGGTGCTGAACCAACGCATACGCCCGGCCGTCCACGCCCGCGCGGTACCCCTCCGGGTCGAGATCTGGGACGTACCCGGCGAACCCGTGCCCGTCGCCGAGGGCCTGGCCGCCCCCTACCGCCCCGCCCGGGTCGGCGACCACTGGGGCCCGGCCTGGTCGACCAGCTGGTTCAAGGTCAGCGGCACCGTCCCGGCCGAGTGGGCCGGGCTGCCCGTGGAGGCCGTACTGGACCTGGGCTTCGCCACCCACTCCGCCGGGTTCTCCGCCGAGGGCCTGGTCTACCGCGCCGACGGAACCGCGGTGAAGGCGCTCAACCCGCGCAACACCTGGCTCCCCGTGACCGGATCGGCCACCGGCGGCGAGGAGTTCGTGGCGTACATCGAGGCCGCGGCCAACCCGGTCGTCATGCACACCGGCCCCGACGCCCTCGCCTTCGGCCCCACCTCGGTCGGCGGACGCGCGCCCTGGCTGGGCGACCCGGCCGCCGACCCGGGCGCGCCCCTGTACCGGCTGCGCCGCCTCGACCTCGCCGTCTTCGACCGTGAGGTCCACGAGCTGGTCCAGGACCTGGAGGTGCTCGGACAGCTCATGCACGAGCTGTCCCCCGACTCCCCGCGGCGGTGGCAGATCCTGCGCGCGGTCGAGCGCGCCCTGGACGCAGTCGACCTGCAGGACATCGGCGGCAGCGCCGCCGCGGCCCGCGCGGCCCTCGCCCCGGCCCTCGCGGCGCCCGCGAGCGCCAGCGCGCACCGCGTCTCCGCGGTCGGGCACGCGCACATCGACACCGCCTGGCTGTGGCCGCTGCGCGAGACCGTGCGCAAGGTCGCCCGCACCGTCTCCAACGTCACCCAGCTCATGGACGACCACCCCGAGTTCAGGTTCGTGATGTCCCAGGCCCAGCAGCTCGCCTGGCTCAAGGAACACCGGCCCGAGGTGTACGCCCGCGCCCAGGAGAAGGTGCGGTGCGGCCAGTTCCTGCCCACGGGCAGTCTCTGGGTGGAGCCCGACACCAACATCACCGGCGGCGAGGCGCTGGCCCGCCAGTTCGTCCACGGCAAGCGCTTCTACCTCGAGGAGTTCGGTGTCGAGACCGAGGAGATGTGGCTGCCGGACACCTTCGGCTACAACGCCGCCCTGCCGCAGCTGATGAAGCTGGCCGGCGTCCGCTGGTTCCTCACCCAGAAGATCTCCTGGAACACCACCAACAAGTTCCCCCACCACACCTTCTGGTGGGAGGGCATCGACGGCACCCGGATCTTCAGCCACTTCCCGCCCGTCGACAGCTACAACGGCGAACTGTCCGGCGCCGAGCTCGCCCACACCGTACGGAACTTCCAGGACAAGGCCGCCGCCAACAGCTCCCTGATCCCCTTCGGCTACGGCGACGGCGGCGGCGGCCCCACCCGCGAGATGCTGGCCCGCGCCGCTCGGCTGAAGGATCTGGAGGGCTCGGCCCGGATCGCCATCGAGAAGCCGGCCGACTTCTTCACCCGCGCGCACGCGGAGTTCGAGGAGAACGGCGGCGCCCCCGTATGGTCGGGCGAGCTGTACCTGGAGTTCCACCGTGGCACGCTCACCAGCCAGCTCGCCACCAAGCAGGGCAACCGGCGCAGCGAACACCTGCTGCGCGAGGCCGAACTGTGGGCGGCCACCGCCGCCGTGCGCCACGGGCACCCCTACCCGTACGAGGCGCTGGACCGGCTGTGGAAGACGGTGCTGCTGCACCAGTTCCACGACATCCTGCCGGGCACGTCGATCGCCTGGGTGCACCGGGAGGCCGAGGAGACCTACGCGGCCGTCGCCGACGAACTGGGCCGGCTGATCGAGGACGCCCAGCGGGCGCTGGCCGGACCAGGAGAGGGCACCGTCGTCTTCAACGCCGCGCCCCACGCCCGTGGCGGCATCCCGGCGTTCGGCGCCGCGCCACGTGCCACCACCGACTCCCCGGTGCGGCCGGTCGCGGACGGCGACGGCTTCACCCTGGACAACGGCCTGGTCCGGGTGGTCATCGACGCCCAGGGCCTGATCACCTCCGCATACGACCTGACCGCCGACCGCGAGGCGCTGCCCCCCGGCGCGCGGGCCAACCTGCTCCAGCTGCACCAGGACTTCCCCAACCAGTGGGATGCCTGGGACATCGACGTCTTCTACCGCAACACCGTCCGCGACCTCGTCGAAGCCGAGTCGGTCACGGCGACCGACGGCGGCGTGCGCGTCGTCCGCGTCTTCGGCGCGTCACGGATCGAGCAGACCCTGACCCTGCCCGCCGGCTCCCGGCAGCTCCTGATCGACACCGTCGTCGACTGGCACGAGAAGGAGAAGCTCCTCAAGGCGGCCTTCCCCCTGGACGTACGCGCGGCGCACTCCACCGCCGAGATCCCCTTCGGGCACGTCGAGCGCCCCACCCACACCAACACCAGCTGGGACGCGGCGAAGTTCGAAATCTGCGCCCACCGATTCCTGCACGTCGGCGAACGCGACTGGGGCGCGGCGCTGGTCAACGACTCCACCTACGGCCACGACGTCACCCGCGACGTCCGCCCCGACGGCGGCACCACCACCACGGTCCGCCTCTCCCTGGTGCGCGCCCCCCGCTTCCCCGACCCGGACACCGACCAGGGCACCCACCAGCTCCGCTACGCCCTGCTGATCGGCGCCGACATCGCCGACGCCGTCCGCGAGGGCTACCACCTCAACCTGCCCGAACGTGCCCTGCCCGGGAGCGCGCCCGTGGCCCCCCTGATCTCGGTCGACCAGGAGGGGGTGGTCGTGGAGGCCGTCAAGCTCGCCGACGACGGCAGTGGCGACGTCGTCGTCCGCCTCTACGAGGCCCATGGCGTCCGCGCCCGCGCCACCCTCACCCCAGGGTTCCCGCTCGCGTCCGCCCTCGTCACCGACCTCCTGGAACGCCCCCTCGACGACCCGGCGAGCCACCAGGTCACCGACGGCACCGTCCGGCTGACACTGCGCCCCTTCCAGATCCTCACCCTCCGCCTCCGCCCGGCGGCGGCCCAGGGCGCCTAGGCGCAGGAAGCCTGAGCAGATGGCCTCGTTGTTCTCGCGGGATGCGCGAGAACAACGAGGCCATCTGGGGATGCGGGGCGGGCTCGCGGCGAACGTCATCAAGTGCCGTCCCGCCGGACTCTTCCGTCACTACGCGCCGCTGCGCACAAATTCGCGTAGGCACCTACGCGACAAGCGCTCTTACTTTCTGATAGCTTTTCATCAGTCAGAAGACGGCGGCTAATTATTCGGCTGGAAGCCAAAAGCGACTGCCTGACGGCAGAGCTATGCCCCGGGGCGCTTGCTATGCCTAGGCGCACACCGGGGCTTACACGCCGACCATACCTGGCGTCAACAACGGAATCAATCCCGTGGGGGGTGCGGTGCGTACTCAGGAGTTAAGTCTCGGCGCGGTTGCCAGGGCCGTACGGGCGGAGGTGTTCTCCCCGCCCGGCAGCCTCTGCTCTCCTGAGTGCGACGGCGTCATGCGGTGGTACGCCTGGGAGGCCGAGATCGCCTCGGCCTTCGTACCTCTCCTCCGCCACCTGGAGCGAACGCTCCGGCACGCCATGGCGAAGCAGCTCACGGCACGGTTCGGCCGGGCTGACTGGTGGGACCACCCCGAGATCGACCTCCACCATGTCTCCCGGGGCAAGATCACAGCCGTCCAGAAGAAGCTCGCCCGCAACCGCCGCCGGGTGCTCACGGCCGAGGCCGTGCAGCATGAGCTCACGCTGGGCTTCTGGGTCGCTCTACTCGGCCCGGGCAACGACTACGAGACCCGGCTTTGGCGGCCCACCCTGCGGCACGCCTTCCCTTCCTATCGCGGCGCCCGCAAGCCCCTCTACAAGGACCTGGACGAGCTGCGGGAACTGCGCAACCAGGTGGCCCACCACGAGCCAATCGGCTCCCGGACTCTCGCCGCCGACCGGGAAAGCGCGTATCGGATCCTCGGGTACCTTTCGGCGGATGTGCACGACTGGGCGCTCGCAGAGGACCGGATTCCCCAGGTGCTCGCCGAGCGCCCGACTCTCTGCGCTCCGGCGCTCCCGGGCCCCCGGAAGGAACTCTGAGATGCCCACGTACGAACGGCTTCGCCTCGGCGAACTCTGCGAGATCGTACCCGGCCCTTCCGGTGGCCTCTTGGACGAGCTGTCGGCAGGTATCGACGGTGTGCCCGTCATCTCGCCTCCCGACCTCACCGACCGCCAAGTCGTGGACACCAGCCGCATCCGGCGGGTGAACGGGGAAACCGCGAACAGCTTGGCGGACCGATTCCGGCTCTGCGCGGGCGATGTGGTCCTCGTCCGCCAGTCGACGACGGGCCTCGGGCGACGAGCTCTGATCACCGAAGAGCAGGAGAGATGGCTGTTCGCCACCTCCTGCCTTCGGGTCGTGGTGACGAGCGACCGGCTCCTCCCGTCCTATCTGCTGCACTACCTGGGCCATCCGCCGGTGCACCGCTGGATCGGCAACCGGGCCAACCCAGGGCAGGCCGTGGAAACCCTGACGTCCAAGAACTTGTCAGAGCTGCCGGTGTTGTTGCCCGACCTGGACAGCCAGCGGGCGCTGGCGGGCGCGCTCGACGAGATCAACACGCAGCTGCGCATGCATGACGAACTGAGCAGGCGGCTGCCGCTTCTGGGACAGGCCATGCTCACCGCGAAACTCGGGGACGCACGACTGGAGTGACTCGGGTGGCAGCCGATCAGCCGGAGCCGGCCCCTCGCCGTGGAGTCGCGGAATCGAGGAGAACAGATAAACGTGATCAGCCCGGTACGGGGGCTGCTGAGCTGCAACCCGTTGCCTTCGAGCGCGCCGATGACCTGCCTGGCGTCGGCGGCCCCCGTCCCTGCCGGTACCAATAGAGAAACCCGTCGCTCATTTCCTACCTAACGAAGACATGAACGCAACGGTGAACAAGACCGCACGGCCCACGTCACTGCGATGACGTCAGCAGAGCGTTCGCCCGTACCGCTATTTCGTCATCCTCAAGATATACGGACTGGGCGCCCAGATCGTTTGTGATCCGTCGCAGCACCTTCAGCCACTCGGCGACGAACGAGTTGATCTCGACGGCCAATTGACTCCTGTCGTTGAGAAGGGACTCGTAACCTCCGGAGACGGCCATCCAGCGGGAATCAATACTCAGCAATTCCCCATCCCGACGAATCAGCCATTCGGCAGAGAAAGTGTCCGATCCCCAGTAGACCCGCGTTTCGGAGAACTCCCGACGCTGCACCCCCTCAAGTAGGGGCACAAGGTCGTCGAGTAGCACCGGAATATCATAACGGTACTCCAGCAGCACCGGAACCCGGTTCCACACCAAAACCGCGTGCTCGGTCTCCAGAGGATAAAGCTGACCCACCGCATCGGCCATGTCGTCAGCGGCTTCGACCTTCAGCACCTCGGGACACCCGGATTGGATGTAAAAGCTCACAAAAACCTCTATCGGGTCAACGGGTAGGCGTGCACCTTACCGTTCGGATAAACTTTCACGAATATGCTGTTCGGCGTGCGGGTCGTTCCATCCGACAGATATTCCACGCAGTTATGCCCGTCCGGTAACCTGAAGAACCCCTCCTTGCCCGGCCCCAGTTCGGCTCCGCGCTCGGTAGCGTACTTGACATCCGCGGCACTCCCGAAGCGTCCTTGCGGACGGCCATCTTTGATCGCACGAGCCGTTCCCTCCGACCAGTCCAACCCGTGCTTTCCTCCTCTGAGCAGGGGCGCCTCCGGTTTGTACTTCTGGCCGTCCTTCTCGAACCCTCTTCCGACTTCCTCGGCCTGTTTCCTCTTAGTGAGCCCGTTCAGCTGCTGCTGGCTCTGTGTAAAGGCTCGCTGCTGTTCCTCGGTGACCGGGCCGGACTCATCCGATGGAAAGCGCCCATCGGTGCGGCCTGATTGCTTCCCTTGCTTCTCGGATGGCGCATGGGCTGATGTGCCCTCTTCCGCGCCACTGCCGTCAGCCGCCGCAGCCATCAGGACGACGCCCAGGGCGCCGAGCGCGGCGGCGTGGACGGCCGCCTCGGTGGTGATGACGCCGGCCGTCACCCCCGTGGTCGCGAGGGCGAGCCCGCCGGCGGGCGGGAGGAGGGCGAGGAAGGCGAGCAGCATAAGGGCAAAGCCGAGGTATGCCAGGAAGTTGTTCAGCGCGTCCAGGAGGTGGAGATTGCGGATCACCGGGCCATCCGGCGCCACGCCGTCCCCCAGTCTCAGCACCAACACCACACCCGTGACACCGCTGCCGAACGCCACCCAGAGCCGGAGGCGGATGATCGCGAGCACCTCGCCATGCGGAAGCGCGAGAGTCGCCCGCCAAGCGACCAGCAGCCGCACGAGCCGCCAGCCGGTCAATAGCAGACCGGCGATCCCGAAGCCGACCAGGATGTACGGCCCGTTGCCCGAGCCGAAATACTGCTGTACCTCAGCCGCAGCGGGAAAGGAGCCGACCAGCAGAAGGGCCAGGGCCGGGATCATCAGCCCGAGTGAAACGACCACGAACCACTTCCGGCGTGGGTCCCGAAGCCCGCGCCCCGCCCGGAGCACGGCCCGTAAGTCCACACCACGCCACGCATGTTCACGGTCGGAGGCGTCGATCTGGGCGGCGGCCCAGGCGACCGTGCGGTACAGGGCCTCGGCACCGGCATACGGTGCCCCGCCCCTCACCCCGTAGAGCAGCGACCGCCGCAGTCGGGCGAAACGTAACGCGATCAGCGTGGACCAGGGAACACACCAGGCGGCGTAGCCCGAGAGCGCACTCAGGCCGGGTTTCCCGGACCGCTCCGCGTGCAGGAGGGCGCCCGGCACGACCGGTTTCGCACGCCACACCTGCCGCAGATCGGCAGCCATGGCCACGGCCAGGCACACCAGCGGCACCGCCCACAGCATCCCCTCGAACGTGTCGACCCGTGACGCGGCGCCCCGGTCGGTCGGATGCGCGGCTGCGTAGTTGGTCAGCATGTGCAGAGCGGACGTGGCGGCCAGGGGCAGGATGCCGAGAACGCGTATCCAGCCCCTCGTACGCAGCAGAATCCCAAGCCCGAGCGCCGCCAGAGCCGTGTAGACCAGATGGGGGCTGGTTCCCGCGGCAGGCGAGAGATCGCCCAGTTCGAGTGTCCCCTGCGGAGCGGGGAACCAGGCGGAGAAGACCTGCTCGGGACCAGGGATGTAAGGCGCGCGGAGACTGTCCGGGATGACCCAGCCACCACCCGGGTGGGAGATCGCCCGTCCCGCGTCCAGTCCGTAGCGGGTCACCGCCTCCAGCAACCCGAAACCGGCCCCCAGCCCCGTGCCCAGCACGACGTAATCGGTGAGCCCCCATTGCCGCCGGATCCTGATGTTCCAAGCCACCAGCAGCAGCGGCGCGAGCTTCACCAGCTCTTCGATGACCGGGTCGACCGTGTAGCTCGCGGTCTCCACGACCTTGGTCAGCGGCTCCCCGGTCACCTCCGCGACGCTCCGGGTGTATGCCAGCTCCAGCAGCGCCGCCGCGACCCCGCACCCGTAGACACCCACCGCGATGGCCAGCAATGCCGTGAAGACCCGCACCGACCGCGTCGACGAGGACAGCACCAGCAACTGCGCCACGCCGTACACCGTCGCGGCGACCATGAGTAACGCCAAACCCGCCCCCGATGGCTGGTCGAATCGGCTGGCGAGGCTACGCCTTGATCACGGGCGCGACAAGATGATTTTCTTGCCGCCGTCCGACCGGAGTGCAAGACGATCACTCCAAGCTGCCGCATCACCGTTACGCTGTGTCGATGAGGAGGGTGGCATGCTGCTGAGATTCCGCGTGGCGAACGCGTTGTCCCTGCGCGACGAGCAGGAGCTGTCCTTCGTCGTCCCGCAGGGTGAGGACGCGCCGACGGCCCGCGCCCTGAAGCTGTCCGACGGCAAAACGCTCGACGTCTACCCTCTCCTGGGCATCTTTGGGGCCAACGCCTCCGGGAAGTCGAACGTCCTCAGCTCGCTCAAGAAGATGCGAGAGGCCGTCCTGCAGTCCTACACGGGCTGGGGATCCCACGGGCCCGTCCCCCGCGAGCGCTTCGCCCTCGATCCGCACTCGGCCGACGAGAACACCTTCTACGAAGCGGATTTCGTTCTCGAGGACGGCGTCCGCTGGACCTACGGCTTCGAGCTGAGCGATATCCGAGTCGAAGCCGAATGGCTGCACGCCTACCCCAAAGGGCGCCGACAGGAATGGCTCGACCGAGACGCCTCGCGGGACAGGGAATTCCACTTCCCCGGAGAGCGGATCCAGGACCGCGCGCTCCTTGCCCGTACCACCAGGTCCAACGCCCTGCTGCTCTCCCGGGCCGCCGCCGACAATCACCCCCAGCTCAGCCGGATCCACCGCTGGTTCTTCGGCAACCTCTGGGACATCGGCCCCGAGACGGAGCGGCCCCAGCGCGAGGCGTACACGACGGAAAGGCTCCAGGACCCCGAAGCCCGGTCCCGCATCGAGGAGCTGCTGCGCGTCGCCGACCTCGGAATCACGGGCACCCGCGTCGATCAGCCCCCCGGCACCGACCGTCCCGTCGTCCGCCTGATCCACGCCGACGGTGATGGCGATGGAGTGGCCATCGACTGGAAACGGGAGTCCTTCGGCACCCGCTCCTGGTACGCCCTCCTGGGACCGCTGCTGCTCGCCCTGGACGAGGGAGCGGTCCTACTGATCGACGAACTGGACTCCAGCCTGCATCCGCGCTTCGCCGCCGAGGTCGTCCGGCTCTTCCACGACCCTCTCGTTAATCCCAAGGGCGCACAGTTGGTCTTCACCTCCCATGACCCTTCGCTGCTGTCCACCCCGAGCGGCGGCAGGCTGCTGGACCCCGGCCAGATCTGGCTCACCGAGAAGGACAGCAGGGGCGCCAGCGAGCTGTATCCGCTGACGGCGGCGGAACCGGGCGAGGACGAGGATCTGACCCGGTCCTATCTGGAAGGCGCGTTCGGAGGCATCCCCACGCTCACCGCGGGACAGATCGGACGCAGACTGCTGATGGCACGAGCGACGGAGGTGGAGCGGACCTGATGGCTCCGAAGAGGGGGAAGGACTCGGCACAGCGCACCACCCGGCCATCGGTTCGCCGCCGGATGGTCTACGTGTTCACGGAGGGCACTCTCACCGAGCCCTCGTACATCGACGCGCTGATCGGTTTCAAGCAGCAGGCGCGTGACAACGGAACACTCAGGGCGGATGGCGTCGAGTCCACCATCGAGATCAAATGGGACGAGCGCACCCACGGCGGGACGCGCGGTCCGAAGCGCGCCACTTATGAGCGCAAGCCGCTGGTGATCGTCGAGGCCGCCATCGCCCACAAGAAGAAGGTGACACGGGAAGCACGGCACCTGGGCAAGCAGTACCAACCCTCGGTGTGGTGCCTCTTCGACCGGGACGATCACCAGGGCGTACAGCGGGCGGCCACCGCGGCGTCCAAGGCAGGCGTCGAGGTCGCGTACTCCCACCCCTGTTTCGAACTATGGCGACTGCTGCACTATCAGAACTACACGACCCCCCTCGGCGGGGTGTGCGGAGAGGCGTCAGCCCGCCTCCGGCGGAATCCGAAGTTCATCAAGACGTACGGTCGGCACTTGACCTCCGTCTCCGAGGACCAGGCGAAGCTGGTGCTTCCGGATCAGGTGCGGGACGGCTACAAGCAGGCCAAGGGTTTCGCGAAGAAGATCAACGAGCAGCACACCTCCCCCGAGCGCGAGAAATGGGACCCTTACACCGATGTATGGCGCTTTGTCGAGGACGCCATCGGGCTGACCGACTACTGACCGGCGCTCCCCGCCCGAGGCCGTAGGCTGCTCTCCGGCGCTCCGCGTCCCGCCGTGCGGGGCGGGGTGCCGGGCAGTACATCAGCAGAGGGAGTCTCGTACGTGGCAAAGCTCACGCTCGCCCAGTTGGAACGCCATCTGTTCGCGGCGGCGGACATCCTGCGGGGCACGATGGACGCGGCCGAGTACCGCGACTTCATTCTCGTCCTGCTCTTCCTCAAACGCGTCAACGACGAGTTCGACGCCGCCCGGGAAGCGGTCGTCGCGGAAGAGCTGGCGACCGGGGCCTCCCAAGAGGAAGCCGAGGAAATCGCCGACAGCCCCGAGAGCTACGTCACCCGCAAGGTCCTCTACGTCCCGGAGGCAGCCCGCTGGGAGCGGCTGTCCGGAGCGGTGGACGATGTGGCCGGCCACTACCTCCAGCCCGCTCTCCGCGAGCTGGAGACGAACAACTCCCCTCTGCGCGGCCTCTTCGACCACATCAATTTCAACCGCATCGGCGGCGGCGCGGGCAACAGCACCTCCTCCGCGAAACTCGCCGACAAACGGCTCTCGGCGCTGATCGGCCACTTCGGCAGCCTGCGACTGCGCGGCGAGGACTTCGAGTTCCCCGACATGATCGGCGCCGCCTACGAGTACCTGCTCAAGGACTTCGCCGACTCGGCGGGCAGCAAGGGCGGCGAGTTCTACACCCCCCGTGCGGTCGTCCGCATGATGGTGGAGCTGGCCCGGCCCCAGGAAAATCAGAGGATCTACGACCCGTGCGTCGGCTCCGGCGGCATGCTCATCCACGCCAAGGAGTACATCGACGAGCACGGCGGCGACTCCGACGACCTGCTGCTCGCCGGACAGGACGCGAACAGCGGCTCCTGGGTCATGGCCACCATGAACATGCTGTTCCACGGTGCCAACAAATTCCTGCTCAGCACGGGCGACACCCTCACCGACCCGGCACACCTGGACACCGACTTCGACCTCGTACTCTCCAACCCGCCCTTCTCCATGGACTACGCGCAGGCCGAGGTCAAACACCTCACCTCGCGCATGCCGTACGGGGGGACCTCCGAGCGCGGCAAAGCCGACCTCATGTTCCTCCAGCACATGCTGTACCAGGTGCGCGACCGGGGCGGAGCCGTCTTCAGCGTCATGCCACATGGTGTTCTCTTCCGCGGCGGCGCGGAACGCTCCATCCGCGGTGAGCTTCTCAACGCCGACCTGGTCGAGGCCGTCATCGGGCTCGCCCCGAACCTCTTCTACGGCACCGGCATCCCCGCGTGTGTCATCGTGCTGCGTGCCCCGGGCGGCAAGCTGCGCCACCAAGGGCACAAGGTGCTCTTCATCAACGCCGACCGGGAGTTCCACGCGGAGCGGGCCCAGAACGTGCTGCTGCCCGAGCACGTGGAGAAGATCGTCTCGACTTATCACCGCTTCCGTGACGACGAGACGTTCGCGGGGGTCGAGGGCTTCGCCCGCGTCGTCACCCGCCAGGAACTCGCGGACAACGACGACAACCTCAACATCCGCCGCTACGTGGACAACACCCCGCCGCCCGAGCCACAGGATGTCCGGGCGCACTTGAAGGGCGGGGTGCCGCGCGCGGAGATCGAGGCGAAGAAGGGGCTGTTGGACGCGTACGAGATCGGGATCGCCGATCTGTTCGCGGAGCGCGCCGGCGACCCGGATTACGTCGACTTCCTGCCGGAAGGGCAGCGGCCGGACGCGGCCCGCCTCGCGGAGCTGGCGCGGACGCGTGAGGACGTGCTGCGCGGGGAGTTCGAGAACTGGTGGGCCCGGGAGGCCGAGCAGATCGCGGCGCTGGCCCCGGCCGAGGGCGACGACCGTACGGAGAGCGAGCGCCGCAGGCAGCTCGCCCGTCTGCGTGAGGATCTGATCGACTCCTTCCGCACCGAACTGCTCCGGGTCGGGCTGCTGGACGAGTACGCGCTGGCGGGCGCGGTCGCCGGCTGGTGGCAGGACGCGCGCAACGAGCTCAAGGCCCTGTCGGTGGGCGGCTTTACGGGCGTGGTGGACGGCTGGGTCGAGAACGTCGAGACCATGCTGGCTCCCGAGCGTGACCCCAAGACGGGCGGGGCCCGGAATCGGTCTGGCGCGGAGCGGCGCCAGGCGTACGACCACAAGGTGGTCGCCGCGATTGCCTCTGATTTCCTGGAGGAGCTGGCGTCGGCGGACCGCCACAAGGCGCAGCTTGACGCGAAGCTCAAGGCCGCGCAGGAGGCGGAGGCCGCGCTCGCGGAGGCGAGGGCGGAGGCTGAGGCGGGTGAGGGCGATGACGGCGAGGGCGATTCCGGGGGCATCGATCCGGCGCTTGCTGAGGCGGTGCTCAGCAAGGCAGAGATGACCAAGCTGAAGAAGGATCGGACAGCGGCGGGTAACGAGGTCAAGCGCCTGGAAGCCGACTTCTGGCCGCTGGAGTCCGCCAAGCGGGGACGGCCGAAAGCGAAGAAGGCGGTGGCCCCCGCTGAGGAGGGCGCCGCCGTGCAGGGCATGCTGGAGGTCCAGGCGGTTGTGTCTGCTGAGGCCGAGGTCGGCAAGTCGGCGGAGGCTCGTCTCACCCGCGCCCGCAAGGCGCTGGCGGAGGAGACGGATGGTGAGCGCCGGGTGGTGCTCGGCATTCTGCGCGACGACCTGGCCAGCAAGCTGGAGGGCCATGTGGTCCGGCGCCGCCGGGAGTTGGTGGAGGCGTACCGGGTGTGGGAGGACAAGTACGCGGTGTCGATGCGGGAGATCGAAGCGCGGCGGGCGGAGGCCGCGAAGCGGCTGGACGGGTTCCTGGAGGAGCTGGGTTATGTCGGGTAACTTCGACCAGAATTGGCCTGTGCGGAGGCTTACAGATATCGTCCAACTTCCAGTCGGACAAGTTGATCCCCGCAAGAGCCCATATCGTGATCAAATCCTTTTGGCACCCGATCACATAGAATCTGGGACGGGCAAAATCCTCAAGAAAGAATCTGCAGAAAAACAAGGAGCTTCAAGCGGAAAGTATACGGTTCGTCCAGGAGATGTCGTACTTAGCAAGATCAGGCCAGCTCTCAGAAAAGTCGCCTTGGCGGACTTTACAGGCATTTGCTCGGCAGACATGTATCCTCTCCGCCCCCACGAGGGCGTTCGTCCAGAATTCATTTTCGCCGTATTGCTGAGCGAACATTTTTCACAATACGCGGAAAACGCTTCTGGGCGAACAGGGATCCCAAAGATCAACCGATCTGATCTATCCGGATATTCTTTGCGAGTCCCACCTGCCGAAGAGCAAGACCAAATTGTCTCGGTACTCCAATCGGTGACAGCCCGCGAGAAATCCATGGAAGCCGAGCTGACCAAGCTGAGAGCAGTCAAGCAAGGATTGGCGGACGACCTTCTGAGTGGCAGGGTTCGCTTCAGTAACATCGCATGACTCTGGATTGAAATAGACAAAGAGCCCCGCCTTTCGTTTGAGTGAAAGGCGGGGCTAAAAATATTCAGACTCAGTCGGCCTGGCACTCTCCGCTGCACACGGCAACTGTGAACGAATCCCACGCCTCCGGAGAGAAGAAAAGGCTCGGACCTGCCGGGTTCTTGCTATCTCTGACAGGGACGACACCGGCAGTGGCGGCTATGCCGGGCGCGAACTCCACGCACTGACCTTCGTTACCACCGCTGTAACTGGACTTGACCCATTCGGCGCAGGAGATGTCAGGTGTGCTACTCATCCGTTAGTTCCTCCATTACATTACGAATCATGGCAATTGACGCCTCTGGGGAAAGCGCGTCGGCTCGCAGCCGATCGTAAGCCACCTCGCTGCCCTCCACGACAGACCGCGAGTCGATCACGTGTCCCGAGACCGGATTCTCGACGTATAGAAGGCTGGGCTCGTCTTCGAACTTCAGCAGGGTAAACGGCATATGCCGCGTTGGCGCTCCCGACGAGAATGGCAACATCTGGATGGTGATGTGCGGTGATTCTGCTGCCTCGGCCAGATGCGCCAGTTGCGCTCGCATCACGCCCGCTCCACCCACCATGCGCCTCGGACAGGACTCGTCAAGGACACACCACAGGAGCGGAGGCGTGTCCTTCTCCATGACCTCCCGCCTCCGCAGCCGCCGCTCGATCATCGCCTCAATCTTGTCCGCACTCTCCCGGGGATGCACGGCCCGGAAAACCGCCCGCGCGTATTCCTCCGTCTGCAACATCCCCATGATGAGCGTCGCCGAGTAGTCCAGGATGCTCGTCGCCTGCTGCTCCAACTGCACGTACGGCACGAACCACTCCGGATAACCATGCCGACTGGCCCGCTTCCGGAGTCGCGCGAAAGTCCCCGGCGTACCGAAGACCCGGTCACACGCGTCGGCGAACTCAGGGCTCGCCAACCGCTCACCCGCCTCCACCTTGGCCACATACTGCTGCCCGTAGTTGGCCTTCAAGCCCAACTCCCGCTGACTCAGCCCGGCCCGTAGCCGCCAGATCCGCACCTCGGCCCCGAAAAAGGCCGCCCCACTCGACGGCTCCTGTCCTTCCTTGACCTCTTTCACCTGCGGTTCTCCCCTCACCCCAAGCCTCTTGGTGTGCTCAATCCCCTGTTGCTCGCCGTCCCTCACCGCAACGCTGGGAGTACACAGAGTGATTAAACCTCGCAAGAAGCATCCAGGTCAGAAAGAACCCCCCATGGTGTTTCCCTCCGAACACCCCATCGAATCCACGCAACCCACGGAACCGACGACCACAGCCCCCCACGGCCTCCGCCGCGTCACGGACCAAGTGACCCGTGAGATGCAGGCAGTGGCGCACCGACGCGGCTGGGTTCCGACAGCCCAACCCCAGCCATCAGCAGCAGAGACTCCGCACGCACTCTTCTGCGGAGCGCTTGCCGAAGACCTCGCACGGCGGCTCGTCGCAGGACATCAGGGCCCGGAACACGGAGCAGCCACCGTCATGAACGCAGTCACGCCGGCGCAGACGTCAACACGTCCCACCACACACCGGGAGACCCAGCCGTCACCCAGCACCACCGCCCTCGACGAGCTGTGGCAACTCGCCGACCAGCTGAGCGCCGCAGTCCGCGCCCACCTCGACCGGCACGAATATCCCGGCCACCAGGCACCCACGCCGCACCCACACCCCCCAGAGAGTGACCGTTGAGCAACAACACCTGCCCCACCTGCCGCCACTACGCAGCCCTGCGCGAACAGGCCAAACAGGCAGGGGACTACAGCAAAGCCACCGACTACGAGGTGCTGCGCCGCCGCCACCCCACCCACGCCGTCCACATCCCCCGGCAGTCCGAAGGGCGCACCGCATGAACAACCGACCCCGACTCCCCCACCCACACCCCGACCGCCGCGTGCCCGCCCTCGGCCAAGTGGCGTACGACCCCGCCAGCGGGCGTACTGGCGTCGTGCAAGCGGTGTACAGCGCCGCCGAATTGTGCTTCGACCACAGGATGACCGGCAGCCGTGTCGCCTTCCTCCGGCCGGCGCGCGGCGGGGTCGAGTGGCTGGCCGATGCCTCCACCCTCCGTAGCCCCGTCGCCGAGGAACGGGCCACCTGACGCCCGTACCGACGCCCCTCTCCACGATTTGCGGTGAGTATGGGACAACGACACGCCGAGGCGACGGCGTGTCGTTGTCCCATACTCACCGCAAACACAGGCACCGGACTCGACGCCGCCCCTCCCTCCCCTCGTAGCCCAACCCCCCTGCCGCACAATGGAGTAGCGGCACAAGCGAGCACGGGCAGGCACAGCCGGACGGGCGAAGGGGCGCGGGCGCATGGTACGGAGAGAGACCGAACGGGACGAGGTCGAGCGGCCGTTCATCGACCAGCTCGTCTCGATGGGGTGGACCCACATCCACGGTCCCGACCTCTCCTCCAAGGACCGCTCGTACGAGGACGTGTTCCTCCCTCGCCGTCTGGATGCCGCCCTCCGCCGCCTCAACCGCCTCGCGGAGACCGACGCCGCTTGGGTGGGGGACGCACAGGCTCGCCGGGCCGAGGAGAACCTGCGACAGGCGGCCAGGAACATCTCCGGGCGCCCGTTGCTCGCCGCCAACCGCCAGGCCACCGATCTGCTCCTGCACGGCACTCTCGTGAAGGGCCACGAGATCCACCACAAGGGCACCGATCAGAAGGTCCACTACATCGACTGGGACTTCGAGGACCCAGAACACCTCAAGCGCAACGAATTCCTGGTCGTCGACCAGCTCCGCGTCCACACAGCGGACGGGAAACCGGAGGTCCTCGACCTCGTCCTCTTCGTCAACGGCATCCCCGTCGCCGTCGTCGAGTGCAAGAGCCCCGACATCAAGGACCCCATCGGCTCGGCGGTCCGGGACCTGCGGGCGTACACCGGAAACCCGCTGAGCGACGACGGCCGGAAAGGCCGGGACAAGCCCCGGGCCATCCCCGAGCTGTTCGCGCCCGCCCAACTGCTGATCGCCGCCTGCGGCACCACCGCCGCGCTCGGCACGATCTCCTCCGACGAGGCGCACTACGCGCCGTGGCGCAGCGTCACGCCCGACTACCGCGACGCTCGGGAGCTGCGGCGTGAACTGGAGGAGCGGCGTACGGCGGACGGCCGGCGGCTGCTGGAGCCGGGGGCCGAGCTGACCGAGCAGCACAAGCTGATCGGCGTCGTGCTCAAGCCAGAGAACCTGCTCAACATCATCCGGCACTACGTCTTCGAGCTCCCGCTCAAGGTCAAGGAGGGCGAGCCCGCGAAGACGGTCAAGGCGGTCTGCCGCCACCAGCAGTACCGGGCCGTGGAGAAGATGGTCCACAAGTTGCGGACCGGCAGGACCCGGCTCGACGCGGGCGCGGAGGACGACGAGCGCGGAGGCGTCGTCTGGCATACCCAGGGCTCCGGCAAGAGTCTGACCATGGCGTTCCTCTCACGACGGCTGCACATGAGCCTCGATCCGGAGCTGAACAGGTTCACCCTCCTCGTCGTCACCGACCGCACCCAGCTCCAGGACCAGCTGTCGGCCGCGGTCCGGGTCAGCGGCAGCGACATCGGCGTGGCCACCTCGCAGGCCGACCTGGAGGGGCGGCTGGAGCGCGCGGGGCGGGACGGCGGGCGTGCGGTGATCTTCGCGATGATCCAGAAGTACCTGGGAAGCATTCCCGGCCTCGGTGACTCGCGGGGTGACGGCCGGGTGCTTGAGGAGGACTTCGAACGCGGCCGGGCCCGCGTCGCCGCCGGCGCGAGCCCGGAGGAGGTGGCGGACCCGACACCGGATGAGGAGACGACGCGTGCCGCGCGGCGCGAGTTCCGGGAGTGCAGTGACTCGACCCGGGTCCTGGTGCTGGTGGACGAGGCGCACCGCTCGCACACCTCGGTGCTGCACGCATGCCTGCGCGACGCGCTGCCGAACGCCGCCCGCATCGGCTTCACCGGCACACCGATCATGAAGGGAAAGCTGACCGACACGGGTCGGATCTTCGGTCTGGAGCCGGGTGGAGGGTTTCTCGACGAGTACCGGATGCGCGAGGCAGAGCGGGACCAGGTCGTCGTGCCCATCCGGTACGAGGGACGCACCGGACCGGCGCGCGTCCGTGACGGGCAGAAGATGGACGCCACGTTCGAGGACCTGATCGCCTCCCTTGAGAAAACCGCCCAGGACAAGGTCCGTCAGAACTCGAAGCCCACCCCCCGTGACGTCTCCGAGTCCACGTCCATGATCCGGGCAAAGGCGAAGGACATGCTCCACCACTATGTGCTGGGCGCGATGGGCTTCGGTTTCAAGGCCCAGGTCGCCGCGGTCAGCCGCCGGGCCGCTGTGCTCTACCGGCACGCACTGCGTGACGTACGCGCAGAGCTCCTCACCCGGGTTCGCACCGAGTTCGGCCCGGAGGTCCGGGAGGCCCTGCGGGGGAAGAGTCCCACGGAGTACACCCGGGACGAGTTGCTGCTGCTCCGTGCCTGGCACTACCAGGATCTGCTGCGCCGTATCGACTTCGTCCCGGTGATCTCGGCGGGCGATGAGGTGAAGTCGGGCCTGTGGCGGGAGTGGACGGACAAGAACAAGCAGGACGACCACGTCGAGAGGTTCCTGGAGCCGTTCCCCAACCTGCCGCCCGACAACCCGTGGGAGACCATTCACGAGGATCCGAAGCCCGATCCCGCCCTCGTGCCGGCGGGCGGCCTCAATCCGTGGAGCGGCCACACCCCGCTCGCGCACGCCGCCCCGGAGAAGCTTCCGATCGCGTTCCTGATCGTGAAGTCGATGCTGCTCACCGGCTTCGACGCGCCCATCGAGCAGGTGCTGTATCTGGACCGGCCCATCCAGGACGCGGAGCTGCTGCAAGCTGTGGCCCGCGTCAACCGTCCGGCCCCCGGCAAGGACGAAGGGCGCGTCGTGGACTACTACGGCGTGCTGAACAACCTCGCCGTCACCCTCGCCGCCTACCAGGGCGCGCCGCCGGCACTCGGCGCGACGAGCATGGCCGACGAGCTGCCCGCTCTGGAGGAGGCGGCGGATCTGGTCGAGGTGTTCCTGGACGAGCTGGACATCGACGACCTCTCCACGCCCGGCCGTATCTCTCAGGCCATGCTCACCCTCCACGACGAGGAGCAGCGGGCCACCTTCGACCGCTTTCTGAAGAAGTTCATGGGCGCACTGGACCGCGCCCTGCCGCACGAGGACGCGCTGAAGCAGGTGCCGAAGGCGCAGGTCTGGACGCTGCTGCAAAAGCGCGTACGGCGGCACTACCGCGACGCCCCGGGAGGCGACTTCTCGCTTCGTGGCTACGGGCGCAAGGTGCGTGCGCTGATCGCCGACCATCTGGAGCTGCCCGAGATCGAGCAGACCATAGCTCCGGTGTCCATCCTCGCGACCGACTTCGACGAGATCGTGGACCGTATCCCGGATATCCGGGAGTCCGCCGCTGAGCAGGTGCAGGCGCTGCGCTACCACCTCGAGGAGCGCACACAGCGGGACGACCGGCCCGTGTACCGGAAGCTGTCGGAGGAGCTGGAGGAGGTGCTGCGCGAGTTCGACGGCCGCTGGGACAAGATCAAAGAGAAGGTCGGCCCGCTGATCGACCGGGCCCGTAAGGCGGAGGAGCCCGACTCGGAGGTCGCCGACCTGTCGCCGATGGAGCAGCGGCTCTACGCCCAGCTGGGCGACCGTCTCGCCGAGCACCCCTCCTTCGCTGTACCGGATACGGACTTTCTGCGCACGCTGACCCAGGAGGTGTACGCGGAGATCGTCAAGCGGGTGGGGTTCGCCTCGTACACGGGAAGCGACCGGGACGTGACGGAGTTGCAGGGCCACCTCTGGCAGCGGCTGCGCCGCGCAGGTCTCAAACCCCGGCAAGGGGGGATCGGGCCGCTGCGCGATCTGTCGAACTCACTGGCGGGCTTTGCACAGGACCACCTGGAGATCTTTCGCGCGGAGGGTCGGGCAGAATAGGCGGCCGTGCCCGACGCAAGGTCCTCCTCTCTCACTGACAGCGCCTGCCTCACCGACGGGCAGACGCTGTCGGTGGACGGTTTGGCGCTGGAGATACGCGTCAGCGCGCGCCGCTCCCGCCTCGGACTGACCGTGGAGCGGGACGGGTCGCTGACCCTGCGGGTTCCGCAGGAGTGCGCGCCGGAGCGGGCCCAGGAATTCGTCCGCGGCAACCGGGGCTGGATCGACAGCAAACTGCGCTTGCGCGAGGAACGGCAGCCGCTGCATCCCACCCGGAAGCTGGCCGACGGGGAGATCCACCGTTATCTCGGCCGGGACTACCGGCTGCTCGTCGTGGACGAGCCGGGAGCGCCCGTACGGCTCGTCGCCGGGCGGCTGCGCATGGACCAGTCCGACGCCACCGACCCCCGGCGGGCCAGGCGGGCGATCGCCGACTGGTACACCAGGGCCGGTCTGCGCTGGGTTCAGGGACGGCTTCAGCCGTGGGCGGCCCGTATGGATGTGCGCGAGCCCCATGTCGAGGTGCGGGATGTGGGGCGCCGCTGGGGCACCTACCGATCCGGCCGTGGCACGGACGGCCGCGTCGCGCTTCACTGGGCCACTTTCCAGCTTCCCTTCCATCTCGTCGACTACGTGATCGCACACGAGCTGGCGCACGCCCGGATCGCGGGGCATGGGCCGGAATACTGGCGGCTGCTGCGCCGGGCGATGCCCGAGTGCGCCCGGTGGAAGGCGGAGCTGGACGAAATGGGCCGGAGGGTGTGGATGGGCGACCTGGCCGAGTGATGCCCAAGCCGTCCAGGTCGCCGTCGCGGATCAACCGCATCGCCGTCCCGTGGCGCGAGGCAGGGCGGGCTCGCGGTGAACGTCATCGAGTGCTAGCGAAGGCCTGCTCGGCGAGGTGTGCCGCGTCGTCCGGCTGCGCGCCCGCGCCGGGCACCGACTCCAGCATGGCGCCGCAGTCGCGCCATACGACGAACAGCGCGCAGCCTGGCACCACGGCAAGGCCCAGCAGCGGGGCCTGGTTGACCAGTGCCAGGGAGACGGCCAGCAGGGCGAGGTTCAGCAGCGCGAGCGGCCAGCGGCGCACCGAGGCGTAGCAGGCCGCCAGGAGGGTGTGCCGCACGGCGCGGGGGTCCTCGGCCAGGCCGGCCATGGCGACGACTCCGGAGCTCAGGGCGAGGACGATCACCACGAGCAGCAGCGGCGCGAGAGCCGGCCCGAGTGAGGAGCCCCAGAGGGCGGCCAGGTCGGCGGCCGCCACGGCGACCAGCAGGACGAAGGGGGTCCAGCCGAGGAGCGCCCGGGTGAACAGGCGCCGGTAGCCGCGGAACAGGTCGGCCACCGGCGCCCGCTCGTCGTCGGCGGTGCGCCCCAGGTAGGCGAACACCGCGGCGAGGGAGGGGCCGGCCCCGAGCGACAGCAGGCCGAAGAAGACCGGGTACCGCCAGGGCTGGTGCTCGGCGGCCAGGGCCAGCAGCAGCGGCAGGTTGGTGACCGCCACTCCGAGGTTGACCACCAGGACCCGGTGGACATGGGACCAGATGAGGTCCCATGAGTCGTGGCCGACGTTCAGCCGGAGCCTGCGGCCGCTCACCGGTGTGCTCGGTGTGCCCGGTGTACTCATCGCCGTCACCTCACTTCATCCCGCTGGTGGAGATGCCCTGGACGAAGTACCGCTGACCGAGCAGGAAGACCACCAGGATCGGCAGCACGGACAGCACCGAGCCGGTCATGATCATCGCGTACTGGGAGCTGTACATGCCCACGAACGACCGCAGGCCGAGCTGTACGGTCCACAGGTTGTTGTCCGTCAGATAGATGAACGGACCCATGTAGTCGTTCCAGGTGTTGACGAAGGTCAGCAGGGCCAGGCTGGCCAGTGCGGGCTTCGACAGCGGCAGCACGATCCGCGCCCAGATGCCGTACTCGGTCAGCCCGTCCAGCCGGGCGGCCTCGCTGAGCTCGTCCGGGATGGTCAGGTAGAACTGGCGCATCAGGAAGACACCGAACGCGCCGAACGCCTGCAGCAGGATCAGCGACAGGTGCGTGTTCACCAGGCCCAGCTTCTGCATCATGATGTACTGCGGCACCATGTACGCCTGCCACGGCACCGCGATGGTGGCGATGTAGGCGAGAAAGACGGCGTCGCGCCCGGGGAACCGCATCTTGGCGAAGCCGTAGGCGGCGAAGCTCCCGGTCAGGACCTGAAGTGCGGTGATGACGACGCTGAGGAACAGCGAGTTCCCCATGTAGGTCCACAGCGGGATCGCGGTCCAGATGTCGGAGAAGTTCTCCCAGCGGAAGGACTTCGGAATCCACTGGATCGGGACCGTGAAGACCTCGGTGTCCTGCTTCAGCGAGGACACCAGCATCCATACGAACGGCACCAGGACCGCGGCCGACAGCACCGTCAGCACCACGTACAGCAGGGCCCGGCCGACGATCCGCCCCGGCCCGCCCGGCCCCGCCGGGCCCCGGCGACGGGGCCCGGCGGGAGCGGTGGCGCGGCCGCTCGATCGCGACGACTCGGCCGTCGAGCTGCCCTTCGGCAGCACGGTCGTCGTCTTCATCGCTCGTTCCTCCGCTGGAATCGGAACTGGGTCACCGTGATGATCAGGACGATGACGAACAACACCAGGGAGATGGCCGAGGAGTAGCCGAACCGGCCCTGGGTGATGCCCTCCCTGAAGATGAGCTGTGACAGCACCAGCGTCGAGCGGCCGGGGCCGCCCTCGGTCATGACCTGGACGAGGTCGAAGACCTTGAAGCTGGAGACCGTCAGCATGACCAGCACGAAGAAGGTCGTCGGCCGCAGGGACGGCACCGTGACGTGCCAGAACCGCTTCCACGCCCCGGCCCCGTCCACCCTGGCGGCCTCGTACAGCTCCGCCGGAATGGCCTGGAGCCCCGCCAGGTACAGCACCATGTAGTAGCCCATGTCCCGCCACACACTGGTGATGATCACCGCGGGCAGCGCCCAGTCGGTGTCGGTGGTCCACCCCGGCGGATGGGCCATCCCCACGGCCTTCAGCAGCTGGTTCACCGGACCGGCGTCCGGGCTGAACAGCATGTTCCACACCACGGCCACCGCGACGAGCGAGGTGATGTAGGGGAAGAAGAAGGCCGTGCGGAAGAAGGCGACACCGCGCAGCTTCTGGTTGAGCAGCACCGCAAGGCCCAGGGAGGCCGCCATGGTGAGCGGGATGTGCCCGGCCGCGTACCAGGAGGTGTTGGTCAGGGCCGTCCAGAAGTTGTCGTTGTCCCACATCCGGCGGAAGTTGTCGAACCCGATCCACTGGGGCGTGTTGTACGAGTTCCAGTCGGTGAACGACAGCAGCAGTGTGGCGACCACCGGGACCAGGGTCAGGGCGGCGAAGCCCAGCAGGTTCGGCAGGATGAAGGTCCAGCCCACCAGCGCGTTGCGCCGGCGGCGCCGCTTGAGGGCCGCGGTGTGGGAGGTCTTGCCGCGGCCCGTACCCCCGGAGGCCCGGCCGAGGGCCGTTGCTCCGGAGGTCTTGTCGAGGGCCTTGTCGAGGGCCGTGGCGCCGGAGATCTCGCTCATTCGACTTCGGACTTCACACGGGATTCCATCTCCTGGATGCCCTTGTCGACGGACTTCTCACCGGACATCACCAGCTCGTGCTCCTCCTTGAGGATCTGGTCGATGTCGGAGGACTTCGGGCTGACCGGCATCTCCAGCTTGACGGTGTCCGGGCTCATGGCCTTCTTGGACAGATCGTCGTTCGGCATGCCCTTGACGCCGAAGAAGTTCTTCATCACCGCGTCATCCGTGTAGGACGGCACGACGCCGACCTTGGCGATCGCGGCCGCTCCCTTCGGGCCGGAAGCCCACAGCACGAACTTCTTGGCCGCCTCGGAGTTCCTGGCCTTCTTGTTCACGGCGAACGCGGTCGGGGAGCCGAAGGTGACCGTCTTGCCGTTCGCACTGGTCTGCGGCAGCGGTGCCATGCCCCAGTCGACGTCGTTCTTGCCCTCGGCCTTCAGCTGCAGCAGACGGGCCGCGAGCCAGGTGCCCATCGGCACCATCTCGGTCTTACGGGTGGAGAACATCGCGTCGTAGGTGGTCTGCTGGGTCTTGGCCGTGGCGAACGGCATCACGGCTCCGGCCTTCTGCAGGTCCAGGGCCATCTCGTACTGCTTCTTGAAGAACCCGTAGTCGCCGCTCAGCTGGTCCCCGCCGGTCTGCGCGGCGGCGATCGCCTGCACCACCGAGCGCCAGGTCTGGTGGTAGGTGCCGTAGACCTTGGACGAGCCCGAACCGGTGGTGAGCTTCTTGGCCAGCTCGGCGTAGTCGGACCAGGTGAGTTTGGACAGGTCCGCGTCGCTCTTCTTGAGGAGGTCCTTGTTGTAGAAGAGCACCCAGAAGTCCTGCCGGTACGGCACGGCGTAGTAGTCGCCCTTGAGGTCGAAGGCGTCGAGGCCCGAGTACTTGGCCTTGTCCAGCTTGTTGACGTCGGTGGTGAGCGACTGGAGCTGGCCGCGGGTGCCGTAGCGGGCGTAGTCGGTGACGTTCTTCATGGTCAGCACGTCGGTGTTGTCACCGCCGGAGAGCATGGTGGTGACCTTGTTGGAGTAGTCAGCGGAGAGGATGTCGACCGGCTGCACGTCGATGTCCTTGTTCTCGGCCTCGAATCCGTCGATCAGCGCCTTGAACTCGGGGGTCTTCTCGTAGTCCCACACCGCGACCTTGACGATGGTCTTGCCGTCGGCAGTCTTGCCGCTGCCTTCGTCGCTGCCGCAGCCGACGGTGAGCAGGGACAGCGCGACGGCCGCGGTCAGGCCTCTGACGGGACCTTTGAGGGTGCGTATCACGGGAGCGGCTCCTTGTGATGAGGGATGTGTTGCGGGAGGTGCGTTGCGGGAGGTGCGTTGCGGGGGGTGCGTTGCGGGGGTACGTGGCGCGGGGGGGGTGGTGATGCGAAGAGTCCTGGTGGGGCGAGCGGGGCGACGGGACTCAGGCGCTCAGGCCGAGCGCCAGCGCCTCCGCCGTGATCTCGGACTGCAGGGGTTCGCGCGCGGTCCACCGGGCCAGCTCGTCCATGGCGTGGTCGGTGAGGCGCCCGATCTCCGTGCCGAGCGAGCCCGCGATATGCGGGGTGATCATCACGCTGGCCTGGTGTCTCAGTGGCGAGTCGACGGGCAGGGGCTCGGGGTCGGTGACGTCGAGGATGGCGAAGAGGCGGCCGGAGGCGCATTCGGCGGCGAGCGCGTCGGAGTCGATGAGGCTGCCGCGCGCCGTGTTGATCACGGTCGCGTGATCGCGGAGCAGACCGAGCTGGTCGGCGCCGATCAGATGGCGGGTCTCGCGCAGCTCGGGAGCGTGCAGCGACAGCACATCGACGCGCGGAAGCAGTTCCTCCAGCGGGACCAGCGTGGCGCCGGCGCGCTTCACCTCCTCCGCGTCCGCATACGGGTCCGCGACCAGGCAGGTGGTGTCCCCGAGGATCTTGAGCAGATCGACCACCCTGCGGCCGATCCGCGAGAAGCCGACGATCCCCACCGTCCGGCCGAAGTTGGACAGGTCGCCGTACCCCGTCACCGTGCCCCAGCCCTGGTAGGCGCGTTCCTCGTCGGCGGCCAGGAACGGGGCCTTCTTGCCGGCGAAGATGATGGCCGCCAGGGTGTACTCAGCGACGGGGATCGCGTTGGAGTCCGCGCCGCTGGTCACCCGGATTCCGCGGCGCCACACCTCCTCACCCACCAGGCCCCGCACACTGCCGGCGCAGTGCAGCACCGCCCGCAGCGCGGGGGCCGCGGCGACCCGCTCCGGCGTCAGCTTGGGCGCGCCCCAGGACGTGAGCATGACCTCCACCTCCGCCAGGCGCGCCCGCACCGCCGGATCGTCGAGGTCGTCGGCCCAGACCGGGTCGCCCAGGGTCACCAGCTCCGCCAGACGCGCGAGCCGGGCGGAGTCGAAGTGCGCGTCGAAGCTCTGCCTGTCCATGACGACCAGCGCTTGGGGTTTCGCCTGCACGGGCGTCGAGTCCTTCCCTAGGCCGGCGGGGGACCGGCACCGTTGCCATCTGACGCGAGGTCGTTATTTCCCGCTAAATACCGTGTTGCGTGGAACACAGGGGAACTTGTCGAACACGTTGGAACAGGGATAGTGGTCAGCAGCACACGCTCGCCATAGAGCGAACACAATCGAAGCAATTCGTTCAGACTCGAACAGGCCATCAGGCCGTCGACCAAGGGGGCCCGATGAGCGCAGACCGACCTTTCGCCCTTCAGCGCAGGGAACGGCTGATGGACGAGTTGCGCCGGCACGGCACCGTGCGGGTCCGTGACCTCGCCCGGCTGCTCGACGTCAGCGAACTGACCGTACGGCGCGACATCACCGCCCTGGCCGCCCGCGGTCTGCTCACCAAGGTGCACGGCGGCGCCACCCTGCCGACCGAGCTCGACCAGGCCCCGGTCCGCCGGCCCCGCCCCACGCCCGTGCCCTTCACGATCGGCATGGTCGTGCCCTCCCTGGACTTCTACTGGCCGTCGATCGTCAGCGGCGCGCGCACAGCGGCCGCCGGGCTCGGCGTCCAGCTCCAGCTGCGCGGGTCGACGTACGACCAGGCCGAGGACCGCCGCCAGATCAGCCGGCTGATCGAGGCCAAGCAGGTCCAAGGACTGCTGCTGGCACCCAACCTCGAGGGCAACGGCGTCGACGAGATGATCGAATGGATCGCCAACCTGCCGGTGCCGACCATCCTCGTGGAGCGGCAGACCTCGCAGTGGGCACCGACCCCGCGCCAGCTGGAGTGGGTGCGCAGCGACCACGCGCTCGGCATGGAGATGGCCGTACGCCACCTCCACGAGCACGGCCACCGCCGGATCGGTCTGGTGCTGTCCAAGGGCAGCCCGCACTCGACCCACCTCGCCCAGGGCTGGCTGAAGGCGTGCACGGAGCTCGATCTGCCCAGCGAGTTGGTGGTCCGCGAAAGCGTGGCCCTCGACCAGCCGGGCCACCGGCAGATCATCAAGGGCATCCTGGACCGGTGCCGAGCGTCCCGGATCACCGCGCTGATCGTGCACAGCGACCCGGACGCGATGTCGGTCGCCCAGTACCTCGCCGAGCGGGGGCTCTCCATCCCCGACGACATGGCTCTGGTCAGCTACGACGACGAGGTGGCCCATCTCGCGGAGCCGGCGATGACGGCCGTCCGCCCGCCCAAGGCCCGCGTCGGCCGGGTCGCGGTCGAGATGATGGTGTCCAGGCTCATGGAGGGCAAGCGCCGCCCGGCGCAGCGCGTCGCCATCCTGCCGGAGCTGATCCTCCGCGACTCGTCGGTCAAGCGGGCGCGGGCCCTGTGACGGTGCGGCCGGAGGGCAGCTCGACCTCGGTGGTGAGGCCGTCCGGCCAGGTCAGCCGGGCGCGGTGGCCACCGCCGGGCCCCGGGTGGACGGAGACGGCGGGATCGGGACCGTCCGGGCCGCCGTGGCCGCCACCGCCGTGGCCGCCACCGTCGAGGGTGACCACGGCCGCGAGCACTTCGCCGTACGGCACACCGTCCGTGGCCAGCCACGGCGTCGCGGTCCGGGCGCCCAGCGGGCTGTCGTCCTTCCCGGTGGCGACTCCGCCGCGGTGCAGACCCCGCAGCCCGCGCATCGACGAACGCAGCGGCGAACGCGGGGACGAGCGCGGGGACGCGGTGCCCGCTTCGGCGTACAGCGCTTCCGCGTACGGCCCGTCGCCCGCGGGGCCGGTGCCCACCCGGGTCTCGGGCGGGGTGTCGGCCGCGACCGGCCAACCGCCCATCCGCACCCGGTCCCAGGCCCGGCCCGCCCCCGACTCGGACCCCGGCCCGGACCCCGACTCCGGCGCGTCCACCCTGACGAGCCGGACCTCAACCCCCGCGCGCAGCACCGAGGCCACGGTGATCACGGGCCCCGGCGTCGTCGGCCCGGTCCGGCCGGAGCCGTGGTCGGGCGAGTCGTCGGCGCTGCTGTCGACCCAGCGCACCGGCCCCCGGGACGCGGCGGCGAGCACCCCGCCGGGAAGCTCGCGGGCGAACAGGGTCTCGAACCCGGTGCGGTGGCTGGCCCGGCCGGCGTCGTCGAGCAGTACGACCGCGTTGTCGACCGGATCGGCCGCCGCCCCGGCGGTCAGCGGGGGCACGGTGGCGGTGGAGTAGCCGAGCCGCGCGTACAGGGGTGAGTCCGCGCTGGTGTCGCCGGGGCGTGCGTGGTCGGTGCCGTGGTTGAGCACCACCGCGATGCCATCGCGGCGGCGCGCGGAGACCAGCCAGCCGGGGGCCTCGACGATCCGTGCGACGTCCCCGGTCTCCACCGGCAGCGGGAGTTCCGGTTCCGTCCACACCGGGTGGTCCTCGGGGAGCATCAGGCCGAGCATGCCCTTGACCGCCCAGTACGGCGAGCCGGGCCCGGAGTAGGACTGCCGCATCATCGGCCAGGCGGCGTACCAGCCGAGGCCCAGCAGTCCGTCCCCGTCCGGGACTCCCCGGTCGGCGAAGTGCCGGACGATGCCGCTGGTCACCCGGCGTACCAGCCCTGCCGGTTGCCCGCCCGCCCCGGTGACCGCGCCGACCCAGAAGGGCGCGGCGGCGGCGAAGCGGTAGGCGAGGCTGCGCCCTTGCAGCAGCGGGGAGCCGTCCGCGCCGACCAGGCGCACCGCGTCGTCGAGGTAGCGCGCGAGGTCCGCGGCCCAGGTCTCCCGGAGTGCGGGCGGGCACAGGGTGCCGGTGACGTCGAACAGGCGGGTCCACAGCAGCGGGTACAGGTGCAGCGCCCAGCCCGTGTAGTGGTCGAAGGCCCGTTCCTGCCCGTCGCTGAGCCAGCCGCCCGCCCGGCGCAGCGAGGCGTGGACGGCCAGGTCCTCCTCGATGTCGCCGGCCGACCACGGCCCGCCGGCCTCCCGCAGGAACGACTCGACGACGATCCTGAACCAGACCCAGTTGATGGGCGGATAGGGCTGCCCGATGACGGTCCCCAGCCAGTCGATGACCCGCTCGCGCACCCCGTCGTCGAGCCGGTCCCACAGCCACGGCTTGGTCAGCTGCAGGACCAGGGCGATGGAGGCGGCCTCGACCTTGGCCTGGCCGAGCTGGTCGGGGCGGGGCCAGGCCTCGGGCGAACGCGGGTCGGTGCCCGCCGCCAGGCCGCGCGCGTACCGCTCCAGCAGCCCGCCGGGGTCCGCGCCCCGCTCCCCCGCGACGCGGAAGCCGGCGAGCAGGAAGGTGCGGGCGAAGCCCTCCAGGCCGTCGGAGACCGCGCCGTTCGCGCTCGCGGGACCGGGCAGGTCGATCCGGGCTCCCGCCGGGGAGGCGTACGGCTGGGTGGCGGCGAGCATCCGGTCGGCGAGCGCGGTCCAGTGCGCCCTGGTCCAGCCGGTGTACGGGGCCAGGTCCCGGTCCTCGTCAGGCGACACGGCTTCCTCCGAAGGTGGGTGGGTGGTGGTGGATGCCACCTCATCCCGTGGCATAGTTCCGAGTCAACGATTTCGAACAGAATCGATCAGGAGAGATGATGGGCCTGGTAGAGCTGGTTTCCCCCGCGTACCGCTCCCTCCGGAGCCGACTGGGCCCGGCCCTGCACCCCACCTCCGGCCCGGTCTCCGACTCCTCCTCCGGCTCCGTCTCCGGCCCCTCCTCCGGCCCTGATCCGCTGGTCGGGCTCCTGCGGGACGCCCCCGCCCGGCTGCCCGTCCCCGCCGTCACCGCGCGCCCGGTGTGGGAGGCGGTGGACGCCACCACGCGCGAGGGGCTGCTGGACGAGGCCGCGGCCGAACTCCGCCAAACCGCACCCGTGCTGACCGCGTCGGACTGGGCGCGGACGTTCCGTGACGGGGTGCGGACCGCGTACGAGGACTCCGCCAGGCGGCTGCGCGAGCGCGCCACCCTGTTCGTGCTCGCCGCCACGCTCACCGGCGAGGTGGCGCCGGCCGACGCCCCGCCCGGGGCCGCGCCGTATCTGGACGCCGCGGCCGACGCGCTGATGGCCCTGGCCGAGACCAGTACGTGGTGCTGGGCCCCGCACGACCGCTTCGCCAAGGCCCGCGGTGAGGTGCTGCCGGACCCGGACGAGCCGTTCCTCGACCTGGGGGCCGCCGAGGTGGCATCCCTGCTGGCCTGGGCCGATCACGTCCTGGGCCCGCATCTGGACACCCGGGTCCCCGGCCTGCGCAGGCGGCTACGGCGCGAGGTGGACCTGCGGGTGCTGACGCCGTTCGAGCGCACCCGGGACTGGCACTGGATCGGCCTCGACGGGGACGCCCACAACTGGAACCCCTGGATTCATGGCGCGGTGCTCGCCGCGGCCCTCCTGCTGACCGAAGACGAGGAACGGCGGGCGCGGCTCGTACGGCTCGTCGTCGAGGGCCTGGACCACTACCTCGCGGTGCTCCCCGACGACGGCGGCATCGACGAGGGCGTCGCCTACTGGTGGCAGGGCGCCGGCCGGCTGCTGGAAGCCCTCGACCTGCTCGCCGACGCGGGCGGCGCCGCGCTCGACGCCCGCGACCTGCCCGTATTCGGTCCGCTCAGCAAGTTCCCGCACCGTATGCACCTCGCCGGGCACTGGTACGTCAACGCCGGTGACGCCCCCGCCCGTCTGTGGCCCGACCAGCCCTGGCATGTGCTCTTCCAATGGGGCGAGCGACTGGCCGACCCCGACGTCCGCGCGCACGCCCTGGCATGCGCGCGCGGAGGTCCTGCCGTACGCCCGCGAGCGGGCCTCGGCCGGGCACTGGCCGGACTCCGCGACCCCCGGTGGCGCCGCGCCCTGGCCACCACCGCCGATGCGGACGACGGCCCCGCGCCCTGGGCGGCACGGGAGACCTGGCTGCCCCGCGTGCAGGTGCTCGTCGCCAGGGAGACGGCGGGCACGGCCGCGGGTCTGACCCTGGCGGCGAAGGCGGGCCACAACGGCGAGCGGCACAACCACCTCGACGTGGGCTCGTACTGGGTCGCCCTGGACGGCCGCCCCCTGGTCGTCGACGTCGGCCAGCCGACGTACACCGCGGCCAGCTTCGGCCCCGGCCGCTATCAGGCGTGGCCCCTCCAGAGCGCCTGGCACAACGTCCCCGAGCCCGGCGCCGCGCAACAACCGGGCCCCGGCCACCGAGCGGACGACGTACGGGTCGACCTCACCCCCGCCGCTGCCGCCCTGCACGCCGAACTCGCCGGCGCGTACCCGGCGGGCCTGCTGCGGACCTGGCGCCGCTCCCTGCGGCTGGTACGCGCCACGGCGAACTCCCCGGCGCACGTCCTCATCGAGGACCGCTGGACGCCCGACCTCGCCGCCCCCGTACTGCTGCGGCACGTCCTGGCGGGCGACGTGGAAGACGTCGAACTGGCCGAGGGACGGGCGCGGGTGACCGCCGACGGACACTCGTTGTCGATCAGCTGGGACCCGAACCGCGCCACCGCGTCCCTCGAACACCGCCGCCTCGACGACCCGCTGCTGCGCGAGTCGTGGGGAGAGCGACTGACCAGGCTCACCCTGACCGTCCCGGGCCCCGCCGCCGGGGAGCCGTTCACCGTCCGGATGGAGCGCGACGGCCGCTCGGCGGACCCCGTGTGAGCGGCGCCGGCCGCCCGAGAGCCTGCGGCGGCGCGGCGCGTACGGTCAGCGGCCCAGGGCCTTGGCCAGCTCGTCCTTGGTCATGTGCGAGCGGCCCTCGATGCCGCGCTGCTTCGCCTCGTTGTACAGCTGATCACGCGTCGGCCCCTTCGGGCCGCCGCCGCCCGAGCGCTCGCCGCCACGCTGCGGCGCGGACTTCCGGTCCCGGGTCGAGCTCTTGCTCGCGGACTTCGACTCCCCGGCGCGGGCGCGTTCCTTGTTGACGGTGCGCGCCGCGATCTCCTTGGCGCGGCCCTCGGACGTGCCTCGCTTCTCCGCGCCTTCCTTGATGTGCTCGTACTGTCGTTCACGCTTGCTGCTGGATCCTGCGGGCATGGTTATCCCTCTTCCCTGCCCTTCGGTTGCCTGCCGTGTCCGTGGTGCCCACGGCCCGTGGGCACCACGCTTCGTGTCCCCGCCATTCCCCGGCTCTAACACCACACAGGTCTCATATGACGCAAGGGCATACGCCTTCGCCGGGCGGGTATCCGAGCTTCCGCTGACAGCTGTACCGATTCCGCGCTTCGCGATTCCGCGGTCAAAGGAGGCCCCATGCTGATGGCACACCCGGCGGTCCTGCGCAACCTCGTCCAGCAGTACGAAGCCCTGCAAGCGCTCAACGCCGACCAGGGCAGCCCCGAAGTGCGGCAGCGCATGGACGACGTCGCCTACACCCTGTGCATCTCCACCGGGACCCGGGACGTGGACGCCGCCCTCATCGCCGCCCGGCACCGGCTCCCCGGCGCCCGCGTCGAGGACGACTCCCTCGTGGCCGGCTGACGGCGGGATCGGCCAGGCGATGAACGGCACACCCCCGCGCGAAAGCCCACTGGGACCACACGATCTCGAGGAAGCGGCCGCCAAGCTGTCCGACCAGCGGGACCGCCTCCGCGCGGAGATCGCCGCCGCACGGGACACCGAGTCGGCCGTCCGCGGCGACTGCGTCCTGGACGCCGCGGACGCCGGCGCGACCACCCTCGCCATCGAGGAGCTGCACACCCGCACCGACACCGCCACCGCCCTCCTGGACCGGACCCTCGCCGCGCTCACCCGCATCCAGGACGGCACCTTCGGCACCTGCGCCACCTGCGGCGCCCCCATCGGCCGGGAACGGGTGATGGCCATGCCACACGCCGAACGGTGCGTCGCCTGCACCGAGCGGCAGAGCGGGCCCTGAGCGCCGCGGGGCGCGCTGGAGAGGCTAGATCTGGCCGAGGCCGATCTCCACCGGGAACGGAGCCGCGACCTTCACCACGCCGGTGAACACGTCTCCGTCCCGATACGCCCTGGTAGCCGGGTCCAGGACGTACGTGTACACCAGCGGAACGCCGGTGGCGGTCTGCTCGACCGCCCCGATCAGTCGGCCACCACCGCCCCAGGCGCGGACTCCGCCGCCCCGGCCGGGGTGTCGCTCAGGCCCAGGCGAAGGTGCTCCACGTGGTAGAGGGCCTGGTCGAGGAGTTCGGCGACGTGGTTGTCGTAGAGGGCGTACACCACGGAGCGCCCCTTGCGGGTGCCGGTCACCAGGCCGAGGTTGCGCAGCAGGCGGAGCTGGTGGGAGCAGGCTGACTGCTCCATGCCGACCTCGGCGGCCAGTTCGGTGGCCGCGAGGGGACCCTCGCGCAGCCGGGCGAGGATCAGCAGCCGGGAGGGGGTGGCCAGGGCCTGCAGGGTCGTGGCCACCTTGGCGGCACCGGCCGCGTCCAGGCGCGCACGGGGGACTGCGCTGGCGGGGGATGCGGCTCCATGACCCATGCGGCCATCGTACGGCCCGATGAATGCATGAATTGTTGTTCATCTATTCCTGTTACGGTAGTGCCGTCGGATGCCATTCCCCCCGCCCGCGTAAGGACCACTGCCGCGATGTCGTCCACTCTCACCCGCCCCGCCCAGGCCCCCGGCGCCGCCCGCGACGCGGTGGCGCCCAGGCGCCGTACGCGGATCTTCGCCCTGCCCGAGGCCCGCTGGGCGGCGGCCGCGCTGGTGCTGTTCCTGGTCGGGCTGCCGCTGTATCTGCTGGGGACGCCGGGGTGGGCATGGGGTCCGCTGTTCGCGCTGGTGTACGTGACGGGCGGCTGGGAGCCCGGCTGGGCGGGCCTTCAGGCGCTCAGGCAGAAGACCCTCGACGTCGACCTGCTCATGGTCGTCGCCGCACTCGGCGCGGCAGCCATCGGACAGGTGCTGGACGGCGCGCTGCTGATCGTCATCTTCGCCACCTCCGGCGCGCTGGAGGCCATCGCCACCGCCCGCACCGCCGACTCCGTACACGGCCTCCTCGACCTCGCCCCGGCCACCGCCACGCGCCTCGCCGACGACGGCGGGGAGGAGACGGTGCCCACCGAGCAGTTGCGCGTGGGCGACACGGTTTTGGTGCGGCCCGGGGAGCGCATCGGCGCCGACGGGCGGGTACTGGACGGGGCGAGCGACGTCGACCAGGCCACCATCACCGGCGAGCCGCTGCCGGTGGCGAAGGAGGCGGGTGACGAGGTGTTCGCCGGCACCCTCAACGGCACCGGCGCGCTCCGGGTGAAGGTCGAACGCGACCCGTCGGACTCGGTCATCGCCCGCATCGTGGCCATGGTCGAGGAGGCCGCCGAGACCAAGGCCCCCACCCAGCTGTTCATCGAGAAGGTCGAACAGCGCTACAGCCTCGGCATGGTCGCCGCCACCCTCGCGCTGTTCGCGCTCCCCCTCGTCTTCGGCGCCGCGCTGCAGCCCACTCTGCTGCGGGCGATGACCTTCATGATCGTCGCCTCGCCGTGTGCCGTGGTGCTGGCCACCATGCCCCCGCTGCTGTCGGCGATCGCCAACGCCGGACGCCATGGCGTACTGGTCAAGTCCGCCGTGGTGATGGAACGCCTCGGGCAGATCGACGCCGTGGCGCTCGACAAGACCGGCACCCTCACCGAGGGCACCCCGAAGGTGACGGACATCCGCCCGCTGCCCGCGTCCGGCCTCACCGAGGACGAGTTGCTACGGCTCGCGGCGGCGGCCGAGCACCCCAGCGAACACCCCCTGGCCCGCGCCATCGTGGACGCCGCGCGTCACCTCCGTCTCCCCCCGGCTGGGGACTTCAACTCCAAGCCCGGCACCGGCGTGACCGCCCGCGTCGAAGGTCAGGTCGTCGCGGTCGGCAGCCCGGCCCGGCTCCTGGACGGAAGCGCCGCCGTTGCAGTTGTTGAACAACTGGAGAGCGAGGGCCGCACCGCCGTCCTGGTACTGGTGGACGGCGCCCCGGTCGGTGTGCTCGGCATCGCCGACCGGCTCCGCGACGAGGCCACCGTCACCGTCACCGCCCTGGCCACGCTCACCGGCACCGCCCCGGTCCTCGTCACCGGCGACAACCCGCGCGCCGCCGCGCGTCTGGCCGACGAGGTCGGCATCGCGGACGTACGGGCGGGACTGCTGCCGCAGGACAAGGTGGCGGCGGTGCGGGAGCTGGAGGCCGCCGGGCGAAAGGTCCTGGTCGTCGGCGACGGCGTCAACGACGCCCCCGCCCTGGCCGCCGCCCACACCGGCATCGCCATGGGCCGCGCCGGCTCCGACCTCGCCCTGGAGACCGCCGACGCGGTCGTGGTGCGAGACGAGTTGGCCACCATCCCGACTGTCGTCGCGCTCTCCCGCCGCGCCCGGCGGCTGGTGGTACAGAACCTGGTCATCGCCGGGACTTTCATCACCGGCCTGGTGGTGTGGGACCTGGCCGGGACCCTGCCCCTGCCGCTGGGTGTCGCGGGCCACGAGGGCTCCACGGTGATCGTCGGCCTCAACGGTCTGCGGTTGCTGGCCGATGGTGCGTGGCGCCGCGCGCGGGGCTCCGGGGACGGCGGGTAGGCCGCGAGGCCGTCCCCCGCACGCTGTGTCATGCCACCATGGAAGGGTTTCTACGGCGTGAGGGGGCGTCACGTGAGCGCGTGGATGCGGTGGTTGCTGGCGGGGCTTGGGTCGCTGGCGGTGTTCGGGTTGTTCGTGTGGCTGGGGGAGCTGGTGTTGCCCTGGGACCGGCCGGAGCGCATCGGGACGGGCGCGGGGGCCGGCGCCGTCGCGGCTGGGGTGCTGGTGGCATGGGTGTCCTCGCTGAACGGGTCCCCAGCTCCGCCGCCGCCCGCGCCGACGTCGCCTGGGGCGGGTTCGGGTGGGCCTACGGCGTCCGGGGAGCGGTCGGTGGCTGTGCAGGACAACTCGGGTGTCATCGTGACGGGTGACGGAGGCACGGTTCAGCGGTGAGCGAGGAGATCGTGCCGTCCGCGTCCGGTGGCCGTTCGGCTGCGGCGGGGAGCAATTCCGGGGTGGTCGCGACCGGTGACGGCAACCGCATCGAGCACCGGACCATGGTTCTGCCTGCTGGCGCTGTGGGCGCGGCGGTGACCGGCGACGCCGTGGGACGGGTGAACAACCTGCCCACGCTGGACAGCGCGGTATTTCGGGGCCGGGACGAGGCCCTCGCGGTGCTGGAAGCGTTACCGGCGGCCGGGGCGGGGGTAGTCGCGCAAAGCGTGCGCGGGTTGGGCGGGGTGGGCAAAAGCACGCTGGTGCTGCACCACGCACGGCGATTCCTGGCGGCGGGCGGCGGGCCGGTGTGGTGGATGGACGCCGATTCCGCGTCGAAGGTGATGGCGGGGCTGGCCGAGCTGGCGACGGCGCTGAATCCAGTGCACGCGGGGCTGCCGCTGGACGAGGCGGCGCAGTGGGCAGTGGTCTGGCTACAGGGCCGTACGGGATGGCTGCTGGTGCTGGACAACGCGGAGGATCCGGCTGATCTCGACCCGTACCTGGGGCGCCTGACCACCGGACAGGTGTTGATCACGACGCGCCGCGATCTACCCTGGCGCGACCTGGGCACCCCGCTCCGCTTGGACACGCTCGCCCCCGAGGCGGCGGTGGACGTGCTGCGGGAGATCACGGGCAGTACGGACGCGGCGGGGCTCGGTCGTCTGGCCGGGGAACTCGGTTACCTGCCGCTGGCCTTGCAACAGGCCGGCGCCTACTTGGCCCAGACCTGCACCACCCCCGGGGACTACCTCGATCAGCTCCACGAGGACCCGGCCGGGGTCCTAGCCGCCACCACCCCTGGTGATCCCCAGCAGCGCACCATCGCCCAGTTGTGGAGCGTCACCCTGAGCGCTGTGGAGAGCGCCGACCCGCACGCGGTGGAGTTGCTGCGCATCCTGGCGTACTGCGCCCCGGATCCACTGCCCCGCACGGTGCTGGACGGCGCGTTGGAGTCCCGGCGCGCCGTCGACCACGCCCTGGGCGTGCTGGCCGCCTACAGCATGATCACCCTCACCGAGACCACGGTCACCATCCACCGCCTCGTCCAGGCGGTCATCCGCGCCACTACACCGCCCACCATGCCGATACCCCCTCCCCGGGGCATCCGCCGACTGCGACCCCGGCGCACGCCACCTGCACCGCTGCACCCGGCCTCCACCACCCTCTCGCTCCTGAGCGCGGCGGTCCCGTCCGACAGCCCCGAGGATGTCGAGACCTGGCCCGCGTGGCAGAAGCTCCTGCCCCACATCCAAGCTGTAATCAACTACGCCGAGATCGACGACAGCCATCCCGACCTCGCCTTTGTGCTGGAGACGTCCGCTTTCCATCTGTGGGCACGCGGCCAGGCCACACAAGCACTGCCGCTGGAGGAGCGGGCCCTGACCATCACCGAAGCAGCCCTCGGCCCCAACCACCCCGACACCGCCCTCCGCCTGAACAACCTCGCCGCCACGCTCGACAACCTCGGCCAACACGCCGACGCCCTCCCACTCGCAGAGCGGGCCCTGGCCATCACCGAAGCAGCTTTCGGCCCCAACCACCCCACCACCGCAACCCGCCTGAACAACCTCGCCACCACGCTCAGCGACCTCGGCCGCCACGCCGACGCCCTCCCCCTGGAAGAGCGGGCCCTGACCATCACCGAAGCAACCCTCGGCCCCAACCATCCCACCACCGCAACCTGCCTGAACAACCTCGCCACCACGCTCAGCGACCTCGGCCGCCACACCGACGCCCTCCCCCTGAAGGAGCGGGCCCTGACCATCACCGAGACCGCCCTCGGCCCCAACCACCCCAAGACCGCAACCCGCCTGGGCAACCTCGCCGTCACGCTCAGCTACCTCGGCCGCCACGCCGACGCCCTCCCCCTGGAAGAGCGGGCCCTGACCATCACCGAGACAACCCTCGGCCCCAACCACCCCGACACCGCAACCCGCCTGGGCAACCTCGCCGTCACGCTCAGCTACCTCGGCCGCCACACCGACGCCCTCCCATTGAAGGAGCGGGCGCTGGCCATCACTGAGACAACCCTCGGCCCCAACCACCGCGACACCGCTCTCCGACTGGGCAACCTCGCCGCCACGTTCAGCGATTTGGGACGCCACACCGAGGCCCTACCACTCGCGGAGCGGGCGCTGGCCATCACCGAGACAACGCTCGGCTCCAACCACCCCGACACCGTTCTCTACCTGAACAACCTCGCGGCCCTGCGCCGCACTCTCGCGGCCGATGGCGGTGACGACGCCTTGGGCTGAGTGGCGCGACAGGGCCACGAAGTGTTGTGCCTCAGGCCATGGGGAATTCCCCGGCCCGCACGGCAGCCGTGAACGAGCCCCACGCGGCGGCCGAGAAGACCAGGGCCGGACCTGCCGGGTGCTTGCTGTCCCGGACGGGGACGACACCGGCAGCGGTGACTATGCCGGGCGCGAACTCGACGCACTGGCCTCCGTTGCCGTTGCTGTAGCTGGACTTGACCCATATGGCGCGGGACAGGTCGAGGGCAGTCCTCATCTGGTGTACTCCTCCATCACTCTGCGGATCACGGCCAGCGACTCATCCGGGTTCAGGGCAGCAGCCCGTAGCCGGTCGTACGCAGCAGTCGCGGCTTCCACTTCTTCCGGTCCATCGATCACCTGACCTGCGATCGCCGTGTCTGTGTAGACGATGTTCGGCCCTTCGTCGAACGCCAGAAGAGTGAAGCTGTCGCCTGCTGGGGGTGCCCCCACCTCGAACGGTAGTACCTGAAGGGTGATGTGTGGGGACTCGGCTTCGGTCAACAGGTGGGCCAACTGTTCGCTCATGACCTCGGGCCCGCCCACGACTGTGCGTAGACATGCCTCGTTCAGGACGCACCACAGCAGCGGAGGAGCCTCCTTCTCCATCACCTCCCGCCTCCGCAGCCGCCCATCAACCAACACATCGATCTTGGCCGCAGACGCTCGTGGTTGGACAGCCTGGAAGACGGCACGCGCATAGTCGGCCGTCTGAAACATGCCCATGACGAGAGACGCGGAGTAGTCCAGGATTCCCGTCGCCTGCCGCTCCAACTGCACGTACGGCACGAACCACGCCGGATAGCCATGCAGGCTGGCCCACTCCCGGAGCCGCGCAAACGTGCCCGGCGTGCCGAAGACCTCGTCGCAAACCTTGGCGAACGACCGGCTGGCCAACCTCTCCCCCGCCTCCACCTTCGCCACGTACTGCTGGCCGTAGTTGGCTCGCACGCCCAGCTCCCGCTGGCTCATCCCCGCCCGCATCCGCCAGGCCCGTACCTCCTTGCCGAAAAACGCGGGTCCGCTGAGCTGCTCCTGCTCCTCGGTCGTCGTCTTACTCATCCCGTCGATCTCCCCTCACCCCAGGCCGACTTGGTGTGCCGCCACCCCTGTTGCTTGCCGCCCCGCAACGCAACGCTGGGAGTACACACAGTCATTAAAGCCCGCAAGGCACATCCAAGTCAGAAAAGTCCACCCAAAGCGGTGTTCACCGAACAGGCGACCGAATGAACAACGAATCCCCCCGCACCCCCGCCCCAGGCCAGGAGGCGTACGACCCGATCAGCGACCGCACAGGCGTGGTCCAGGCGATTCACCCGACCACGGAACTGCTCTTCGACCACAAGATGACCGGACGCCTCACCGCCTTCCTGCGCCCCGCCCGGGGCGGCGTCGAGTGGACGGCCGATGCCGCCACCCTCCTCTTCCCCCCGGAGACCACATCCCGGTCATGCCTCGTGACGGACACGACCCCCTAGGACCACGACCGCAACGAACTCTCCCGGTACGACGCGTACGCCGGACCGGGAGGGCGCACCAGCGAGGCGCTGATGCCGACGCGGAGCTTGACGCATCCAGTGCTGTTCGAGTCACTAGTCGAACCACTAGTTTTTGCCCATGCCACGAGCCTCCCAGGCCCCACCAGCCGCCCCCGGCTCTTCGTCACCCCGGCGACTGCCGCCGCACGCCACCGCCGCCGCGCGGGTGGTCTGGCTGTGTCTTCGCGAGGCCCGCCCCGTGGTGCAGGTGGTCTTCTTGGCCCGCTTCGCCGTGGGGGTCCTCGGGGCCCGGCCGGGCGAGCACTTATCCGTGGTGCGGGTCGCCGCAGGGGCGCTGGCCTGGTTCTGTGCCGCCGCCTCGGCCTATCTGTTCAACGGCGTGATGGATCTGCCGGAGGACCGGGCCAACGGCTCGCGGCGGCCATTGGCCTCCGGTGCGCTGCCGGCCCGCGCCGCCCACTGGGCCATTGCCGTCCTCGCCGTGGCCGCTCTCCTCCTCAGCGTCTTCGACCTGGGGCTTTTTCTTTGTGTGGCCGGATTGCTGTTCCTCGGCTGGGCCTATTCCGCGCCTCCGCTCGGCGCCAAGCGGCGCAGTTGGTCCACCTCGTTGACGGTGATCACCATGGGATTCGCCGCCTATGGGGCCGGAGCGCAGGCCGCGGGGGGTGATCTGCGGCCTGGGCTGTGGCTGTTCGCCGCCGCGATGTCGGCGTGGATGGGGCTGGTCGGGGCGTTCGCGAAGGATCTGGGCGACATCCCCGGGGACCGGGAGGGCGGGCGGCGTACGCTCGCGGTGGTGCGCGGTGAGAAGGCGGCCCGTACGGTCACGGCGGTCTGCGCCCCGGGGGTGGCCCTGGCGTTCGCCGTGGGCGCTGTGGTGTACGACCCGCCGCTGCTGGCCGCCGCCGTGGTGCTGCTGTGCGGTGCCTGCTGGATCTCCTGGCTGTGCGGGCATCCCGCCACCGGTAGGGAGCGCGCTCCCTACCGCGCCTTCATGGTCTGCCAGTACGCCACCCATCTGGCGTTCGCGGCCGTCCTCCTCCTCACCTGAACCACCATCGGTCCACCCCGCCTGTTCCTATTCGGTGCGCAGGGCCGTGGCGGTTCGGGCCCTGGCGGCCCAGCCGGCGGGCAGGAGCGCGCCCAGGGTGGCGATGAGCAGGCCGCCGAGTGCGAGCGGGAGGAGTTCGGCCGCGTGGTAGACGGCGAGGACGGTATCGGGGAGGCGGAGCCCCACGCTGTCGCCCATCGCGGGGATGACCCAGCCGTGCAGGGCTACGCCGAGCTGCACGCCCAGACCGCCCGCGACCAGTCCGGTCACGACGACCGAGGTGATGACCATCGCGATGGTCTGCCGGGGGGTCATGCCGAGCGCCTTGTGGACAGCGAGCTCCCGGACGCGCTCGCGGGTGTCGAGCAGGACGCCGTTGAGCACGCCGAGCGCGGCGACGGCGACGAGCATCAGCGTGAGGATCGCGGACAGCGCGTTGAGCGTGACGACCATGTCGCCGCCGGCGTTGAGCCCGCCGGCCTGAGCGGTGGCCCCGAGCGGTGCCAGATCCTTGTTCAGCGCGTCGACGTAGCCGGAGACTTCGGTGCCTGAGGTGACCGCGATGTGATGGCTCGTCTCGGTCAGGTCGGGATGTGCGGCCGTGAGGGTCGAGGCGTCGGTGAAGACCTGCATGCCGTCGTTGCGGGGGTCGAGGACCTCGCCGACGATCCGGACCGTGACCGGCTCGGCCAGGCCGTTCAGGGTGACGGTGTCGCCGATGCGGGTGCCGGTGGCGGTCAGGAAGGGGGTCGGGACCACGGCCTCGCCGGGCTTGTCGATCCAGCGGCCCGAGACCATCGTGTAGCCGCCCCAGGAGGCGTCGCCGGTGAAGGCGATCACGTCGACGGTGCCGGTCAGGCCGGACACGGTCGCCCGTACCGTCGCGGCGCTGTAGTACTTCCCCGTTCCGGCGGTGGCCTTGATGGCCGCGGCGACCGCGGCGGGATCGGCCTTGGGCCGCTTCTCGGGGCGAGGGCCCGGGGGTCCGAAGTCCGGCAAGGGCGCGGGCACGGTGACATCGGCGGCATCGTGGGCCTTGGCCTTCATCACCTGGCCGAGCGAGGCACCCATCCCCACGGTGAACGTGACGGCGATGGCGCCGAACAGAACCGCCGCGCCCATGGCCAGCGCGCGGGCGGGCCGCGCGAAGGGCCTGGTCAGGCCCAGGGCGACCGGCTGCGGCAACGGCAGCCGTCCGGCCAGGCGGGCCGCCCACCGGCCGCGTCCCGACGAAGCGCCGCGCCCGACGGCAAGCGCGTCGACCGTACGCAACCGCCCGGCCCGCCAGGCACTTGCCCACGCGGTCGCCGCCACCAGGCCGAGCACCCCGGCGGTCACCGCCAGGTCGACCCAGGGGGCGATGGTCAGGGAGGAGGTGCCGTAGACCTCCTCGGTCTCGGCCAGCACAGGGACGGCGAGCAGGTGGCCGGCGAGAACACCGAGGGCCGCGCCGACGGCTGCCGGGATCAGCGCCTGGCCCACGTAGGCCCGCACGACCTGGGCCGGGGTGAAACCGACGGCCTTGAGGATGCCGATGCGGCGTGTTCCCGTGCCGACGGCCGCCGCGACGATGTTGCCGACGATGAGCACCGACATGACCAGGCCCAGGGTGCCGAACGCCATGAGGAACGGGACGTAGACGGCGGTGTCGCGCTCGGCGTTCTCCTTGACGGTGAGCCATGACTGCCGGCCGACGGCCGCTCCCGGTGGCAGGGATTCCGTCACGGCCTTGCCGCCCGCGGTGATCTGCGCGGCGGTGCCCGCGTCGGTGAAGCGGTAGAGCATCTGGTAGCCGCCGCTGCCGGGCGCGGTGAGCGCCGGCATCTGGGACGGAACCACCCAGGCGTCAGCGGTCTGCGTGACCGAGCGGGCCACACCGACCACCGTCAGCGTCGGACCGCCGGGCAGATCGGGGAAGGCGACTTTCATGCCCATGGTCGGGAAGAGCGAGGAGTTGGCGGACAGCACGATCTCGCCGGAGCGCGTGGGCCACCGCCCGTCGAGCAGCGTCACCTCGTCCACGTCCCGGCCGGGATCGCCCCGGCCGACCACGGTCATCGGCCACCCGGGGGGCGCCCCGTCCGACCGCGGGGTGACCGTCGCCGTACGGAACGGCCCGGCCGCGTCGCTCACCCCTTCGGCGTCCCTGGACTTCGACAGCTGCCCGGCACTCACCTTGCCCGCGTCGAACTCGACGGACAGATGGGCGCCGTGCTGCTTGGCGAAGGCGTCCTCGAAGGGCGCGCCGGAGACCACCAGCAGCGATCCGCCGAGGACGGAGGCGGCCACCGCCATCATCGTGGCGAGCCCGATCACCAGCGTCTGCACCCGGCGCCGTCCCACCCCCGAGCGCACCACCTTGCCGAGCGCGCTCATCGGCCGGCCTCCCAGGCGACGGCCTCCGAGGCGACGGTCTGCGAGGCGACGGCCTGCGAGGCGACGGCCTGCGACCGGACGTCTTCGGCGGTCCGGACGTCTTCGGTGATCCGGACGTCTTCGGTGATCCGGCCGTCGGCGATCCGGACCGTACGGTTCGTGCAGGACCGGGCCAGGGCCAGGTCGTGGGTGACCACGACGATGGTCTGGCCCTCGGCGTTGAGGTCGGTGAGCAGCCTGCTGACGTCCTGTCCGGCGGCCGTGTCCAGGGCCCCGGTCGGCTCGTCGGCCAGGAGCAGTGGCGGCCGGTTCATGAGCGCCCGGGCCACCGCGACGCGCTGCCGCTCGCCGCCGGACAGCCGCCCCGGGTAGGCGCGGGCGTGCCGGTCGATGCCGAGGGTCTCCAGGAGTTCCGCCGCCCGGCGGTCAGCCTCGGCACGCGCCGTACCCGCGAGCCGCGCGGGCAGGACGACATTGTCGGCGACGGTCAGATCGTCGAGCAGGTTGAAGAACTGGAAGACCATGCCGATCTTCGACCGCCGGTAGAGCGCCGCTCCGGCCTCGCCCAGCCGGTCCACTCGCACCCCGTCCACGGTGACGGTCCCCGTATCCGGCCGGTCCAGGCCCGCGATCAGGTTGAGCAGCGTGGACTTGCCACTGCCGGAAGGGCCGAGGATCGCGACGGCCTCGCCGGGCCGCACGGTCAGCGACGCCTCGTGCAGAGCGGGCGGGCCGCCGCCGTACCGGCGGCTCACCTCGCGCAGTTCGATCACCGGCATGGTCATGAAAGGGCTCCTTCGACGCGGGTATCAGACCCCTTGGACGCTAGGAGCGCGCGCGGCCTCCGCGCGTCGGCCGCCCGAACCCCTTGCCGTACCGCATCGGGATGGTCTGCCGGAACGTCATCCTTGCGATGTAGGCGCCCGAGGTATGCGAGGCGCCGGGAACCGACCGCTGAGGCGGACTCCGAGAGTTCAGGCGGTGGCGACAATGAACCGGTGATGAACGTGCGTACGGCGCTGGAGCGGCTGCGGGCTCTGGCCCGCGAGGCGGTCCGCGAGGCCGGAGTCCCGACCGGCCCGCCGCCGCGGCTCAGCCGTCGCGCCTGGCAGTTGGACGTGGTGATGGCGCTGGCGCTCGGCGTCACCACTGTCTATTACGGCATCGACAACGCGAACAACGTCGTGGTGCGTGAGATCGCACCCGGCGTGGAGCACGTCGTGCCGCGCCCCTCCGGCCCCGGCGGCATGGCCTTGATGGTGACCCTCGCGGTCATCGCCTCGAGCGCTCTGGCGCTGCGCCGCCGCTACCCGCTGGCCGTGCTGTGCGTCGTGACGGCCGCGACCCTGGCGACACCCCAGAGCGTCCTGCGGCTGACGTTCTACGCGTTCGTCATCGCCGTCTACAGCGCCGCGGTGCACAGCCCGTACCGGGTGGCGACCCTGGCGGCGCTGCCGGTGTCGGTCGTCCTGGTCGGCACCTCGGGGGACTCGGTCACACCGGTCGTCCCCAACCAGTACGTCGTCCTGCTGATCCTGGTCCCGATGGCAGGATCCGCCCTCGGGCTGCGCACCTGGAAACTCCGGACCGACGAAGGCCGGACCCGGCTCTCCACTCTGGAACGCGAGCAGGCCGAGGCACTCCACCGGGCGGTCGAGCACGAGCGCGCGAGAATCGCTCGCGAACTGCACGACGTCGTCACGCACAACGTCAGCGTGATGGTCATTCAGGCGGGCGCCGCCCGCAAGATCATGAAGACCGCCCCCGACCAGGCCGGCGAGGCCCTGCTCGCCGTCGAGGCGGGCGGTCGGGCAGCCATGACCGAACTGCGGCACGTCATGGGCCTGCTCACCATGGCCAGTGAGGACGAGCCGACGGGCGGGGCCGAGGACCTGGCCGACCCGGGCGCGGAGCTGGCCCCGCAGCCCGGCCTGGGCCGGCTTGACGCACTCGTCGGACGAGTACGGGACGCCGGACTGCCGGTCGACCTGACCGTAACCGGCCCGCCGCCGCGTGAGATCCCGTCCGGCATCGAGCTCGCCGTCTACCGCGTGGTCCAGGAAGCCCTGACCAACACCGTGAAGCACGCGTCCGGCGCCACCGCCTCCGTGACCGTCGAGTACGGAGCGGAACAGCTCCGGGTGGAAGTCACCGACACCGGTGGACACCCGGGCGCGGGCGCGGCCACCGGAAACGGCCGGGGCCTGATCGGCCTGCGCGAGCGCCTCGCCGTCTACGACGGAACCCTGACCACCGGCCGGCGCCTGACCGGCGGCTACCGTGTGGAAGCGCTGATCCCCCTGGAGGCACCGTGACCGAGCAGCCGCTGCGCGTGCTCCTGGCCGACGACCAGACCCTGGTCCGCACCGGATTCCGGATGATCCTCAGCGCCGACGGCATCGATGTCGTCGCCGAGGCGACCAACGGAGCCGAAGCGGTCGAAGCGGTCCGCCGCACCCGTCCCGACGTGGTCCTGATGGACATCCGGATGCCGGAGATGGACGGCCTGGAGGCCACCCGCCGCATCCTCTCCGGCGCCCCCGGCGAACCCCGCGTCATCATCCTGACCACCTTCGACCTCGACCGGTATGTCTACGCGGCCCTGGCCGCCGGGGCCAGCGGCTTCCTCCTCAAGGACGTCACCCCCGAGCACCTGGCCTCGGCCGTCCGCACGGTCCGCACCGGCGACGCTCTCCTCGCGCCCGCCATCACCCGCCGCCTCGTGCAGCGTTTTGCCCGATCCGGTGCCCAGCACGGCGACGACACCGCCGCCCTCCACCGCGACCTCGCCTCGCTCACCCCACGTGAACTGGAGGTCCTCGGTCTGCTGGCCCGAGGGCTCAGCAACGCCGAACTCGCCGCCCGCCTCTACCTGGCCGAGACGACCGTCAAAACCCACGTCGCCCGCATCCTCGCCAAGCTCGGACTCCGTGATCGTGTCCAGGCCGTCATCGTCGCCTACGAGACAGGGCTCATCAGCGTCGGCGAGCGCGGGGCTGCCCAGCCATAGCAGACGAGCGAGGCCGGCGCGAGGGCATCGGGCAAAGCTCTCAAACCGGTTGAGGCGCGCCTGACGCGTCATTAGCGTGCGCAGTCGGCAGGGCCCATCGGCCGAAGGAGCGTACGGGCTGGTGCACCGGGCATGACAAGAACAGGGTCTCCCCTGCCTCCCCCACCCCACCCCCCACCCCACCCTTCCCCCTCGGCTCCTTCTCTCTCCCCAAGGCAGGCAGCATGCTGCGCGGCATCGATGTCAGTTCACACCAGAGCACTTTCGACCCGGACGGGCTCGCCTTCGTCTTCGTCAAGGCGACCGAGGGCCGCTCGTACATCAACCCACACCAGTCCGCACAGGCGGCCCGCGCCCGCAAGGCGGGGTGCGTGGTCGGCTTCTACCACTTCCTGTGGCCCGGCAACATCGCGGCGCAGGCCGAGTATTTCGTGGAGAAGTGCGCCTCCCAGTCGCATGATCTGCTCGCCGTGGACTGGGAGACCACATCCGAGGGCACCCATGCGAGCAACGGCGAGAAGGACCGGTTCATACGGGAGGTCAAAAAGCTCCGCCCCGGGCACCGGGTGCTGCTCTACTGCAACCGCACCTTCTGGCTGAACATCGACACCACGTCGTACGCCGGGGACGGGCTGTGGATCGCCGACTACGTGGAGGCGGGCAAGCCGCGGATCAAGGCGACATGGCGGATCCACCAGTACACCGACCACCCGCTGGACAAGGACGTGGCGCGCTTCGACAGCAAGGCCGACCTGCGCGCCTGGGCCCGGAAGGAGTAGCCCGGAAGGAGTAGCCCGCGAGCAGCGGCCCCGAGCCGTGCGCCGGCCGGGGCGGGCAGGGCCGCTGTCGGTGGCTGGGCCTACCCTTCCGGTATGAGCTACGCAGACCTGCGCGAACTCCGCAGCGCGCTCACCACCGCGTCGGACATCGCCTTCTCCCTGGACGCCGCACCCTCCGGCCAGGAGACCGAGCAGCTGACCGACGCGCTGCGCCGGGCGCTCGCGGCGGCCGGCGCGCTGGGGGCGGAGCACGGTGCGACGGGCTGCCCGGAGCATCCGCGCGGCGCCGTCGACCCGCTGTACGGGGACAAGGAGGATCCGCTGCCGCCGGGATACGGCCGCTGTCTGCTGTGCAACGACCGCCGCCGGCGGGCGAGCGCACAGCGGCGCGGCGGGCGGTGATCCGCCGGCCGCGCCGCGCATGCGGTCGTTCGGCTGCCTTCCCGGCCGCCGGTAGGCTGCCGTTCCCGGCCGCCGTTCGGCTGCCTTTCCTGGCCGCTTTCCCGGCCGCCGTTCAGCGGCCGTTCTGGGCGTCCCAGAACTCCTCGAAGGAGAGCAGTCCGTCGCCGTTGGAGTCGTGAGAGTTGATCACGGCCTGGGCGACCGGCTCCGTGACGTACGGGTCCCCCAGCTGAGCCATCACGCTCTTGTACTCGGCCGCGCTGATCAGTCCGTCCCCGTTGAGGTCGTACCGCTCGAACGCCTTCCGCGCCGCCTCGATATCCGCCACGTGACCGCCCCTTCTGTGCGTTTGTCTGACCCGCACAGATTAGCGGGCCCCGTCAGGGTGCGTCCGGGGCCCGCACCGCGTCGCGTCAGGCCGCCTTGACCAGGTCGATGTAGCGGTCCCAGTCCCAGTACTTGCCGGGGTCGGTGTGGTCGGCGTTCGGGACCTCGTTGTGGCCGATGATGTGGGCCCGGGTCTTGGGGATGCCGTAGCGGTCACAGACGGCGGCGGTCAGAGCCGCGGAGGAGGCGTACAGCTCGTCCGTGAAGTACTCCGGCTTGTCCACCCAGCCCTCGTGCTCGATGCCGATGCTGCGGTTGTTGTAGTCCCGGTTCCCCGCGTGCCAGGCGACGTCCTTCTCGCGCACGAACTGCCCGATGTAGCCGTCGGCCGAGGCGACCATGTAGTGCGCGGAGACCTGCTTGGCCGGGTCCTGGAAGATCTTCATCGCGTCCGGGAACGTCTCCTGCGTCACATGGATGACGACGAAGTCGATCGGATACGAGGTGGGGCGGCTGGAGACCCGGTAGTTGGAGGTGCTGGCCGGAATCCAGTGGGTGGGTGGGTAGGCGACGGCGGCTCGATCGCGTCTGGCGTCGGCCCGTGCGGGGGTCGTGGCGGCGGTTGTGAGTCCCGCGGCGGCGGTGCCGATATAGGCAGCCGAACGCAGCAGGGTACGGCGGGACGGGGTGCGGCCGTGCGTATCCATGGGGGGTCTCCCGGAATCCATAGCCGTGACGGTGGGGGTGTGACGCGCGTAGCGCGGTTCCATGGTGAGGTCTCGGCAGGGCCATGCCAAGGATTGAGAGGTAATGAAAGAATTCGCGTCTCGGTATGGACCACTGGAAATTCAGCGGCCGGAAAGACGCTATAAAGGAAACTCACCGCCACTACCCACCATTAACAAGGCGCGTGTCATACCTCACCTTGGATTGGGTTGGTCGCCTGTCCTGGCCTCTGCGATAGTGAGGCACGCGACCCCCCTCGACCCGGGCCGGTCGTTCACCCCTCTGCCACGGATGACACCCCTTTCACCATCCGCGGCGGATACGAAAGAGGCTCCGCGCCGTCGCGAACCGACGGCGGGAGCCTCTTCGGCATACAAAAGCTCAGGGTTCCGTCACCCGCATTTCGAACCACGTCGTCTTGCCGCGCGGCAGCAGATCCGCCCCCCACCGCTGGGAGAGCTGATCCACCAGCATCAGCCCCCGCCCGCTCGTATCGAGCTCGGCCACCGGCATCAGACACGGCAGCCCGCGCGACGGGTCCCGCACCTCCACCCGGATCCAGCCACGCCGCCGCAGCATCCGCAGCCCGAAGGTGCGGGCGCCGGTGTGCCGGACGGCGTTGCCCACCAGCTCCGAGACCAGCAGCACGGTGTGTTCGGCCAGTTGGGGGGTCAGGCCCCAGTCACGCAGGACGACGCATTCGGCCAGCCGGCGGGCGGTGCCGGCCGACTCCGGGCGGGAGGGCAGCCGCACCTCGTCGACCGCGGGGTTCCCGAACAGGTCGACCGCTTTGGCGACCGACTCGTCGTCGACGGACGGCGCCCGCCGAGGCGCGGCCGTACCGGTGCGCCGCTGCGGCTGCTCCATACCCTCCAAGCCCGCCATGCCCCCCATCATGGCCGCCCGCCAGGCCGTCCGGGGCCGAACCGTGGGATTACGAACACCCGGGCCGCAGGCCCCACAAACCGGCTCCAACATATGCCAGCGGCAGCCAGATATCCCAAATACCCCGCCTGACCAGCGATCTCACGGCGCGTATGCGCGATCACCCAGCGTACCGGAGCCGGTCGTCCGGGGACTCGCGGGTGGCGAAACAAATTCGCTCGCACGGGGCATCACCCATCCGGCTGACACCGCGACCGAAATCCCGCCCGAAGCCTGCCGGGATTCCTGCCGGAAACCCCTCCGGAAAGCCCGCCGGAGACCCCGCCGGAGACCCGGGCGGCGGACGGCGCCGCCCGGCCCGCCGCTCACCGGAACTTGGCCTTGCCCGGCCCCTCCTCGACAAAGCTCCGCATCCCGATCTCGCGGTCCTCGGTGGCGAACAGCCCCGCGAACCAGCTGCGTTCGATGGCGAGACCGGTCTCCAGATCGGTCTCGAGGCCCGCGTCCACCGCCTCCTTCGCCGCGCGCAGCGCGATCGCCGGACCGCGCGCCAGCCGGGCCGCCCACGCGTGCGCCTGTTCGTGGACCTCCTCCGCCGGTACGACGCGGTCCACGAGCCCGAGCGCCAGCGCCTCGTCGGCCTTCACCTGACGGCCCGTGAAGATGAGGTCCTTGGCGCGGGACGGGCCGATCAGCCGGGCCAGCCGCTGGGTGCCGCCCGCGCCCGGGATCAGGCCGAGCAGGATCTCCGGCTGGCCGAGCTTGGCGTTCTCGGCGGCGATCCGGTAGTCGGCGCACAGCGCCAGCTCGCAGCCGCCGCCGAGCGCGTAGCCGGTGACGGCGGCGACGACGGGCTTGGGGATTCGGGCGACGGCGGTGAACGAGTCCTGGAGGGCGCGGGACCTGGCCACCATTCCGGCGTGGTCCATGTCCCGCATCTCCTTGATGTCCGCGCCGGCCGCGAACACCTTCTCGCCGCCCCAGATCACCACGGCCCGTACGTCGTCGCGCCCGGTCACCTCCTCGGCGAGCTCCCGCAGCCGGTCCTGCGTGGCGATGTCCAGCGCGTTCATGGGCGGACGGTCCAGCCGGATGGTGCCGACGCCCTCGGCGACCTCGAGGTTCACAGTCATGAGCGCAGGTTAGCGTCCGTTAGCACGCCGCCCACAGCCTCCCCGGGCCTCCTGCGCCCCGCCTCTGCGCCTGCCTCTGCGCCCCGCCTCTCCCGGCCCTCCGCGTCATCCCTTCTGGCCGGCCTTCCACTTCGCCCACGACATGTTCCAGCCGTTGAGCCCGTTGTCCGGCTGGATGGTGTCGTCGTGCGAGTTCTTCACCACGACCACGTCACCGATGATCGAGTTACGGAAGAACCAGGCCGCCGGGGTCGACCTGTCGCCGCCGCCCCGCTGGTCGAAGAGGCCGACGCAGCCGTGGCTGACGTTCGCCGAGCCGAAGGTCGGCTTGCCCGCCCAGTAGTTGCCGTGGATGAAGGTGCCCGAGGTGGACAGCCGCATCGCGTGGGGCACGTCCTTGATGTCGTACTGGCCGTCGTAGCCGACCGTGGCGCCGTTCATCCGGGTCACCGCGAGCCGCTCGCTGATGACCATCTTGCCGTTGTACGTCTCGTAGCCGGGCGCGCCGGAGGTGATGGGGAGGGTCTTGATGGTCTTGCCGTCCCGCTTGATCACCATCTTCTTGCTCTTGGCGTCGACCACGGAGATCTGGCTGCGGCCGATGGTGAACTTCACGGTCTTCTTCTGCTCGCCGTACACCCCCGGACGCCCCTCGACGCCGTCGAGGTCCATGCTGAGGGTGACCTTGGTGCCCGGCGCCCAGTACTTCTCCGGGCGAAAGTCCAGCCGGTCGTTGCCGAACCAGTGGCCCTCGATGGGCACCGACGGGGAGGCCGAGACCTTGATCCCCTGCTCGACGGCCCCCGGGTCGGTGATGCCCCGGGTGAAGCGGATCGAGACCGGCATGCCGACGCCGACCGTCGAGCCGTCCTCCGGAGTGAAGACCCCGAGGAAGGTCTTCTCGGGGCGGAGGGTGGTGAAGGAGGAGCGCCGGGAGGCGGTCAGCCCCTGGGAGTCCTTGGCGACGGCGTCGACCGTGTAGGTGGTCGCGGAGCTCAGATGGCGGGAGGGCCGCCAACTGCTGCCGTCCTCGGTGATCTTCCCGTCGATCTCGTGGCCCTTGGGGTCCTTGACCTTGACGGACGTGAGCGTGCCGTTGTCCGAGGTCACCTTGAGCGCCCCATGGGTGTTGACGCCCTTCGCCCCGTCCTTGGGCGTGATCGCCACGACGGCGCGCGAGGTCTTCCGGGCGCCCCCGCCCTTGTCACCGCCCTCGCTCTTCTTCCCGTCGTCCGACCCGCCGCCCCCGCCACAGGCGGTCACAAACGCCAGAATCCCCCCGACCAGCAGCGCGAGAAGCCCCCTACGGCCCCGCGCCGTCAGCGCCCCCGCCATCGGCTGCACTTCCACTACGGCTCTCCCCTCCGCCCGCACCGCTCCCCGCGGCACCCCCGCTGTGTCACGCGCACCCGCGCGCTCGGCAGGAACTCATACCCACCGGAACAGCGGGGAGTTCGGCCGCGCGCGGGCGCGTATGCCACAGGTAATCACACGCCACTGACAGCGGGCTCCCGGCCCAGGTCACGGTTCAGTCCCAGGCGAGGGGCCCTGGCCCCGGATACGCCGGGCGAAACGTGAGGGTTGACCCCATCGCGGGCAGAACTGCTGAGAGGGCGGCACCGCTCCCCGCGGCACGGGACGCCGCGCGGCCTTGAGCCCCACGGTCGGAGCCGCGAACGCCGGAGGGCGCCACATGTCGTACACAGCCGAGCAGAGGAAAGCGCACAACGGGCTGCCGAGGCCACGCGCGGGCGCGGCCCCCGTCGAACCCGGCGGCCTCCTGGCCGAGCCAGGCGGCATACGGGCCGAGCCCGGGGGCGCCCCGGTGTGGCCGGGCAGCGCGCAGCCGCTCGGGGCGCGGGTGCGCACCGGGCCCGGCGGGGTGGCCGGCACCAACTTCGCGCTGTGGGCGCAGGGCGCGGAGGGGGTGGAGGTGTGTCTGTTCGACGACGACGGGGCCGAGACCCGCTGTCCCCTCACCGAGCGGACCCACGAGGTCTGGCACGGCTTCGTGCCCGGCGTGCTCCCCGGGCGGCGGTACGGATACCGGGTGCACGGCCGCTGGGACCCGTGGACCGGCGCCCGCTGGAACCCGGCCAAGCTGCTGCTCGACCCGTACGCCCGCGCCGTGGACGGCGACTTCGGGGGCGCGGGGGTGATCCCGCGCGAGTGGCACGGGGCGCTGCCGCCGGAGGTCTACGGCCATGTGCGGGACTGGCCGCAGCAGCACATCGCCGACACCGTGCGCGACGACCGCGACTCCGCCCCGTACGTCCCCAAGGGCGTGGTCGTCGGCGACGACGATCCGGGCGGCCCGCCCGACGAATGGCTCGACGACCGGCGCCCGAAAACCCCCTGGGCCGACACCGTCCTCTACGAACTCCATGTGCGCGGCTTCACCAAGCGCCACCCCGGCGTCCCGCCCGAACTGCGCGGCACCTACGCCGGGCTCGCGCACCCGGCCGCGATCGAGCACCTCACCCGGCTCGGGGTGACGGCCGTGGAGCTGCTGCCGGTGCACCAGTTCGCGCACGAGGACCATCTGCTCCGGCGCGGCCTGCGCAACTACTGGGGCTACAACTCCATCGGCTACTTCGCGCCGCACGGCGCGTACGCGGCGACCGGAACCCGCGGCGCGCAGGTCGGCGAGTTCCGGCGGATGGTGCGCGCGCTGCACGCCGCGGGCATCGAGGTGATCCTCGACGTGGTCTACAACCACACCGCGGAGAGCGGCGAGCTGGGGCCCACGCTCTCGCTGCGCGGGATCGACAACCGCGCCTACTACCGCCTCCAGCAGGACCCGCGCCGCTACGCCGACTACACGGGCTGCGGCAACACCCTGCACGTACTGCGCCCCCAGGTGCTGCGGCTGATCACGGACTCGCTGCGCTACTGGGTGACCGAGATGGGCGTGGACGGCTTCCGCTTCGACCTCGCCGCCACCCTCGCCCGCACCGCGAGCGACGTGGACATGCTCGCCCCCTTCCTGTCCGTGATCGCCCAGGACCCGGTGCTGCGCCGCGTCAAGCTGATCGCCGAGCCGTGGGACGTGGGCGGCGGCGGTTACCAGGTCGGCGCGTTCCCCCCGCTCTGGTCGGAGTGGAACGACCGCTACCGCGACGCGGTGCGCGACTTCTGGCGCGGCGCCCTGCCCGACGTACGCGACCTCGGCACCCGGCTGTCCGGCTCCAGCGATCTGTACGGGTGGAGCGGGCGCGGGCCGTACGCCTCGGTCAACTTCGTCACCGCCCACGACGGCTTCACCCTCCGCGACCTGGTCAGCTACGACCGCAAGCACAACGAGGCCAACGGCGAGGACAACCGCGACGGCACGGGCGACAACCGCTCCTGGAACTGCGGCGCCGAGGGCGAGACCGAGGACCCGGCCGTCCGGGCGCTGCGCCGCCGCCAGCTGCGCAACCTGCTCGGCACGCTGCTGCTGTCCGCCGGTGTGCCGATGCTGGTCGCCGGCGACGAGATGGGCCGCACCCAGGGCGGCAACAACAACGCGTACTGCCAGGACAACGAGACCGGCTGGGTGGACTGGACGCTGCTGGAGGACCCGGGCTGGCGGTCGCTCACCGACCTCACCGCCCGCCTGGTCCGCCTGCGCCGCGACCACCCCGTACTGCGCCGCCCGGCCTTCTTCTCCGGCCGCGCGCAGGGCCCCGGCGGGCTGCGCGACCTGGCCTGGTTCACCGCGGCGGGCACGGAGATGACCGAGCGGGACTGGTACGCGCCGACGGCCGCCCTCGGCCTGTATCTGTCCGGCCACGACACCGCGCGGCGCGACGCGCGAGGCGCCCCGGTCACCGACGACAGCTTCCTGGTGCTGCTGCACTCGGGCCCGGCGCCGGTGGAGTTCACCCTCCCCGGCCCGCCGTGGGCCGCCGGGTACGAACTCCTCGTCGACACCTCCCGGGAGGACCAGGACGCGCCCCCGGGCGCCCGGCATCGCGCCGGTTCACGGATCGGGCTGCCCGAGCGCTCGGTGCTGCTCCTACGCGCCGTCACGGCCATGGAGGAGGACCGGAAAACCGAGTGAGCGCTGTCAGTGCCGGACCGTAACCTCGGCAGGTGATGGCTGCGACAAGTGAACGACTCAGGGAACCGGAGAAGGAACCGAGAATCAGACGCTCGGCCACGCGCTCGTTGTCGCGCCTGTGGCCTTATCTGCGGCCCGTGAAGGCGCGCTTCTCAACGGCGGCCGGGGTCGCGGTCGTGGCCTCCTGTCTGGGCCTGGTCATCCCGCTGGTGCTCAAGTGGCTGGTGGACGGGCCGGTGGCCGGCCGGGACCCGGGCGGGGTGTGGCTGGGCGGCGCCCTGCTGCTGGGGCTCGGCGTCGCGGAGGCGGGGCTCTTCGGGCTGCGGCGCTGGCTGGTGGCCCGGCCGCTGGCCGCCGTGGAGGCCTCGATGCGCACCGACCTGTACCGGCATCTGCAGCGGCTGCCGGTCTCCTTCCACGACCGCTGGGCGTCCGGGCAGCTGCTCTCGCGCGCGACGACCGACCTGATGCTGCTGCGGATGTTCCTCGCCTTCCCGCTCACCTTCCTGGTGGTCAACGGGGTCACGGTCCTCGTCGGCTTCGCCATCCTGCTCGCGCAGGAGTGGACGCTGGGGCTGGTCCTGCTCCTCCCGGCCGTGCCGCTGGTGATCCTCTGCTCCGTCTTCGAGACGCGGTACGCGGTCGTCGCCCGCACCGTCCAGGACCAGACGGGCGATCTGACCACGGTCGTCGAGGAGGGGGTCCTCGGCATCCGCATCGTCAAGGGCTTCGGACGCCACCGCAGCCAGGCGCGCGCCTTCCGGGCGCTGACGGAGCGGGTCCGCTCGACGGAGCTGCGCAAGGCGGGCCTGCTGGCGACGATCTGGGCGCTGATCATGACGCTGCCCGAGCTGGCGATCGGCACGGCCCTGGTTCTCGGAACGATGCAGGTCGCCGACGGCGAGCTGTCGGCCGGCACGCTCGTCGCCTTCCTCTCCACGGCGCTGACGCTGCGCTGGCCGGTGGAGTCGCTGGGCTTCCTGCTGGCGATGAGCCAGGACGCGGCGACCGCGACGGACCGGTTCTTCGAGGTGATGGACGAGCCCACGGCGGAGCAGCGGTCCACGGCGTGGCAGCCCGCGGAGGAGCAGCGGTCGAAGGCGGCACCGTCGAAGGCGGCACCGCCGACGGCGGAGCAGCGGTCCACGGCGGCAGGGGCCACATCCCAGGACGGGCTGCGCTTCGAGGGTCTGGAGTTCCGGTACGCGGACGCGCCGCCGGACGCCCCGCCCGTGCTGGCCGGGGTGGATCTGCACATCCGCTCCGGCGAGACGATGGCCCTGGTCGGAGCGACCGGCTCGGGCAAGACCACGCTCACCGCCCTGGTGCCGCGCCTCCACGAGCCGACGCGCGGCCGGATCACCCTCGACGGGCGGGACATCACCGCCCTCCCCCGGGACGAGCTGCGCGAGCTGGTCGCCGTCGCGTTCGAGGAGCCCACGCTGTTCTCCGCGACGGCGGGGGAGAACGTGCTGATGGGCGCGGCCGGGGCGGCCGAGGCCGATCTGTTGCGGGCGCTCGAGGTGGCTCAGGCCGACTTCGTACACGCCCTGCCGCAGGGCACCGGCACACAGGTCGGCGAGCAGGGGCTGAGCCTGTCGGGCGGTCAGCGCCAGCGCCTCGCCCTGGCGCGCGCCGTCGTCGGACAGCCCCGGTTCCTCATCCTCGACGATCCGCTGTCCGCGCTGGACGTGCACACCGAGGCCCTGGTGGAGGCCGCGCTGCGGCAGGTGCTGGCGACGACGACGGCGCTGGTGGTCGCCCACCGCCCGTCCACCGTGCTGCTCGCCGACCGGGTCGCGCTGCTCTCCGGCGGGCGTATCGCCGCGGTCGGCACCCATCACCAACTGCTGGGCGACAGCGCGGAGTACCGGTCGCTGATGTCCGGTGACGAGCGGGAGGAGGCCCGATGACCCAGACCGCTACCGGTGCCGGCACCGGCACCAAGGACGGCAAGAACGGCAAGGACGGCAAGGGCGGCAAGGACGGCAAGAACAGCAAGGGCGGAACCGCGGCCGAGCCCGGGGCGGCGCCGGACGGCGACCCCTTCGACCACGATGTGCTGCCCACCCCCAAGGGCGCCTCCCTCGCGCTGCTGCGCTCACTGCTCTCCCCGCGCCGCGGCCGGGTCTGGGTGGCGGCCGTACTGCTCCTCCTGCAGCAGGCCGCGGTGCAGGCCGGCCCGCTGCTCGTCGCGTACGCCATCGACACCGCCGTGCCCGCCTTCCGCGACGGCGGCCACGGCCCCCTCATCGCCGTCGCCGTCGGCTACCTAGGCTGCGCGCTCGCCTCCGGCGCGCTGCAGTACGCCTTCATCCGCACCTCGGCCCGGATCAGCCAGGACGTGCTGCTCGATCTGCGGGGCAGGATCTTCCGCCACGCACAGGCGCTCAGCGTGGACTTCCACGAGCGCTACACCTCCGGCCGGCTGATCTCGCGCGCCACCACGGACGTCGAGTCGCTGCGCGAACTGCTCAACGAGGGGCTGGAGGAGCTGCTGGGCGTCGCGCTCTCCGGCGTCTACATCTCCGTGACGCTGCTGTATCTGGACTGGGGTCTGGGCGGCGCGGCCGTGCTCTCCTTCTGGCCGCTGTATCTGCTCGTCCGCCGCTTCCAGCGCCGCTCCATGCTCGTCTACCGCAAGCGGTCCACGGCCATCGCCGCGGTCATCGTCAAGTTCACCGAGACCATGAACGGCATCCGGCCGGTGCAGGCGTTCCGCCGCGAGCGGGTCAACGACGCGCACTTCCACGAGCTCAACCACCACCATGAGCGGGTGAACGGGGACGCGATCCTGGAGATGGCCCGCTATGTGGTCGGCTCCCGGCTGGTGGCCAACGCGGCGGTGGCCGCGATCGTCCTGTGGGGCGCCTACCGGGTGGCCTCGGAAGACCTGGCGCTGGGCGTGCTGGCCGCGGCCGCGCTCTATCTGCGCAGGCTCTACGACCCCATCGACCGCCTGGGGATGTTCCTGAACTCGTACCAGTCGGCCGCCGCCTCGCTGGAGAAGATCGCGGGCCTGCTCGCCCAGCGGCCCTCCGTGGCCGAGCCCACCGACCCCAGGCCGCTGCCCCCGCGCTCGTCCGAACTACCCGGCCGCGAGGTGGTCTTCGACGGTGTGCGCTTCGCCTACCGTACGGGCGGGGAGGTGCTGCCCCGCTTCGACCTCACGCTGCCGGCCGGGCAGACGGTGGCCGTGGTGGGCGCGACCGGCGCGGGCAAGTCCACCCTCGCCAAGCTGCTCGCCCGCTTCTACGACCCCACCGCCGGCCGGGTCCTGCTCGACGGAGTGGACCTGCGCGAGCTGGCCACGCCGGAGCTGCGCCGCGGTGTGGTGATGGTCACCCAGGAGGCGTTCCTCTTCTCCGGCACGGTCGCCGACAACATCGCCCTCGGCCGCCCGGACGCCACCCGCGCCGAGATCGAGCACGCCGCCAAGGCCATCGGCGCGCACGACTTCATCGCCGCCCTGCCCGACGGCTACGACACGGATGTGCGCAAGCGCGGCGGGCGGATCTCCGCGGGCCAGCGGCAGCTCGTGGCGTTCGCCCGGGCGCTGCTCGCCGACCCGTCCGTGCTGATCCTGGACGAGGCCACGTCCTCGCTCGACATCCCGGGCGAGCGCGCGGTGCAGCGCGCCATGCACACGGTGCTGCACGGCCGCACCGCCGTCGTCATCGCGCACCGCCTGTCGACGGTGGAGATCGCCGACCGGGTGCTGGTGATGGCGGACGGCCGGATCGTCGAGGACGGCACGCCGGAGCGGCTGATCGCGGGCGAGGGCCGGTTCGCGGCGCTGCACCAGGCGTGGCGGGAGAGTCTGGTGTGAGCTCCGTGGATCCGGGATCCAGTCGCGTGAGCGCATCCGGGGTGCGGGGCTCACGGTCAGTGTCCGGCTGCGCCGCCACGACGAAGTACTGCGACGAGCTCAGAACTGAGGCAGCGGCAGCCCCGTACAGGCACCACGTCAGCGGCCGCCATCCGCGCGGAAGACCAGCAGCACCGCCGCCAGCCCCACGGCGATGAGCACGGCCCCCGCGCCCGGCAGCGTGCCCAGGGTGCCGAGCACCGCCACGCCCAGCGCCGAACCGGCCTGCCGGACCCCGTTGAGCGCGCCCTGGCCGGTGGCGGCGAGCTCGGGTGGCGCGGAGAGGGCCATCGCGGCGGCGGCGCCGGGGATCGAGAGGGTGCCCGTGGCAGCGAGCGCGAGCTCGGCCGCGACGAGCAGGGCGAGCGGGACGTGGCCGCCGCCGCAGAAGGCCAGCAGCACACCGGCCACCACGGTCGCGGACATCCCGGCCAGGAGCACCGGGCGGGCCCCGCAACGGGCCACCAGCCGGCCGGTGAAGAAGGGCATCACGCACACCGGGAAGGTGAGGGGCAGCGAGGCCAGGCCGGCCTCGAACGGGGAGAGGGCGTAGGTGTGCTGCAGCCAGAGCGCGAGCATGTACATCCCGCCGAAGTAGCCGAAGCAGGACACCGCCGCGGCCACCATCGCGGCCCGCACCCGCGCCAGGGCGAGCAGCGCGGGCGGCAGCACGGGGGCGGCGACGCGGCGTTCCACCATGGCCAGCGCGACCAGGGCACCCAGCGCGACGGCGACCGGACCCCATGCGTACGGCGAGCTCCAGCCCTCGATGCCGGCCTCGACCAGACCGAAGGTGAGCGCGCCGAGCGCGGCGGTGGACAGCAGCAGCCCGGGGCGGTCCAGCGCCCGTACGGCGGTCGGCCGGGGAGCCGGAAGGCGGCGGGCGAGCAGCAGGGCGGCGAGCGCGATGGGCGGGTTGACCAGGAACACCAGCCGCCAGCCGCCGAGTTCGACCAGGCCCCCGCCGAGAACGGGCCCCGCCGCGGCGCCGAGACCGCTCAGCGCGGTCCAGGCGCCGATCGCGCGGGTGCGCCGGGCGGGGTCCGGGTTGAGGTGGATGAGCAGGGCGAGCGAAGCGGGCACCAGCCCGGCGCCGGCCGCGCCGAGCAGGGCCCGGCCGGCGATGAGCGTGCCCGCGTCGGGCGCGGCGGCGCAGAGCGCGGACAGCGCCGCGAAGGCGGCGAGCGCGGCGCGGTAGACCCAGCGCGCGCCCCACCGGTCGGCGAATACCCCCGCGGCGAGCAGCAGACCGGCGAAGACGACGGTGTAGGCGTCGACGGCCCAGGGCAGCTCGGCGGCGGTGGGGTGGAGGGAGCGCTGGAGGTCGGGGACGGCGACGTTGAGGATGGAGGTGTCGAGGAGAACGAGCAGGTTGCCGGCCGCGATCCCGGCGAAGGCGAGACGGGACCGCGGGGGTGAAGGGACGGCGGCCGAGTGTACGTGTGTGGTGTTGGTGGTGTTGGTGCTTTCGGTGGTCACGGGGCAAAGGTGGCTCGGAGCCCGCGCATCGGGCGACGCCGCGATACCGATGCCCCCATCGGAAAGTCCGATGGGGGCATGCGATGCTGGCGGCGTGGACACCCGCTATCTGCGTGCCTTCGTCGCCGTCGCCGACCGGGGCGGGATCTCCGCCGCCGCCAAGGAGCTGGGCTACGCCCAGTCCAGCGTGAGCGCCCAGCTCAAGCGGCTGGAAGCGGACCTGGGCACGGCCGTGCTGGTGCGCGCCGGGACGGGAGCCACGCTCACCGAGGCCGGGCAGCGACTGCTGCCGTACGCGCGCGAGGCGCTGGAGCTGGCGGAGCGGATGCGCCGGGCCGCGCTCGGCGACCGGCCCAGGTTGCGGATCGGCGCCCAGGAGTCGCTGGCGCACGCGTGGATGCCCGAGGTGCTGGCGGCGCTGGAGTACGGCGCGGCGGGTCCCGGGTCGGAGGCCGATGTCGAGCTCACGGTGTTGAACCGGCAGCGCCTCGAACGCGCCTTCCGGGACGGGGAGTTCGATGTGACGTTCCAGTACGACAACGGCGCCCGGGTACTCGGCCCGCACGCGGTGGTGGGCCATGACCGCACGGTACTGGTGGCCGCGCCCCGCCACCCGCTCGCGGGGCAGGAGCGGGTGGCGCCGGAGCAGTTGCTCGGCTACGACTTCCTGGTCGCCGAGCCGGGCTGCACCGCGGAGATGCTGGTGGACCGCTTCGGGCGGGACCTGCTCGCGGGGGCGCGGCTCACCATGGTCCAGGGCTCGCTGTCCGCGCTGCTGCGGCTGACCGGACACGGGCACGGCGTCTCGCTGCTGCCGCGGCTGGCGGTCGCGCGGGAGCTGGAGCAGGGCGAACTGGTCGAGCTCCGACTCACCGAACCCATCCGCCCGGTCAGCATCGTCGCCCAGTGGCACCCCCGCCCCGGCCCCGCCGAGCGCTCCCTGCGCGCCGTCCTCGACCTGGCCCGCCGCGCCGACCCACTGCCTGGACCGCCGCCTGGTCCCTCGCCAACCGCCTCGCCGGACACGATGTCCTGAGCGGCAGGGACGCGGACCGGCTCACTCCCCGACCGCGCCGTCGGCCAGCTCGCGTACGACGTCGAGCTGGCCGGCGTGCCGGGCGTACTCCTGCAGCAGGTGGAAGAGGATCCAGCCGAGCGTCGGGGCCTCGGCCTCCGTGGCGAAACGGCCGCCGACGGGCGCCCGGCGGTCGAGCGGCACGTCCGCCACGGCCCGCCGCGACCAGGCGCACTGCTCCTCGAACCGCGCCCGGACCTCCGCCGGCGTCATGTCCTCGGGGACGTGCCACCGGTCGTCGGGGCCCCGGTCGCCCCAGGGCGACTCCACCTGCTCGCCCTGGAACCCCCAGCGCAGCCAGCGCCGTTCGACGTGGGTGAGGTGGTGCAGCAGCTCCAACGGGGTCCAGCCGGAGGGCAGTCGGGAGGTGCGCAGCTCGGTCTCGCTGAGCCCGTCGAGCTTGTGGAGCACGACGCTCCGGTAGTAGTCGAGATACGCGTCGAGCATCTGGCGGGTGTCCGCGAGCGAAGGGCGCGGCTCGTCGATGGGGTTCACGGGGGTCGGCATGGAGCGATGCTACGGACGGTCCGCGCCCCATCCGAAATGCGGACGCCCGCCGTTTGTCAACGAACACATTCCGGCCAAGTTTTTGTCGCGCTCCTGACAGGACTAGTCCACCGATGACACTCTTCCCTCGTTCGGCGCACAGCTCCCCCACAGCTCGCGGCTGAGCCTCGACACCCTCGGCACCCGCATGCGCACTTTCGCACCTTCCCCCCACGCGCTCTGCCCCGTCATGCCCGGGCGGCCTCACCTGGCCGTCCGGTCGCACCCGGTCGCGCCACCGCGCGGCCAGCGCAGAAGGAGTCAGTGTGAGATCGACCTCCCAACGCCCCCACAGACCCCTCTCCTCCCGCCGCCGCGCCGTCGCGAGCGGCGCCCTGGTCGCCGCGGCGGCCATGCTCACCGTCGGGATGCAGACCGGCCCCGCCGCCGCCCGCCCGGACACCTCCCTTAACGCCTCCGCCCCGGCCGCCGGCACCGTCTTCGCCAAGCCGGACCCCGACGCCCTGCCCGTGGCCCTCTCCCCCGCCAAGCGCGCCGGACTGATCCGGGAGGCCGACGCCTCGAAGTCCGCCACCGCCACGGCGCTGGGCCTCGGCGCCAAGGAGAAGCTGGTCGTCAAGGACGTCACCAAGGACGCCGACGGCACCCTCCACACCCGCTACGAGCGCACCTACGACGGACTGCCCGTCCTCGGCGGCGACCTGGTCGTCGAGGGGACCGGGAGCGGCGCCGTGAAGTCGGTCGCCAAGGCGACCAAGGCGCAGGTGAAGGTCGCCTCCACCAGCGCGGCCGTCGCGCCCGCCACGGCCCAAAAGGCGGCGGTGAAGGCGGCGGACGCGCAGGGTTCGCGCAAGACGGAGGCCGAGCGGGCGCCGCGCAAAGTGATCTGGGCGGCGAAGGGCACGCCCACGCTCGCGTACGAGACGGTCGTCGGCGGCCTCCAGGAGGACGGCACGCCGAACGAGCTGCACGTCATCACGGACGCGAACACCGGCGCCAAGCTCTTCGAGTTCCAGGGCGTCAAGGAGGGCACCGGCAACAGCCAGTACAGCGGGCAGGTCACCCTCGGCACCTCGGGCAGCTCGGGTTCGTACAACCTGACCGACGGCGGGCGCGGCGGCCACAAGACGTACAACCTCAACCGGGGCACCTCGGGGACGGGCACGCTCTTCACCGACGCCGACGACGTCTGGGGCAACGGGACGACCGGCGACGCCGCGACCGCCGGTGTGGACGCTGCCTATGGCGCCGCGCTGACCTGGGACTACTACAAGAACGTCCACGGCCGCACCGGTATCAGGGGCGATGGCGTCGGGGCGTACTCCCGGGTGCACTACAGCAGCAACTACGTCAACGCGTTCTGGCAGGACTCCTGCTTCTGCATGACGTACGGCGACGGCTCCGGCAACGCCAAGCCGCTGACCTCCATCGACGTGGCGGCCCACGAGATGAGCCACGGCGTCACGGCCGCGACCGCCAACCTCACCTACAGCGGTGAGTCCGGCGGCCTCAACGAGGCCACCTCGGACATCTTCGCCGCCGCGGTGGAGTTCAACGCCAACAACGCGAGCGACCCGGGTGACTACCTGGTCGGCGAGAAGATCGACATCAACGGCGACGGCACCCCGCTGCGCTACATGGACAAGCCCAGCAAGGACGGCGCGTCCAAGGACAACTGGTACTCGGGTGTCGGCAACGTCGATGTGCACTACTCCTCCGGCGTCGCCAACCACTTCTTCTACCTGCTGTCCGAGGGCAGCGGCGCCAAGGTGATCAACGGCGTCAGCTACAACAGCCCGACCTACGACAACCTGCCGGTCCCCGGCATCGGCCGGGCCAACGCCGAGAAGATCTGGTTCAAGGCGCTGACCCAGCGCATGACGTCCAGCACCAACTACGCGGGGGCGCGGGACGCCACGCTGTGGGCGGCGAGCGAGCTCTTCGGCCAGGCCAGCCCCGAGTACAACACGGTGGCCAACACCTGGGCCGCGGTCAACGTCGGGTCCCGGATCGTCGAGGGAGTCTCCATCACCGCGCCCGGCGACCAGACCAGCATCGTCGACCAGGCCGTCAGCCTGCAGATCGCGGCGACCAGCTCCAACCCGGGCGCGCTCACCTACTCCGCCACCGGGCTGCCCGCCGGGCTGTCGATCAACACCTCGACCGGCCTGATCTCCGGCACCCCGACCACGCTCGGTCCCGGCACCGTGACGGTCACCGTGACCGACTCGGCCGGCAAGTCGGCCACCGCCTCCTTCACCTGGACCGTCAACACCACCGGCGGCAACGTCTTCGAGAACACCACGGACGTCGCCATCCCGGACGCGGGGGACGCGGTCACCTCCCCGATCACGGTGAGCCGGGCCGGCAACGCGCCGTCCAACCTCCAGGTGGGCGTGGACATCGTGCACACCTGGCGGGGTGACCTGGTGATCGACCTGGTGGCGCCGGACGGTACGGCCTACCGGCTGAAGAACTCCAGCTCCTCGGACTCGGCGGACGATGTGAAGACCACCTACACCGTGAACGCCTCGTCCGAGGTGGCCGTCGGCACCTGGAAGCTGAAGGTGCAGGACGTCGCCGCGCTGGACACCGGCTACATCAACAGCTGGAAGCTGACGTTCTGAACAGTGCGCACATCCGGATGAGGCGCTGAGCCCTCCGGACAGCGGACAGGCGCCGCCAGGGGTGACTCCGACTCCCCCTGGCGGCGCCTCTTTTGTGGACTGGCTGAACCCAAGCCCGCTCCGGAGCGCGGCCCCTCCGATTTCCGAAAATCGATCAACATTAAACGAACATTTTGCCGCCTACCTGCCCTGCAGCTCGTGACATGTACGCGCCTTGTATGACAGTCTGCCCAACGCGATCGCACCGTACCTCTTGTTCAGGTCCGGGCGGCTCTTCCCCGCCGCCCGGACCTGACCCCCCACAGCAATGAGGAGTTCGCGTGAGCAAGACCTCGAACACGCCCGTTTCCCCTGCCCGTAAGAAGCGCCGCACGGCGACCGCCACCGGAGCCGCCGTCGCGGCGGCTGCGCTGCTGGCCACCGGCGTCACCACGGGCCAGGCCGGCGCCGCCACCACGGACACCGACACCAAGGCGGGCGCGCGCCCCGCCCTCCTGACCGCCTCGGCCCGCGCGGAGCTGCTGCGCGACGCCAACGCCACCAAGGCCGCGACCGCCGAGGCGCTGGGCCTGGGCGCCAAGGAGAAGCTGGTCGTCAAGGACGTGGTGAAGGACGCCGACGGGACCGTCCACACCCGCTACGAGCGCACCTACGACGGACTGCCCGTCCTCGGCGGCGACCTGGTCGTCCACGAGTCGGCGGGCGGCGCGGTCAAGGGCGTCACCAAGGCCGTCAAGGCCGCCGTGACGGTCCCCTCCACGACCGCCAAGGTGGCCCCGGCCTCCGCCGAGCGGACCGCGGTGCGGCGCGCCCAGGCGGACGACGCCCGGCGGGCCGCGGCCGACGGCGCCCCGCGCAAGGTGATCTGGGCCGCCGGCGGCAACCCCGTCCTCGCGTTCGAGACCGTCGTCGGCGGCATACAGAAGGACGGCACCCCCAACCAGCTGCACGTCATCACCGACGCGAACACCGGCGCCAAGCTCTTCCAGTACCAGGGCATCGAGACAGGTAGCGGCACCAGCCAGTACAGCGGCTCGGTGGACCTCGGCACCGCCAAGGAAGGCAGCGGCTACACCCTGACCGACGCCGACCGCGGCGGCCACCGGACCACCGACCTCAAGGGCGGCGAGTCCGGCGAGGGTTCGGCGTTCACGGACGACGACGACAAGTGGGGCACCGGAAAGCCCGACGACGCGCAGACCGCGGCCGTCGACGCCCACTACGGCGCGGCCCTGACCTGGGACTACTACAAGAACGTGCACGGCCGCGACGGCATCGCGGGCGACGGCAAGGGCGCGTACTCCCGGGTGCACTACGGCCACGACTACGTCAACGCCTTCTGGGACGACAGCTGCTTCTGCATGACGTACGGCGACGGCCAGGGCGACAAGGCCCCTCTCACCTCGATCGACGTCGCGGCCCACGAGATGTCCCACGGCGTCACCTCGGCCACCGCCAACCTGCAGTACAGCGGCGAGTCGGGCGGCCTCAACGAGGGCACCTCGGACATCTTCGCCGCCGCCGTCGAGTTCAGCGCGAAGAACGACAGCGACCCCGGCGACTACCTGGTCGGCGAGAAGATCGACATCAACGGCGACGGCACCCCGCTGCGCTACATGGACAAGCCCAGCAAGGACGGCGACTCCGCCGACAACTGGTCCGACTCCGTGGGCGACTTGGACGTGCACCACTCCTCCGGCGTCGCCAACCACTTCTTCTACCTGCTGTCAGAGGGCAGCGGCGCCAAGGAGGTCGGCGGCGTCAAGTACGACAGCCCGACCGCCGACGGCTCGAAGGTCGAGGGCATCGGCCGCGACAAGGCCGAGAAGATCTGGTTCAAGGCGCTGACCACGTACTTCACCTCCACCACCGACTACCACGCCGCGCGCGAGGCGACGCTGAAGGCCGCGAGCGACCTCTACGGGGCGGACAGCGCCGAGTACAAAGGCGTGAACTCGGCGTGGGCCGGAGTGAACGTCAAGCCGTAAAAACGCATCAACTGAAGTAGCACCACATAGCCGGTGCCCGGGTCCCGTTCCCGGGCACCGTCATGTTTCCGCACTTTGTTCGTCCGGGTAGCCACTTCGGCGACCCGGCACCCCACAGCAACAGGAGACAACGTGACGCAAGGCTCGACCTCCGGCAGATCCGGCGCCTCCCGCATATCCCGCGCCACCGCGCACAAGCGCTCCCGTGCCGTCGCCGCCGCGGGGGCGGCAACGCTCGCCGGAGCCCTCATCGCCGCCGGCGCCACGGCCGGCACCGCGGGCGCGGCCACCCCGCCGCCCCCGCCGAGCGTGAAGGGCGCCCAGTCCCTCGCCCTCTCCCCGTCCGTCCGCGCCGAGCTGCTGCGCGAGGCCGCCGCCGCCACGCCCGGCACCGCCCGGTCCCTCGGCCTCGGCGCCAAGGAGAAGCTGGTCGTCCGGGACGTCATCAAGGACGCCGACGGCACCGTCCACACCCGCTACGAGCGCACCTACGACGGACTGCCCGTCCTCGGCGGCGACCTGGTCGTCCACGAGTCCCCGAGCGGCACGGTCGAGGAGGTCACCAAGGCCACCGACGCCAAGATCAAGGTCGCCGACACCAACGCCGCGATCGCCCCCTCCGGCGCCGAGCGCACCGCCGTACGCGCCGCGAAGGCCGAGGCCGGCGACAAGGCCGACACCTCCGCCACCCCCCGCAAGGTCATCTGGGCCGCCGACGGCAAGCCCGTCCTGGCGTACGAGACCGTCGTCGGCGGCTTCCAGGACGACGGCACCCCCAGCAAGCTGCACGTCATCACCGACGCCGACACCGGCAAGAAGCTGTACCAGTTCCAGGCCGTCCAGAACGGCACCGGCAACGGCCAGCACAACGGCAAGGTCACCGTCGGCAGCACCAAGAGCGGCACGCAGTACCTGCTCAAGGACACCGCGCGCGGCGGCCACATGACCTACAACCTCAAGCACGCCGAGGAGGGCAAGGGGTCGAAGTTCCTGGACGCCGACGACGTCTGGGGCAACGGCAAGCCGACCATCGCGCAGACCGCCGCCGTCGACGCCCACTACGGCGCGGCCAAGACCTGGGACTACTACAAGAAGGTCCTGGGCCGCAACGGCATCCAGAACAACGGCAAGGCCGCCTACTCGCGCGTCCACTTCGGCAATGAGTACGTCAACGCCTTCTGGGACGACGACTGCTTCTGCATGACGTACGGCGACGGCGAAGGCAACAAGAAGCCGCTCACCCAGCTCGACGTCGCCGGCCACGAGATGAGCCACGGCCTGACCGCCGCGACCGCGAAGCTCGAGTACAGCGGTGAGGCGGGCGGCCTCAACGAGGCCACCTCCGACATCTTCGGCACGGCCGTCGAGTTCTACGCCAAGAACCCGAACGACCCCGGCGACTACCTCATGGGCGAGAAGATCGACATCAACGGGGACGGCACCCCGCTGCGCTACATGGACAAGCCCAGCAAGGACGGCCTGTCCTACGACTACTGGTCCAGCAGCATCGCCGAGGACGACCCGCACTTCACCTCCGGGCCCGCCAACCACTTCTTCTACCTGCTCTCCGAGGGCAGCGGCCGCAAGGTCATCAACGGCGTGACCTACGACAGCCCGACCAAGGACGGCCGCACCGTCACGGGCATCGGGCGCGCCAAGGCCGAGAAGATCTGGTACAAGGCGCTGACCACGTACATGACCTCGACCACCAACTACGCCAAGGCGCGCACCGCGACGCTCAAGGCGGCGAAGGACCTGTACGGCGGCACCAGCGCCGAGTACAAGGCGGTCAACAACGCCTGGGGCGGCATCAACGTGCGGTGACGCACTGAGGCCTGCGCCAACGGCCGGGCGGGCACACTGCCCGCCCGGCCGTCGGCACACACCGGGACTCACCCGCCATCAAGCAGCATCGGGCGTCCGGGCCCGCAGGGCGGCCCCGGCCCAGTCGAGCACCGGCGCCAGGCTCTCGGGCGCCGGCCAGCCGTTGACCCGCGCGAGCAGCCGGACGTACCGCTCCCGGCGCGGATCGTTGACGCTCTCCAGCCGGGCCAGCAGCCGGCGCCGGAGCGCGGCGTCATCCGAACCTCCGACGATCCCCGCGTACTGCCCCAGGAGCTCGTCGACAACCGGATCGGCCTGCCGCGACGCCGGATCGACCCCGGCCGCCACCACCGGCCCGACCCGCTCCCGCACCACCGCGACAACATCGCGCCGAGGCGCGCCCCCTCGGGCCAGCTCCGCCCCGTGCTCCTCAGCCACCCGTCGCACCCCGGCCCGGAACTCCGGGTCCCGCGACAGCTCAGCCAACTCCACCCAGGCCCGTACCTGCTCCGCTTCCGGGTCCTCGGGCAGCTCGGGCGTCATCGAGCGCCGCGCCGCCGCGAACTCCGCGCTCCCGTCCAGGCCACCGAAGACGGCGTCCAGAAACTCCCCGATCAGGCTCCGGCGCTCGCCCTCAGACAGCCTGGCCAACATATGCATGACTTCCATCTCCTCCGGGCTCGCCCCGCGCTCCGCCACCGCCGTCAACACCGCCCGCCGCAGCCGCAACGTCTCGATCCGCACCGCCAGCGCCTCCGCATGCGCCGCCGCGACCTCCGCCAGCGACAGCTCCCGCTCCACGACCTTCCGGACCGTCGCCAGGTCCAGCCCCAGCTCCCGCAGCGTCCGCACCAGCTCAAGCCGCGCGACGGCCTCGGCACCGTACAGCCGGTATCCGGCCGGACTGCGGCCCGCCGGCGCCACGATCCCGCGATCGGAGTAGAACCGAATGGTCTTCACCGTGAGCCCGGTCCGCCGGGCCAGCTGCCCGATCGAGTAAAGCGCGCCGCCGTCCATGCCCCCACCTTCGCGTCTCCCCCTACGGGAGACTCAACCCCCTACCGCTGCGGACACCGGATCTCCGGCCGCGCCCGGTGCGGGCTGCATGCGATCAGGCACACGGACAGAAACCGCTGCCCCACGAGATACCAGCCCCCAGCGACATCTTCCCCACTCGCAGCCGACTCGACAGCGCGGGCCACTCTGGCAGCGAGCCGCATCTCGTCCCGATCGTGCACCGAGACGAACGACGCGGCGTGGGCACGGGCCTGCTGCCCGAACCACTCGGCCGCCTCTTTCGGCTCGGTCCAGGTCCCCTGGATGAAGGAGGGCGGCTTGAGCAGCCAGTGCGCCAGCTCCAACGGGACGACCCTGCTTGAGGTGAACTCGGGGTGCAGCGGGCGCCTGGGACCGTCCTTGAGCAGGTCGTGCCCGGAGCCGAGCCAGATGTAGCCGTGGTGGTGCATGCCGTGCCCTCGCCGATCGGGGGCAGCCCCCAGGTGGATGGGGACTGCCCGACCTCTTACGTGTCACTGACGGCCGCAGCCGTCACCGTCGCCACAACCGCCCTGCTGACCGCCCTCGGTCGGCCCGTCGTCCTCCGGGTCCTGCCGGAGCACGGCCTTGAATCCGCGTAAGCGCATCGGGACAATTCCCTTCTGTGCTGTCAGCGCGGGGCTCTCCCCACGCCGTCGTGCACGTGCACCCGTTCCGGGCTGGGCTCGACCTGCCAGGGCTCCGGTCCAGCCGGGACGGGGGTCTTTGAGACGGCTCACCGAGCGGTGGCCCCTCCGATCTGCCAGTCAGTCACGACGACTCCCAGCACTTCCAGACGCTGGACCCTCGTCCGCAATGCCTTCCGGCTCCTCCGGGCCGCCGCCTTCCCCGTGCGCGGGCAGACGCCCGCCCCTGCTCTCGGCGACCCGCAGTACGTCGCGCAACGACTCACACAGCCGATCCGCCAGGAACCGCAGTTCCCTCACATCGGCCTTACGGCCCTCAAGCAGCACACGGGCATGACCGAGAAGTTCCCGCCCCATCGCCACCTGCAGCGCCTCGATCTCGTCCGCACGTCGGCTCAGACGGCTGTTCCCGTCGTCCGACGCCAGATAACACGGCTTGCCGTCCGGGTCCGACCACGGCAGCAAGCGCAGACCGGTCATCGCGCTCATCCGGACACCTCCACGCCATGGATCACCCGAGGCCCGAAATCGACGCCATGGACCGCGAGCCACAACGCCCGCCGCCGCGCCCGCAACCGCTGTTCCTCCCGCTCGTGCGCCACGAAGTACGGACGCACCAGGGCAGGCGCCCTGCCGTCCAACGACGGAGCGGCCGGACGGAGATGGACGGTCGCAGAGTCCGAGTCCCCTACGACGGGCCGTGAGACGGCCGTACGCGGCGCGGGAGGTACCGTCCCGGCCCGGTGACGGCCGGACGGCCGTAAGGCGAGAAGCGCACTCGCCCATGCGAAGAACCACCCCGTAGGGTTGCTCATGTTCATCAGCTCCTCTGAAGCTGGTGGGCCACGCCCCCGGACGCAGCCACGTCGCGGGGGTCTTTCTCATCAGGACAGGATTCGGCGATGAGCGGCGCAGGATCGATACCCGGGCGGTAATCTCACCGTGGGATAACTTCTCGTCCCGCGGCGAACTGGGGGGGATCATGTCCACAACACTCGCAGCGATCGAACTGCCTGAGTGGGCTTGGCAACGGGCCGAAGCGCGCAAGGCTCTGCGTGCGCGCGACATGGGCGCGGTGTTTCGCCACGTCCAGCAATATGGCGGAGTAAGTCAGGCCAGGATTGCGACGGCTGTAGCCATGACTCAGGCACGGGTGAACGAGATTATCAACGGCAGGAGAGAAGTCACTCGGCTGGACGTTTTCGAGCGCATCGCGGCCGGGCTGAACATGCCGGATGGCGCTCGGCATTTGATGGGCCTTGCGGCGGCACATGACGCGCGAAACGGCGGCAAGACGTTCGACTTGTCGGATTTTCCAGAGGTCGTACAAGTGTACGCCCAGCAGACTGCCGCCTCGGAGGACATCAAGCAGCTCGCGGCATCGGCCGAAGAATTGGACGTGCTGGCCGTTCGCGGTCTTGGTCTCATCGGGTTGAAAGACTCTCTTCTTCGTTCATCTCTCGCTCGACCAGCAGAACAGCAAGGCCCCCGTGTTCGCATTTTGCTACTCGATCCCGAATCCCCAGCGCTGGCCGTCCGTGCAGCGGAGATTGGCGAATCGCCTGAATCGCTAGCGGCAGGGGTCATACTTTCCGAAACGCGACTCCGTGAACTTTCGGGTGTCTGTGATCTTCAGGTGTATCGCTACGACATGCACCCAACCTGGCGCGTAATTCGAGTGGATGACACCATGTTTGTTTCGACGTTCGATGCCGATTGGGAGGGGCATGAGTCAGCTACATATAAAGTCATGGAGGCGCCACAGGGCCCACTGTATCGAGGGTTCCAGCGAATGTTCGAGGCCATGCTCAAAGAAGGAGTTCGCGTTGCATGAGTGGAGGAGTGAAAATTGATCGAGGCTGAGCTGAAAGCGCGAGTGCGAGATCCCGAATCCGTAATGATGCAGCTTGATCAGCGGGCAGAGGCAATCGCCGAGCTGTATCGAGATACCTACTACGACGTCCCCTCGGGCGATCTTGGGGCACAGGACCGAGAATTGAGGGTTCGGACAATTCAGGGGGAGGGTTCGCCCCGCTCTGTGCTCACCTATAAGGGCCCTCGAATCGACGAAGCATCCGGGTCGAAGCCGGAACACGAAACACGAGTGGACGACCCGGAAGCTGTTGACGCCATACTTCGCGGACTCGGATTCTCTCCCGTTACCGCATTTCAGAAGCGCTGTCGAAACTACCACTTCAGCGCCCATGGTCGCCGCGTGCTTGCCACTCTTGTTCAAGTGCCGGAGATCGAAGGTACGTTCCTGGAAGTGGAGACCCTCGTTCGAGAGGAAGGTGAACTACCGGCCGCGCTCAATGACGTCCGTATGATCATGACTGAGCTCGGTATTCATGAAAGTGACCTCACGACAGAGCTCTACACTGACGCTGTTGCGGCTTACCGCGCATCCTGACTTTACCAAGTGCTGTGTCCTGGGTGCCCATCAGCGGCCCCTGGTGCGCAGCCGAGAGGCATGGGCTTGCGGTGAGTTTGAGACGGCGACACGCCGAAGCGACGGCGTGTCGCCGTCTCAAACTCACCGCACATGCGCGGGGCCGCCACGACGGGCGGCATGTGAGAAGACGGAGCAGGTCAGTGGGCGGAAACGACTCGGTGGCGGCGCTGGCGCCGCTCATACCGGTGGCGGGCGGCGTGGACGAGAGGATCGACTGGAGCGAGGTCGAGGGGATCTGGGGGAGACGGTTTCCCTCGGACTACGTCCGCTTCATGGAGGTGTATGGGGCGGGGCTGGTCAGCGGGGAGATCGTGATGCTGCTGCCGGTGCCGCGGCCCGGCACGTACACGGACGGGACGGGTCTGGGGGACGAGACCGAGAACGCCCGCCTCACCTGGGAGATGTGCGGGGACGATGTCGACTTCGAGGTGGACCCCGGGTCCATCGTGGCGTGGGGCGTCACCACGGGCGCGGACATTTACTGCTGGCTGACCACGGACGAGGACCCGGACAAGTGGCCGGTGCTGGTGTGCGGGCGGCACACCAGTCCGTCCTTCCAGGTGCACCCGTTCGGTATGGCCGAGTTCCTTCGGCGGCTCCTCGGCGACGCCGAGTTCCAGGAGGAGACGATCAGCGTGACGCTGCCGGAGGAAGGGTCCTTCGTCAACTGGCGCGAGCAGCAGCGCCGCCTCGACGCGGATCTGAACCCGGCCACCGGGCGGCCCTGGTACTAAGAGATATCCCGTAATGCAAGGTCAGGCGCGCTTTGCTCTGGGCAGTTGCCGGTTGTCGTCAGCTGTTCATCTCTAGTTTCAGGTTGTGCAGGGCGGCAATTCCGGCGACGGTGTGGTTGATCCCTTCTCCTTTGCGGCGGCACTGGCGGAGGATCCGGTGGTCTTTGAGGCGCGCGATGGTGTGCTCGGCGACGGCGCGGCGCTTGCGGAAACGCCGATGGGCCCGGTCCTTGATGATCTTCCGGTCAGGCCCGCGCCGGGGCGAGCGGATCCGCTCGATCCCTTGATAGCCACCGTCACCTGACGGGCGGGGGTGATCGGGCAGGGTCTTGCCGACGGTCTCCCGGAAGACCACCACATCGTTGCGGTTGCCCGGCCAGGCGTCGCCGACCGCGACGATACGGCGGTCACGGGCCCGGCAGATGATCTGCACGTTCACGCTGCGCCGGTAGTTCTTCGACTTCTTCGTCTTCTTCTGGTCATGCACCGGAATGAGGGTGCCGTCCACCAGCCACAGCTCCCGCCGGTCGGCGGGCGGCGGGCCGAGCAGGGCGGCACGGTGCGGCGCGAGGTCGGCGGTGACCCGGTGCACGGTGGAGTCCGTGGTGGCGAACAGCGCGGCCAACTGCTTCATGGTGAGGTTCGTGCGGTAACCCAGGACGACCAGCAGCACCCGGTCGCCGAAGGCGAGTGACCAGGCTCGGCCGCACCCGCTGTCCGGGCGGCGCCGCCACAAGCGGTGATAAGGGCATGCAGTTGCGGCCCGGACAGCCCCGTCCACGCCTTCAAATGAGCTGAACGGCAGGTGGCGAGACGAAATTCCATACAACTGACCGTAACCCGAACAGACTTCATGACGTTATGCCTGACGCTGGTCCGGGAGAGGGGGGAGAGCATGGCGGGTCGATCATCGGCTGCTCCTGCTCCTGCTCCTGCTCCTGCTTCTGGGTCGGGCCGGCGGTTTCGGGGGCCGAACCGGGGTGAGGTGTGGCGGCGGGCGAAGAACGCGCCAGTGTCGGTGATCCGGCTGCCGCTGGTCGTCAGCGATCCGGATGCCCGCCGCCGGGTGGAGCAGTTGTTCTCGGCGATGTGGCAGATCAAACGCGCCCTGCAGCGTGACGCACGGGATGTGGTCGACGCCTACTGGGCCGGGGACGTGCGGCGCGAGAGGGGCGTGAAGGCGTGGCGGGCCGAGCTGGGTCTGTCCCGCACCGGGCTGGAGCGGCGCGCGTATCGGCATCTGGAGCGATCAGGCTGGTTGCGCGATCATGTGTCGAAGGCGCTGGTGATGCACCAGGCCGACGAGGTGTGGGCCGGGGTGTCCCGGCACCTGCACCCGGACGCCTCGGGGCGGCGGGCCGGGCGCCCGAGAACCGGGGCTTGGTGGGAGTACACCCGTATCCCGGGCCGGGCCCGCTCGCACACCACCGAGCGCAAGTGGGAGACCTTCCGCCTGCACGGCACCCTCGCCGGACACCTGGACACCTTCCGGCACCCCGCATTGTCCGACCACATCACCACCACCGCCCAGGCCGCCAGGCTCGCGCCGGGCATGCGGGTGCTGGCCCAGCCGCGCCGCATGCCCACCCCCGCCCGGCCCACCGGCCGCATCCCCACCGGTACCCTCGACGCCGCAGGCCGCCCCCGCGCGAGAGCGGCGACCTGGTTCGACCACACCGGACCGCTGACCGCCGTCTTCGCCGCAGGGCCCGCCGGACGCGGTGACATCGTCCTGCCGGTGCGGCTTGCGCAGGGCGCCGGACGCTGGCCCTACCTGCTGCACTACCTGAACGACCCGAGCCGGTGGCACAAGATCGACCTGGTGCGGCGGCGGGATCCGGCCGCCCCGGGCGGCTGGGCCTATGAGGCCCACCTGATGGTCCTGGCCCCCGGTTACGTCTCCGCGGCCACCCGTGCCCGGCGCCGGCAGGCCGCCGCCCTCCAGCGTGTCGGCAGGGTGGACGGCAACGTCTCCAACCTCGCCGTCGTCTCCCTCCCCACCACGCTCGACTCCGATGACGGCGGCGTGAACTCCGACCGGATCACCCTGACCGAGCAGGAACAACACGCCTGGGCCACAGCGCGCAAGAAGGCCCGGGGACGCCAGCGCGCACTGGACCGCTCCCGGCGCGCCACCAACCCCCAGCAGTACCAGCGCTCCCGGCGCCAGAAGGCCCGCGACGAACGCCGACAGGCAGCAGGCCTGCCCCCGAAGGCCGTCACCATCCCCGCCGGACCCCGGCGCACCACCACGGCCGGAAAACCCCGGCAGGCCTACCACCGCGACACGCTCAGCACCGGCTACCGGAATCTGCGGGCCCGTCACACTGCCGCGGCCGCGAGCGCGGCCGAAGCCTCCCACCACCGTGCGAAGAAGATCGCCGCTGCTCTGGTCGCCTCCCACGGCCCGAACCTGACCATCGAGGACTGCGACATCCGCACCTGGTTCCGCCTGTGGGGACGTGCCTGCTCCGCCACCACCCCCGGACAGCTGATCGCCGCACTCGCCACCGAGTGCACGGCCACCGGCGGACGCCTCCTGCGCGCCTCGACCTTCACCACCGCCCTGTCCCAGCACTGCCTGTGCGGCCGACACGCACCCAAATCCCTGCACCAGCGCACCCATCACTGCGACCCGGCCGACGGCGGCTGCGGGCTGCGCGGGGACCGGGACCTAGTCTCCGCTGCCCTGGCGGCCTTCACCACCCTCACCGACCCCGACGACCCCACCACCGCCCGCCTCGACCACGCCCGCGCCCGCACCGCCCAGATCCTCTTCACCCCAGGGCTGCAAGAAGCCCTGACCGAGTCAACCGCACCGATGTCCGCGCCCTCGGGCCGGACCCGCGCGGCAGCCGATCCCCGTGGGAAGACCCTTCCCCGGCAGCGGACGGCCTCTGCTCGGCGCAACGCCGGACCCTGCACCGTGGCAACCCCGGATGAGACCCGACCCGCAACCGAGCGGCCCAAGGCCCACGCCGGAACGACACGACCGCACACCGGCCGCCCCCGTACACACATACGGGATAAGTCTTAGGCACAACTTTTCACCGGGCTCGACGGTCAAGGTGAACGACTGCCGTACACAGGCCCAACTGCCGGTGCCGTAGCGCTGTGGCCGATGGGCGAACCGAGGTACTGGAGAAGACCTGGATGTCCCGCCCCGCCCACCGCCGGCCCGCCGCCGTGGCCGCCGTCCTGCTGACCACCTCCCTGGCGGTGTCCGGCGGCCTCGCCACGCCGGCCGCCGCCAAGAGCGCGCGGCCCGCCGTCGACTTCAACGGTGACGGCTACGCGGACCTCGCCGTCTCCGCGCCCGGCGGCACCGTCTCCGGCTTCTCGGAGGCGGGCTACATATCGGTGCTGTACGGCTCCGCTGCCGGTGTGGACACCGCGCATCCGAAGCTGATCACGCGGGCGACCGAGGGCGTGCCGGGGGGCGTCGAGGCGTACGGCGCCTTCGGCCGCACCACGGCCGCCGATGACCTCGACGGCGACGGTTACACGGACCTCGTCGTGGGCGACTTCTCCGCCCCGGCGGTGCTCTGGGGCTCCGCGAAGGGCCTGCGCACGGGCAGCGCGCTCCCCGGGCCCGCCGCCACCGTGGCGGCGGGCGACATCAACGGCGACGGCCACGCCGACCTCGTGACCAGGAACGACCAGGGCCTGGAGCTGCGCTACGGCCCCTTCTCCCGCGCCGGAGTGCCCGCCTCCACCCAGACGCTCCCCTTCGAGGACGGGGACCATCCCAAGGCCATCGCCGTGGGCGACATGACGGGCGACGGCGCGGACGACATCGTCACGACGCACAGTTTCGACGACGTGCCGGGCAAGTCCCGCTTCTGGGCCGGTGGGAAGGACGGGCTCAGCCACACCTCCAGGACCACCGGCCACTCCACGACGGGCGGGGTCGTCGCCGACGTGGACAAGGACGGCTACGGCGACCTCATCGCCCCGCAGGTCGACCAGGGCTCGGAGGACCGCGACTCCGACGCCGGCACGCTCCGGGTCGTCTACGGCTCGGCGTCCGGTCCCGCCACCCGTACGGCGAAGATCACCCAGGACACGCCGGGCGTCCCGGGCACGAGCGAGGCGGGCGACCACGACGTCAACTCCGGCGACATGTTCGGCTACTCCCTGGCCGCCGGCGACGTCACCGGCGACGGCTACCCGGACATCGCCGTGGGCGTGCCCGGCGAGGACATCGGCACGGTCCGCGACACGGGCGCCGTCGTCCTGCTCAGGGGCAGCGCGGCGGGCCTCACCGGCAAGGGCGCGCAGGCCTTCCACCAATCGACGTCGGGCGTGCCCGGCGTCTCCGAGGAGGGCGACTACTTCGGCCGGGCGGTGCTCCTCGCCGACGTCAACGCCGACCACCGCGCCGATCTGGCGACGGCCACCCCCTACGAGGACGGCCGCTACGCCGACTCGGGAGCCGTGTGGGTCCTGCGCGGCTCGAGGTCGGGCCTGACCACCGGCGACATCGCCTCCTTCGGCCCCCGCGTGCTGGGCGCGCCCGAGAAGGAGGCCCGGTTCGGGGACGGCCTCGCGCGGTAGGAGGACGCCCGGCGGCAGCAGGACGCCCGCCCTCCCGACCGTACCGCCGCATCGCGGGGCGGGCCGTGACGGCGGGCGGGCGGCTCGGCTGCGGCTCAGCTGTAGAAGTTGCGCTGCCAGCGGTGGTTGGCGAGGGTGGCGAGCTGGTCGGCGGTCAGCGTGCGGCCGTCGCTCAGGGCGGTGTTGCGCTCGACGTTGCGTACGGTGCGCATGCCGGGGATGACGGTGGACACCGCCGGGGAGCTGAGCACGAACCGCAGCGCGGTCTCCGCCATCTCGTCGGGGGTGATGCCGAGGTCGGAGACGATCGCGGACACCCGCTGTTCGACCTGGGCCGGGCGGTCGTCGCGGAAGTAGCGGTTGCGGAAGTCGCCCTCGGGGAACGTCGAGCCGGCGGTGATGCGGCCGGTGAGACCGCCCTCGTCGAGCGCCACCCGCACGATGACACCGACGCCGTGCTCCACGCAGGCCGGCAGCAGCGCTTCGGCGGGCGACTGGTCGAAGATGTTGTAGATGACCTGCACGCTGTCCACGGCGCCGCTCTCGATGAGCGCGAGGGCGTTGTCGGGCTCGTGGTCGTTGATGGAGACGCCGAACAGGCGGATCTTGCCCTCCCGCTTGAGCTCGGTGATCGTCTCCAGCCAGTCGCCGCGGCCGACCCACTCGTCGCTCCAGACGTGGAACTGGAGGACGTCGAAGTGGTCCAGGCCGCTGACGCGCAGGCTGGTCTCCAGGCTTTCGCGGATGTGCGCGCCGGGGAAGGTGTCGGCCGGGTCCAGGCCGTCGGGGGCCGGCCAGACGCGGTTCTTCGGGGGGACCTTGGTGGCGACCAGCACCTCGTCGCCGGAGGCGGCCCGCTCGCGGACGACCCGGCCGACGATCCGCTCGCTCTCGCCGTAGCCCCGGGCGGTGTCGATGAAGTTCACACCGAGGTCGATGGCGCGGTGCAGGGCGCGTACGGACTCGTCCTCGGTGGAACCCACCCAGTTGGACTCTCCGATGCCCCAGGCGCCGTAGCCGATCTCGGACACGGTCAGTTCACTGCGGCCCAGTTCGCGGTAGTGCACCTTTTTCCTCAATCCTTCCGTCGGGGTCCTGCTGCTCGGGGTCCTAGTCCTTGCGGCCGGTCGCGGCGACGGTGACGCCGAGACCGATCATGGCGAGCCCGCCGACCCCGCCGACCATGGACAGCCGCTGCGGTGAGCGGGCGAACCAGCCGCGCGCGGTGGCGGCGACCAGGCCCCAGAGGCTGTCGGAGGTCACGGCGATCATGTTGAAGACGAGGCCGAGCAGCAGCATCTGCAGGGCGACATGCCCCTGGTCGCGGTCGACGAACTGGGGCAGTACGGCGGCGAAGAAGACGATGGTCTTGGGGTTGGCCACACCGACCGCGAACCCCTCCCAGAACGTGCGCAGGGTGCCCTGCTGAGCCGGGCCGTCCCCGCTGAACGCGGCCCGCAGCGAGCCCCGCTGCCGCACCGCCTTGACCCCCAGGTACACCAGATACGCGGCGCCCACCAGTTTCAGCGCCGTGAAGACGAGCACCGAGCGCTCCACGACGGAGCCGACCCCCAGCGCCACGGCCACCACGAGCACATACGCGCCGACGGTGTTCCCCATGACGGTGGTCAGCGCGGCCCGGCGCCCCTGCGCCAGGGCCCGGCCGATCACGAACAGCACGCTGGGGCCGGGAATCACGATCAGCAGGAAGGACATGGCCGCGAAGGCGAGGAGGCGGTCGGTGGACACCATGGGGGCCATCCAAGCACGCCCGGTCCCCGCCCCGGCAGTCCTTTTCCGGGGGCGGGCCAGGCATCACTCGGGCCAGGCATCACTTTCGTCAGGGGCGCGCCGGGCCCCCCGCGGGGGATGCTGGGGCGCATGATCCGGTGGATACGACACGGTGGCGCCGCGCGAAGCGCCCTGCTCCTGTGGTCGGGGGCCTGCGCGCCCGTCCTGCTGAAGGCCACGTCGGCGAGCGGGCGCGAGCTGTGGTTGCTGCTGGCCGGGTTTCCGCTGCTGGCGGGCGCGGCCGCGCTGGGGCGGACCCGGCCGCTGGTGGGGCTGGCGGTCGCGGTGGGGCTGAGCCTGGGCCTCAACCTGGAGCTGTATACCTCCTCGTACTGGGCGGCGCTGGCGCTGTGGGGCTATCTCACGGGGCGGTGGACGGCGGGCGCGCGGCCCGCGCTGTGGTTCTTCGCGGCCTGCTCCCTGGCGGGCGCGCTGCTCGCCTGGGTGATGGACGCCGGGGTCTGGACCTGGTTCACCGCGCTGACCACGCTGCTGCTCAACGTCGTGGTGCCGTGGCTGCTGGGCCGCTACCGCCGCCAGTACGACCATCTGGTCCACGCCGGCTGGGAGCTCGCCGACCGGATGGAGCGGGAGCAGCGGGCCGTCGCCGACCGCGCGCGGCTGCGCGAGCGGTCCCGGATCGCCGGGGACATGCATGACTCGCTCGGCCACGACCTGGCCCTGATCGCGCTGCGCGCCGGCGCCCTGCAGGTCGATCCGGAGCTGAGCGACCGGCACCGGGCGGCGGCCGCCGAACTGCGGGAGGCGGCCGCGGCGGCCACCAGCCAGCTGCGGGACATCATCGGTGTGCTGCGGACCGGGGAGGACCCCGCCCCGACGGCCCCCGCCGACGAGGGCGTCGGCGCGCTGGTGGAGCGCGCGCAAGCCTCCGGGCTGGCAGTCGCGCTGGAGTACGGCCCCGAGTGCGGGGCCGGAGGCGGGCCCGGGGGCGAGTCCGGGTACGGGTCCGGGGGCGGAAACGACGGCAGCGCGGGCGAAGCACACCGTGAGAGCGCCCCTTCCCTGCCGCCCATGGCCGACCGGGCCGTCTACCGCGTGGTCCAGGAGGCGCTGACCAACGCCGCCAAGCACGCCCCGGGCGCGGCGGTCCGCGTCCAGCTGGCCCGGGACCCGGCGGCGGGCGAGATCGCGGTGTCCGTCGTCAACGGCCCGCGCCCGGCGGACGGTTCCCCGCCGGATCTGGCCTCGGGCGGCAACGGCCTGGTGGGCCTGGACGAACGGGTGCGGCTGGCCGGCGGGGTGCTGACCCACGGCCCGGCGCCCGACGGCGGGTTCGCGGTGTCGGCGCGGCTGCCGCTCACGGCCGGGGTCGCGCTCGTCGCCGAACCGGCCTCGGTCCCTCCCTCCACCTCGGCGCGGGAGCTGGCCCGCGCCCGGGAGCGAGTGCGGCGCAGGCTGGTGGAGTCGATCACGGTGCCGCTGGCCGTGACCGCCGGACTGGCGGTGCTGTGGGGCGGGTTCACCTTCTACACGCAGTACCACTCGGTGCTCGACCGGGGCACCTACGACCGTCTTGAGATCGGCGAGCCGCGCGCCGACGTCGAGTCGCGGATGCCGCCGTACACGATGGACGGGCCCCCGGACGGCATCGCCGCGCCGCCCCGCGGCTGGGATTGCGCTTACTACGGGGTGCGCCGGTACGACGGGCGTTCCGCGTATCGACTGTGCTTCGCGGACGAGCGACTGGTCGCCAAGGACGTGGTCACCAGCCGGTGATAGGGGCCGGGGGCAGCAGCCGGCAGGAGAGGGCGACAGCGAGAGCGCTTGCGGCGCGGAGTCCCCCGTCGAGGAATCCGGCGCGGAAATTCCACGGAAAGGGGCGGCAACCTTTCCGGCCAGAGCGGCGACCACACCCCGACACCCCCGCACCCCACACCCCCGCGTACTCCCCCACCCCCAGGAGGTCCCGTGGCACCCCCGCACGGTTCGCCCGCCCCCTCCGCCCGACGCCGGGCCAGACGCGTCGCGCTCGCCCTGGGCGCCGTCGGCGCGCTGCTCATCACCGGCCCGGCCGCCCTGTCGCACGCCGCCCCCGCCGCCCCCGCCCACAGCGCGCATCCCGGTGAGGCGACCCCCAAGGCCGCCATCCAGGCGGCGCAGCTGGAGAAGTTGGACCGCGGGCTGGTCAGCGTGCACACCGGCAACGACAACCTGGTCAGCTGGCGCTGGCTGGCCACCGACCCGGACGATGTCACGTTCAACCTCTACCGGGGCAGCGTCAAGGTCAACTCCTCGCCCATCACCACCACCAACTACCTCCACAAGGACGCCCCCAACAGCGCCGACTACACCGTCCGCGCGATCGTGGGCGGCACGGAGCAGCCCGCCTCGCCGAGCGCCATGCAGTTCCGCGCCGGCTACTACGACGTGCCGATCTCGCCCCCGTCCGGCGGCTCGGACTACACCTACGAGGCCAACGACGCCTCGGTGGGCGATCTGGACGGCGACGGCGACCTCGACATCGTGCTCAAGTGGCAGCCCACGAACGCCAAGGACAACTCGCAGTCAGGCGTCACCGGCAACACCATCGTCGACGGCTACACCCTGCAGGGGCAGCGGCTGTGGCGGATCGACCTGGGCCGCAACATCCGCTCCGGCGCCCACTACACCCAGTTCCAGGTGTACGACTACGACGGCGACGGCAAGGCCGAGGTCGCGATGAAGACCGCGGACGGCACGGTCGACGGCACCGGCAGGACCATCGGCAACGCCTCCGCCGACTACCGCAACTCCAGCGGCTATGTGCTGAGCGGCCCCGAGTTCCTGACCATGTTCAACGGGCAGACGGGCGCGGCGGTCTCCACCGTCGACTACGTCCCGCCGCGCGGCACGGTGTCCTCGTGGGGCGACTCGTACGGCAACCGCGTGGACCGCTTCCTGGCCGGCACCGCCTACCTCGACGGTTCGAAGCCCTCGCTGATCGAGGCGCGCGGCTACTACACCCGTACGGTGATCAGCGCCTGGAACTACAGCGGCGGGCAGCTCACCCGCAAGTGGACGTTCGACACCAACAGCTCCACCAACAGCGGCAAGGGCTACGACGGGCAGGGCAACCACGCCCTGGCGATCGGGGATGTGGACTCCGACGGCAGGGACGAGATCGTCTACGGCTCGATGGCCGTGGACGACAACGGCAATGGCCTGTGGACGAACAAGAACGGCCACGGTGACGCGGCCCACCTCGGCGACCTGGACCCGTCCCGGCCCGGTCTGGAGTACTTCAAGGTCGACGAGGACTCGTCCAAGCCCGGCTCGTACTTCGCCGACGCCAGGACCGGCCAGGTGCTGTGGTCCACCGCGTCCGGCGGCGACAACGGGCGCGGCGTGGCCGGGGACATCTGGGCGGGCAACGACGGCGCCGAGATGTGGTCCGCGAGGGACGACCAGATCCGTGACGAGGGCGGCGGCGCCAAGGGCCGCAAGCCGTCCTCGATCAACTTCCTGTCGTGGTGGGACGGCGATCCGGTGCGCGAGCTGCTGGACGGCACGCACATCGACAAGTACGGCACCTCCGCCGACACCCGGCTGTTGACCGGCTCCGGGGTGCACTCCAACAACGGCACCAAGGCCACCCCGTCGCTGTCCGGCGACATCCTCGGCGACTGGCGCGAGGAGGTGATCTGGCCGACCTCGGACAACAAGGCGCTGCGGATCTACTCCACGCCGTACGAGACCGACCGGAAGATCACCACGCTGCTGCACGACCGCCAGTACCGGACGGCCCTGGCCTGGCAGAACACCGCGTACAACCAGCCGCCGCACCCCAGTTTCTTCCTCGGGAACAAGATGGCGACCCCGCCGCGGCCGAAGATCGCCACCCCCTGAACGACCGTCCCCCGCACAGTTCCACCGGCACCACTCGCTCGATCAGTTCCATCCGGCACCCCCACGCATCACCGGAAACGAGGAGAGAGTGACATGGCAGTACCGGCACCGCGCACCAAGCATCTGAACAGGAAGCGGGCGATGGCCGGCCTCCTGGGCGCCGTCGCCCTCACCACGGGCGCCGTCACCACCGGTCTGACCCTCCCCGCCGCCTCCGCCGCCACCTGGCCCACCCCCAGCGGCACCCCCCAGGCGGTCACCAAGACCATCCCGGTCAGCGGGACCATGGACGGCGGCATGAAGCGCTACTACGGCTCCGGCGACCTGGGCTCCGGCGGCCAGAACGAGGACCAGGACCCGCTCTTCAAGCTCTCCGACGGGGCCACCCTCAAGAACGTCATCCTCGGCGCCCCGGCCGCCGACGGCGTCCACTGTGAGGGCAGCTGCACCCTGCAGAACGTCTGGTGGGAGGACGTCGGCGAGGACGCCGCCACCTTCCGGGGCAACGGCAAGACGTTCAACGTCATCGGCGGCGGCGCGCGCAAGGCCGCGGACAAGATCTTCCAGTTCAACGGCGGCGGCACGCTGAACATCTCCAACTTCGCCGGCCAGGACTTCTCCACCTTCGTCCGGTCCTGCGGCAACTGCTCGACGCAGTACAAGCGCACCATCAACGTGAGCAACTCGGAGATCACCGCGCCCGGCAAGGTCATCGGCGGGATCAACACCAACTACGGCGACTCCCTCACGCTGCGCTCGATCACCATCGTCGGCGACAGCAGCAAGAAGATCGTCCCGTGCCAGAAGTACATCGGGAACAACACGGGCGCCGAACCGACGAAGAACGGCAGCGGCCCCGACGGCACGTACTGCAAGTACTCCAGCTCGGACATCACCTACCGGTGAGCCGCGCACCGAGGTGACGGGCTGACCGGCAGCTGACCGGCCGGACCGGCAGGTGACCGGGCCGGCCCGGCGTGCCTGACCCCGACAGGGACAGGCACGCCGGGTCCGGTTGTCGGACACTGGGACCCGTGAACACAGACACACCACCTGCCGAGCTGGGGGACTTTCTGCGCACCCGCCGCGCCCGACTGCGGCCCGAGGACGTCGGGCTGGTCTCGTACGGGACCCGCCGCCGGGTGCCGGGGCTGCGCCGCGAGGAGCTGGCGCAGCTGGCCGGGGTGAGCGTCGCGTACTACACGCGGCTGGAGCAGGGCCAGTCGACGGGCGCCTCCGACGGCGTGCTCGACGCGATCGCCCGGGCGCTGCGGCTGAGCCCCGACGAACACGCGCATCTGCGCAATCTGGCCCGCCCGGCGCGGGCCGGGCGCCGTCCGGCGCCGCGCACCGAGACCGCCAGGCCGAGCACCCGGCTGCTGATCGAGGCCATGGCCGGGGTGCCCGCCCTGGTGCTGACCGCCCGGTTCGACGTACTGGCGTGGAACCCGCTGGGACACGCGCTGATCGCAGGCCATCTGGCCGCCGACGGCCCGCAGCGCCCCGCGGACCGCCCCAACACCCAGCGGCTGCTCTTCCTGGACCCGCACACCCGCGAGCTCTACCCCGACTGGGAGAACGAGGCGCCGCGCGCGGTCTCCGCGCTGCGGCTGGCGGCGGGCGAGTACCCGAACGACCGGCGGCTCGCGGAGCTGATCGGCGAGCTGACCATGAAGAGCAGCGAGTTCGCGACGCTGTGGTCACGCCACCCGGTGCGCAAATGCGCCTTCGGCGTCAAGTCCTTCCACCACCCTCTGGTCGGGCCGATGGAGCTGACCTTCGAGATGACGCGGCTGCCGGACTCCGCGGGCCAGTGCCTGATGATGTACGGGGCGGAACCGGGCTCCCCGTCGGAGGCGGCCCTGCGCCTGCTGGCGGCAAGCGTGGCGGCGACGCCGGCGGCACCGGCCTCGGGGTCGGGGTCGGCATCGGCATCGGCATCGGCATCGGCGAACCCCTCCTCCGCCCGCCGACCCTGACGCCCCCGACTCATCAGCCCCGTCAACTCCGCCAGGTTCGGCCGGAATTCAACCGCAGAGAAATCATCGGCCCCGCACGGTTCGTGTTTCACACACCGTGCGGGGCCGAGCGCGTTACGCACAGGAAGTTAACGGGAACCCGGATTGTCCCCCCGCGCCGCATGGGAAGGCTTTCCGAACACGCCCCCCATGGCCGACCCCATCCGCCCACCAGAGTGAACGCGGACAGGAGCTGTCATGCCCGCAACCCGCCGCAAGGCGGCACAACCGATACAAAGGACAAAAGCCGCCAAAACCCATACGCCCGCAACGCCGTCAGGTGATCCTATGATCGGTCGCATCCCCGTCCTGGACATCCGCCCGCTCATCGACTGCGGCCGCCGCCCCGCGAAGGCGGTGGTGGGCGAGACGTTCCAAGTGAGCGCCACCGTCTTCCGGGAGGGCCACGACGCGGTCAGGGCCAATGTGGTCCTGCGCGACCCGGCAGGCCGCTCGGGGCCCTGGACTCCGATGCGCGAACTCGCCCCCGGCACCGACCGCTGGGGCGCCGAGGTCACCCCGAGCGCACAGGGCCGCTGGTCGTACACCGTCGAGGCGTGGAGCGACCCGATCTCCACCTGGCGCCACCACGCCACCGTCAAGATCCCCGCGGGGATCGACACCGACCTGGTCCTGGAGGAGGGCGCGCGGCTGCACGAGAGAGCGGCGGCAGGCGTCCCCAAGAACGACGGCCGGGAGGCGGTGTTGCACGCCGTCGACGCACTGCGCGACGAGCGGCGCCCGGTGGCCGACCGGCTCGCCGCCGCCCTCGCCCCCGACGTCACCGACGTCCTCGGCCGCCACCCGCTGCGCGAACTGGTCACCGCCTCCCGCCCGATGCCCCTGCTGGTGGAGCGGGAGCGCGCGCTGTTCGGGTCCTGGTACGAGCTGTTCCCGCGCTCGGAGGGGGCCGAGGTCGCCGAGGACCGGCGGCCGGTGAGCGGCACCCTGCGCACCGCGGCCGAGCGGCTGCCCGCCGTCGCGGCCGCGGGCTTCGACGTGGTCTACCTCCCGCCGATCCACCCCATCGGCGCCTCGTTCCGCAAGGGCCCCAACAACGCGCTCTCGGCAGGCCCTTACGACGTCGGCTCCCCCTGGGCGATCGGCTCCGCGGACGGCGGCCACGACGCGGTCCACCCCGACCTCGGCACCCTCGAGGACTTCGACCACTTCGTGGAGCGCGCCCGCGAACTGCGCATGGAGGTCGCGCTCGACTTCGCCCTCCAGTGCTCGCCCGACCACCCCTGGGTGGAGAAGCACCCCGAGTGGTTCCACCGGCGCGCCGACGGCACGATCGCCCACGCCGAGAACCCGCCCAAGAAGTACCAGGACATCTACCCGATCGCGTTCGACACCGACTTCACGGGGCTGGTCCGCGAGACCGAGCGGGTGCTGCGCTTCTGGATGTCCCGCGGGGTGCGGATCTTCCGGGTGGACAACCCGCACACCAAGCCCGTGGTCTTCTGGGAGAAGGTGATCGGCGACATCAACCGGACCGACCCCGATGTCATCTTCCTCGCCGAGGCCTTCACCCGGCCGGCCATGATGCACACCCTCGCCGCCATCGGCTTCCAGCAGTCGTACACGTACTTCACCTGGCGGAACACCAAACAGGAGCTCACCGACTACCTCACCGAGCTGACCGGGGACGCGGCCGGATACATGCGGCCCAACCTGTTCGTGAACACCCCCGACATCCTGCACGCCTACCTCCAGGAAGGCGGCCGCCCCGCCTTCGAGGCACGGGCCGTGCTGGCCGCCACGCTGGCCCCCACCTGGGGCGTCTACGCGGGCTACGAGCTGTGCGAGAACACCGCGCTGCGCCCCGGCAGCGAGGAGTACCTGGACTCGGAGAAGTACCAGCTGCGGCCGCGCGACTGGGACGCCGCCGAGCGCGCGGGACGTACCATCACACCGCTGATCAGCTGTCTGAACCGGCTGCGCCGCCGCCATCCCGCCCTGCGGCAACTGCGTAATCTGCGATTCCACCACGCCGACAACGACTCTGTCATCGCCTACTCGAAGCGGACGGGCGACTCGTGCGTGCTCACGGTCGTCAACCTGGACCCCCACCACACCCAGGAGGCGACGGTCTCGTTGGACATGCCGGAACTCGGCCTCGACTGGCATGAGTCCGTCCCGGTGCGCGACGAGCTCACCGGCGAGACCTATCACTGGGGCAAGGACAACTATGTGCGCCTGGAGCCGGGCCGCCCGATGGCTCCCGCGCATGTGCTGTCCCTGCGACCGTCCTCACCGATCGGAGGGTCACCCACCTCATGACCGTAAATGAGCCCGTCCCGGACAAGTTCGAGGACACTCCGGCCAAGGACCGCGATCCCGACTGGTTCAAGCGCGCCGTCTTCTACGAGGTGCTGGTGCGCTCCTTCCAGGACAGCAACGGCGACGGCGTCGGCGACCTCAAGGGCCTCACCGCCAAACTCGACTATCTGCAGTGGCTGGGCGTGGACTGCCTGTGGCTGCCGCCCTTCTTCGCCTCCCCGCTGCGCGACGGCGGCTACGACGTGTCCGACTACACGGCCGTGCTGCCGGAGTTCGGGGACCTCGCCGACTTCGTCGAGTTCGTGGACGCCGCCCATCAGCGCGGCATGCGGGTGATCATCGACTTCGTCATGAACCACACCAGCGACCAGCACCCCTGGTTCCAGGAGTCCCGCACCGACCCGGACGGGCCGTACGGCGACTACTACGTGTGGGCCGACGACGACAAGCAATACCAGGACGCCCGGATCATCTTCATCGACACCGAGACGTCCAACTGGACCTTTGACCCGGTACGCAAGCAGTACTACTGGCACCGCTTCTTCTCGCACCAGCCGGACCTCAACTTCGAGAACCCCGCCGTCCAGGAGGAGGTACTGGCCGCCCTGCGCTTCTGGCTGGACCTCGGCATCGACGGCTTCCGGCTGGACGCCGTACCGTATCTGTACGCGGAGGAGGGCACGGACTGCGAGAACCTGCCCCGGACCCACGAGATGCTCAAGCGGGTCCGCGCCGAGATCGACGCCCACTACCCGGACACCGTGCTGCTCGCCGAGGCCAACCAGTGGCCGGAGGATGTCGTCGACTACTTCGGCGACTTCAGCAAGGGCGGCGACGAGTGCCACATGGCCTTCCACTTCCCGGTCATGCCGCGCATCTTCATGGCCGTCCGGCGCGAATCCCGCTACCCGGTCTCGGAAATCCTCGCCAAGACCCCCGCCATCCCCTCCGGCTGCCAGTGGGGCATCTTCCTGCGCAACCACGACGAGCTGACGCTGGAGATGGTCACCGACGAAGAGCGCGACTACATGTACGCGGAGTACGCCAAGGATCCCAGAATGCGCGCCAACATCGGCATCCGCAGACGACTGGCGCCCCTCCTGGACAACGACCGCAACCAGATCGAGCTGTTCACCGCGCTGCTGCTGTCCCTGCCCGGCTCGCCGATCCTCTACTACGGCGACGAGATCGGCATGGGCGACAACATCTGGCTCGGCGACCGCGACGCCGTACGCACCCCCATGCAGTGGACCCCCGACCGCAACGCGGGCTTCTCCTCCTGCGACCCCGGGCGGCTGTTCCTGCCCACGATCATGGACCCGGTCTACGGCTACCAGGTCACCAACGTCGAGGCGTCCATGAGCAGCCCCTCCTCGCTGCTCCACTGGACCCGCCGGATGATCGAGATCCGCAAGCAGAACCCGGCCTTCGGTCTCGGCTCCTTCACCGAGCTGTCCTCCTCCAACCCGGCCGTCCTCGCCTTTCTGCGCGAGGCCCCGCCGACCGAGGAGGGCGGGGACGACCTCGTGCTGTGCGTGAACAACTTCTCGCGCTTCGCCCAGCCCACCGAGCTCGATCTGCAGGCCTTCACCGGCCGCCACCCGGTCGAGCTGATCGGTGGCGTGCGGTTCCCCGCCATCGGGGAACTCCCGTATCTGCTGACGCTCGCGGGCCATGGCTTCTACTGGTTCCGGCTGCGGGCGGGCGACGCCGCGGGGCACTGGACCGACTGACCGGCGCTCCCACCGCACTCACCGCTCTCGCCGCCTTCGCGGTTCGCGCGGCTCTCGCGGTTCGCGCCGATCTCGTCCGTACGCGCCCATCTCGGGCGCGTACGGGCGTTTTCGACACCACATCCCGGGCAGTCTCCCTACTACCGCAGGGGCGGAGCCGATCGCGTACTCCGTACTCCTCCGTACTCACCGTACGGACGATCCTCGCCCGACACGTCCCGCACCGTCGCACAGTCAATGCCGCAATCCGGGACACTTTGCCCTGATCTGTCGTGTGCCCGGGGAAAGGACGCGACGCCATGCCGGAAGCTTCATTCTCCCGGGGGGCCTCCCCAGGGGCACAGCACCCGCCGACCGCTGTACCGCGGGCCGACCCCCCGCCGGCGACCACCCATGGCACTCGTGCCACCGCGGCCGCGGGCCCCGCCGGGCTGCTCGCCTCCCTCGCTCCCCTGCTCACGGAATGGCTGCCCCGGCAGCGCTGGTTCGCCGGCAAGGGCCGCCCGGTCACCGGCTTCGCCCTCGTCTGCGCGACCGAGCTGCTGCCGTACGCGACCGGCTCCACCACGCCCGGCCTGCTCCATCTGCTCATCCGCGCCCAGCAGCCCGAGCCGCCCGGCCACCGGCACGGCTCCGGCTGCGGACACCGGCGCGGCGCGGCGGCCAGCGACTGCTACCAGATCCTCCTCGGCGTGCGCTCCACCCTCCCGCCCCGGCTCGCCCCCGCCCTCATTGGCCGCCCCAGCAGCGGACCGCTGCACGGCTGGACCGTCTACGAAGCGCTGCTCGACCCCCGTCTCGCCACGCTCCTCCTCGAACGGCTGCGGATGCCCGGCACCCTCGGGCCGCTGCGCTTCCTGAACGAGCCGTCCGCGGCCATCCCCTCGGCGCTGGCGCCCCGGCTGGTGACCGCCGAGCAGTCCAACTCCTCGGTGATCTATGGAGATACGTTTATCCTCAAGCTCTTCCGCCGGGTGAGCCCCGGCACCAACCCCGACCTCGAACTGCCCCTGGCCCTGGCCCGCACGGGCTGCACCCGGGTGCCCGCCCCGGCCGCCTGGTTCGAGGCCGTCCCACCCGTCGAGGGCGCGGGAGCGGGAGCGGGCCCGCGCTCCGACCCCTTCACCCTCGGCGTGCTGCAGCCCTATCTCGCGGGCTCCACCGACGGCTGGCAGCTCGCGCTCGACGCGGTCGCCGCCCGGGACGACTTCACCGACGCCGCCCACGCCCTCGGGCAGGCCACCGCCGAGGTCCACCTGGCGATGGCCCGCGCGCTGCCCACCTCCGTCCTGCGCCGCCCGCAGATCGAACACCTCGCGGCCGCCATGTCCGAGCGCCTGGACGCGGCCGCCGCGGCCGTACCCGCCCTCCACCCGTACCGCGCCGCACTGCACTCCGCGTACGAGGACCTGGCCGCGCTCGGCCGCGCCGGACGCACCTGGACGGCCCAGCGCATCCACGGCGATCTGCACCTGGGCCAGGTGCTGCGGCGGACGGTCGAGGGCGAGGAGCGCTGGTCGCTCATCGACTTCGAGGGCGAGCCCTCGCGCCCCCTCGACGAACGCCGCCGCCCCCAGCCGGCGGTGCGCGACATCGCGGGCATGCTCCGCTCGTTCGACTACGCGGCGGCCGTGAGCGGCCACGACGGCCCGCAGAACTGGGCCGGCCGCGCCCGGGCCGCGTACTGCGCGGGCTACGCGGAGGCTTCCGGGGCCGACCCGCGCGACGAGCCGGAGCTGCTGCGGGCCCACGAGACCGACAAGGCGGTGTACGAGGTGGTCTACGAGGCCCGCCACCGGCCCGAGTGGCTGCCCGTCCCGATGTCCGCCATCCACCGCCTGGCCGCCACCCCCACCTGATACGAGCACCCAGCCCCCTGGGAGGACACCCCCGTGACCGCACGTTCGCCGTCCGACCCGCCCCCGCACGACCCCCCGCCGCACGATCCGCCCCCGCACAACGCCCCGCCGCACGACGCGCAGCCCTACGGCCCCCCGCCGTACGACTCGTCCCCGCACGACCAGCCCCCGTCCGTCCCCGCCACTTTCCGCCCGGACCCCGCCCGGCCCGCCGCCCACCGCGCCGCCGCGCACGGCCCCGGAGACGGCCCCATGTCCCGCTCCTCGTACACCGCCCCGCCCAGCCCGCGGGCGCCGCGGCCGAGCCCCGACCCCGCCCTCGACCCCGCCGATCCCCCGCACGCCAAGGCCGCGCCCCGCCCCGAGGCCGCGTCCCGCCCCGGGACCGCGCCCCCCGGCGGCGGGGGCGTGCGCGCCGCGGCGCCGCTCGGGGACACCGACCGGCAGCGGCTGCTCTCCGGCTCCCACCACGACCCGCACGCCCTCCTCGGCGCCCACCCCGTGCGCGGCGGCATCCTCTTCCGCGCGCTGCGCCCGTCCGCCCGGTCCGTGGCCGTCACCGCCACCGGGCTGCGCGCCCAGTTGCGCCCCGAGGGGGACGGGCTGTTCTCCGGGGTGCTCCCGCTCCGGGAGATCCCCGAGTACCAGCTGCTGGTCGAGTACGAGAGCGGCCAGGCCCCGCAGCACGACCCGTACCGTTTCCTCCCCGCCCTCGGCGAGCTGGATCTGCACCTGATCGGCGAGGGCCGCCACGAGGAGCTGTGGCGCGCGCTGGGCGCGCGTCCGATGACGCACCAGGGCGTGGCCGGCACGCGGTTCACGGTGTGGGCGCCCAACGCGCGCGGTGTGCGTGTGGCCGGGGACTTCAACTACTGGGACGGTACGGCCTTCCCGATGCGCTCGCTGGGCGGCAGCGGCGTATGGGAGCTGTTCCTGCCCGGCGTGGGCGAGGGCGCGGTGTACAAGTTCGACATCACCCGCCCCGACGGGAGCCACACCCTGCGCGCCGACCCGATGGCGCGCCGCACCGAGTGTCCGCCCGCCACCGCCTCGATCGTGCACGCCTCCCACCACGAGTGGCACGACGAGGAGTGGATGGCCCGCCGGGCGGGGCAGCGCGTCCACGAGGCGCCGTTCTCGGTGTACGAGGTGCATCTTCCCTCGTGGCGCCCCGGCCTGACCTACCGCCAGCTGGCCGAGCAGCTTCCCGCGTACGTCAAGGACCTCGGCTTCACCCATGTCGAGCTGATGCCGGTGGCCGAACACCCCTTCGGCGGCTCATGGGGCTACCAGGTCACCGGCTTCTACGCGCCCACCGCCCGCCTCGGCACCCCCGACGACTTCAAGTACCTGGTCGACGCCCTGCACCGGGCGGGCATCGGCGTACTGGTCGACTGGGTGCCCGCGCACTTCCCCCGGGACGACTGGGCGCTCGCCGAGTTCGACGGCAGACCCCTGTACGAACCCGCCGACCCGGCCCGGGCCGCGCACCCGGACTGGGGCACGCTGGAGTTCGACTACGGCCGCACGGAGGTGCGCAACTTCCTGGTGGCGAACGCCGTGTACTGGTGCGAGGAGTTCCATGTGGACGGCCTGCGGGTGGACGCCGTGGCCTCCATGCTCTACCTCGACTACTCCCGCGAGCCGGGCCAGTGGACGCCCAATGCCCACGGCGGCCGGGAGAACCTTGACGCCGTCGCGTTCCTGCAGGAGATGAACGCGACCGTCTACCGCCGCTGCCCCGGCGCGCTGACCATCGCCGAGGAGTCCACCGCCTGGGACGGCGTCACCCGCGCCACCCACCACGTGGGCCCCAGCGGCTTCGGCGGCCTCGGCTTCGGGCTGAAGTGGAACATGGGGTGGATGCACGATTCGCTCGGCTACGTCGGCCATGAGCCGGTGCACCGCAAGTACCACCACCACGAGATGACCTTCTCGATGGTGTACGCGTACAGCGAGAACTACGTGCTGCCCATCTCCCATGACGAGGTGGTCCACGGCAAGCGCTCGCTGGTGTCGAAGATGCCCGGCGACTGGTGGCAGCGGCGGGCCGACCACCGCGCGTACCTGGGCTTCATGTGGGCACACCCCGGCAAGCAACTCCTCTTCATGGGCCAGGAGTTCGCCCAGGGCGCGGAGTGGTCGGAGAGCCACGGCCCGGACTGGTGGCTGCTCGATCCCTCGTACTCCGCCGAACCGGACCACCGCGGCGTACGCGACCTGGTGCGCGAGCTGAACCGGGTCTACCTGGCCACGCCCGCGCTGTGGCAGCGGGACACCGATCCGGAGGGGTTCGCCTGGGTCGAGGGCGACGCGCGCGAGGACAACGTCTTCGCCTTCCTGCGCTTCGCCGCGGACGGCTCGCCACTGCTGGCCATCAGCAACTTCTCGCCCGTCGTACGCCATGACTACCGCATCGGCGTGCCGGACCGCTTCCCCCTGTGGCGCGAGGTGCTGAACACGGACGACGGCCGCTACGGCGGCAGCGGCGTCCGGGGCCCGGAACCACTCAAGGCCGAACCCACCGCCTGGCACGGGAGGCCCGCAAGCATCCTGCCGGTGCTGCCGCCGCTGGCGACGGTCTGGCTGCGGCCGGCCTGACGACACGTACACGCTTCAAGAAACGAACGTGCGCGAGCCATTGACGGCCTCTCCGTGTGCACCTACATAAACGTGAGAGCGCTCTCACACCCCCACACACCGCTTCCTGGAGGTCGTTCCCCGTGAGCACACGCACGAGCACCAGACCCAGGGCACCTCTCACCTCACCCCTCACAGCCGCGCTGGCCGTCGCCGCGCTCGCGCTGGCGGCCCTCGCCACGCTCTTCGGCACCTCGCCCGCGCGCGGCGACGTGCCGCCCGCCGACGGGTGGACCCTGCAGTGGAGCGATGACTTCAAGGGCTCCGCGAACACGCTGCCGTCCTCCGCCAACTGGCAGATAGACACCGGCCACTCCTACCCCGGCGGCCCCGGCAACTGGGGCACCGGAGAGATCCAGAACTACACCAACTCCACCAGCAACCTCAGCCTCGACGGCAGCGGCAACCTGCGCATCACCCCGCTCCGCGACGGCGCGGGCAACTGGACCTCGGCCCGTATCGAGACCCGGCGCGCCGACTTCAAGGCCCCGGCCGGCGGCGTGCTGCGGGTCGAGGGCCGCATCCAGATGCCCAACGTCACCGGGAACGCCGCACTCGGCTACTGGCCCGCCTTCTGGGCGCTCGGCAACCCGTACCGGGGCAACTACCAGAACTGGCCCGGCATCGGCGAGTTCGACTTCATGGAGAACGTCAACGGCATCAACTCCGTCTGGGGCACCCTCCACTGCGGCGTCAACCCCGGCGGGCCCTGCCGGGAGACCACCGGCATCGGCGCCAGCCGCGCCTGCCCCGGCGCGAGCTGTCAGTCCGCCTTCCACACCTACCGCTTCGAATGGGACCGCTCCACCACGCCCAACCAGCTGCGCTGGTACGTGGACGGCCAGCAGTTCCACAGCGTCAGCCAGAGCGACGTCGACGCCGCCACCTGGTCGCAGATGACCGACCACGCGGGCTACTTCCTCCTCCTGAACGTCGCGATCGGCGGCGCCTTCCCCGACGCGATCCAGGGCTCGGCCACCCCCACCGCGGCCACCGACCCCGGCCACCCCATGCTCGTCGACTACGTCGCCGTCTGGACCCGCGGCGGCGGCACCACCGACCCGCCCACCGACCCGCCCACCGGCTCCGCCACCCGCTACCTGGGCAGCGGCGGCACCCTCGGCGCCGCGTCCTCCTCCGCCTCCACCGCGACCCTGGCCTCGGCGGGCGGCACCAACCACGACGGCACGCCCTCCCAGCCGCAGACCTTCCTCGCCTCCGGGCTGAACGCCACCTACAGCGGCGGCGCCACGCAGTTCGACCTGTTCGTGGACGCGGGCACCACCGTGGCCAACGGCCAGCAGGTCCGTATCTCCTACGACCTGACCGGCGACGGCAGCTGGGACCGCACCGAGACCTACCAGTACTTCGCCACCGACCCCGTCGCGGGCTACGAGCACTACACCCAGGCCCGCGGGCTGAAGTCCGCCACCGGCTCGCTCGGCAACCTGAGCAACGGGAAGGTGCGGGTCGAGGTCTGGAACGCCATCGGCAACGGCACCAGCACGGTGGGGACGGGCAACCAGTCGTACGTGCGCATCCCGTTCGGCTGAGTTCCGCTCGTCTTTGTTCCGCGCGGTGGAACGGGTCGCCGAACAATCGCACCGCCGCTGTACTCGCTTCCATACGGCCAAGCAACGGCGGAAGTCAGGAGGACAACATGAAACAGCGGCTGTTGCGGGCGCTCTCCATCGCGCTCATCGCGTGCGGTCTCGTCACCGCGTCCGGCATCACGGCGACGACGGCGAGCGCCGCCCCCGTCTCCAGGTGCTGCTAGGTCACCCGAGCCGGTCGAGTTCCTCGCGGACCCGGCCGGCGTCCGGGTGGCCGAGGGCGTCGAACATGGTCAGCGCCTGCCGCCAGGTGTCCCGGGCGCCGGGGACGTCGCCGGCGGCCAGCTGGGCGCTGCCCAGGCGGTACATGGTCTCGGCCGCCCTGACCCGCTCGCCGCGCTCGCGGCGCAGCTCCACGGCGTTGCGGTAGCAGACGATGGCCTGCTCGTGGTCGCCGAGGCGGTGGTGGGCGTAGCCGAGGCTGTCCCAGGCGGCGGAGGCGCCGCGCCCGTCGTGGGCCTGCTGCAGCATCCGCAGCGCCTTCTCGCAGTGGACCAGGGTCTGCTGGTACTGGCCGACCATGGCGTACGCCCAGCCGACGTTGTTCAGCGCGTACGCCTCCCCGCTGCGCTGGCCGACCTCGCGGTACAGCTCGAGGGTGCGCTGCGCGTGGTACAGCCCCTCCTCGTGGCGGCCCTGCCGCTCGCCCGCCAGGTTGAGCGCGACGTGGATGAGGGCCTGGCCGGCCGGGTTGCCGGTCTTGCCGTGCAGGTCCAGGGCGCACATCAGGTGGTCGCGGGCCCGGTCGTACTGGGCCATCCGCAGATCGGCGAGGCCGAGGCCGTGGTGGGCGTGCGCCTGCCCGGCCAGGCAGTCCGTACGCCGCGCCGCGTCGAGCGCCACGGTGTGGACGACGCCCTGGTCGTGCCAGTGTCCGAGCTGGTCCAGGAACTCGGCGAGCGACCAGGCCAGCTGCCAGGCGTGGGTCTCGAAACCGCTCTCCGCCGCCTGCTGCTGCGCGGCGACCAGCACATGGTGTTCGGCGGTGAACCAGGTCAGCGCCTCGCCGTAGTCGGCGAACGACTCGGTACAGACGCCGGGCTGCGCCGCGGGGAGCGTCAGCGGCGTGCGCTGCGGGGTGAACACCCGTCCGGCGGCGACGGCGGTGTGCAGATAGTGGTCGAGGGTGCGGTGCAGCGCGGCGCGCCGGTCGTCCTCGGAGTCGTACGCCTCGGCCAGCTCCGTGGCGTAGGCGCGCAGCAGGTCGTGCAGCGCGTACTGGCCCGGGCTGCGCTCGGTGAGCAGATGGGCCCGGGTCAGCTGGAGCAGCAGCCGCCGGGCCTGCGGTACGGGCAGCCCCATCAGGCTGGCCACGGCGGCGGCCGAGATGTCCGGGCCGGGGTGCACGCCCAGCAGCCGGAACAGCCGGGCGGCCGCGGTGCCAAGGGTGTGGTACGACCACGAGAACACCGCCCGGACGTCGGTGGTGGCGTCACCGCCGTCGAACGCGTCCAGGCTGCCGCGGGCGTCGTGCAGCTCGCGGGCGAGGGCTTCGAGGGAGAAGCGGGGGTGGGTGGCCGCGCGGGCGGCGACGATCGCCAGCGCCAAGGGCAGCCCCGCACACACGGTGATCACATCCTCCACCGCGTCCGGCTCGGCCGCCACCCGCTCGGACCCCAGTCTGCGGGCTAGCAGTTCGCGCGCCTCGGCGCGGTCGAGCAGGTCCAGCGGCAGCGGCTGGGCCTGCTCCGCGACGACCAGCCCGGTCAGCTCGTTACGGCTGGTCAGCAACACCAGACAGCCGGGCGCCCCGGGCAGCAGGGGGCGGACCTGATCGGCGTCCCGGGCGTTGTCCAGCAGGATCAGCACCCGGCGGCCGACCAGCAGACTGCGGTACAGCGCGGTCTGGGCCTCCACGGTGGCCGGTATCCGGTGCGCGGGCACCTGAAAGGCGTCCAGAAAGCCGCGCACCGCCTCGGAGGGCGTCATCGCCGAGCCGGTCGGCCCGAAGCCGCGGAGGTTCACATACAGCTGACCGTCGGGGAAGCGGTCGCGGACCCGGTGGGCCCAGTGCACGGCGAGGGTGGTCTTGCCGAGGCCACCACTGCCCGCGATCACGGAGATCACCGCCGCGGTGGGCGCCCGTCCGGCCGTGGCCCCTGTCCCGGTCCCGGGCGCCGGGCGCAGCAGCGCGTCCAGCCCGGCCAGCTCCCGGTCCCGCCCGGTGAAGTGGGCCACGTCCGCGGGGAGTTGCTGCGGTACGGCGACCCCGGCGGCCGGTGGGGAGTGGGAGGGGGGCGGCGACTCGGAGGGGGGCGCGGGGGACGGCTCGGGGGAGGTGTCCTGGGAGGGGGAGGGGGCCGGGGCTGGGGTGGCGCGGTTCGCCGCCGCGGGGTCCGGGGCCGGGTCTGGGTCCGGGGTCGGTGACGGGTGTGCGGCAGCCGGGGCCGCGGCCGACGTCGGGTGCGCGGCCGGCGCGGACACCGCCGCTGGGACCGCACCCGCCGGGTATGCAGCGTCCGCCGCTCCCGCTGCCGGGGCCGTACCCGCCGAGGGCGCGACGCCCGTCGAGGGCACGGCCGACGTCAGGTCCGCGGCAGCCGGAGCCACGCCCGCCGGGCGCGCGCCCGCCCCCGCCCCCGACTGCGCGTCCAGCACCTGCCGGTGCAGCCGCTGCAGATCGTCCCCCGGTTCGATGCCCAGCTCGTCGACGTACCGCTGCCGCGTCCCGCGGAACAGCGCGAGCGCGTCGGCCCGCCGGCCGCTCCGGCTCAGCGCCTCCATCAGCAGACCCACCGACCGCTCCCGCAGCGGGTGCTCCGCCACCAGAGGGGACAGCACGGCGGCCGCCTCCTGGTGCCGCCCCGAGCGCAGATCGATCGCGGCGCACTCCTCCACCACCGCGCGCCGCTCCTCCTCCAGGCCCGCCCCGACGGTCTCGGGCAGCCAGCCGCCCGCGACATCCGCGAGCGCGGGGCCGCGCCACAGCTGGAGCGCCGCGTACAGCAGCTCACCGGCCGGGCCGTCGCCGACCGTCCGCGCCTCGCGCACCAACTCCCGGAAACGGTGCAGATCCACCCGCTCCTGGTCGACGGTGAGGCAGTAGCCCTGCGCGGAGGTGGACAGCTCGGTGTCGGGCAGCGCGGCCAGGATCCTGCGCAGTTTGGATATCTGGACCTGCACGGCGTTGCGCGCCGACCCCGGCGGGTCCTCGCCCCATACGGCCATCACCAGCCGGTCCACGGAGACCACCCGCCCCGGCTCCAGCAGCAGCATCGCCAGGACGGATCGCTGCTGGGCGGCGGTCGGGCCGAGTCCCAGCTCGCCCTGCCATATCCCGACCGGGCCCAGCAGACGAAACTCGGTCCCGTGCACGCGCTTCCCCCGTCGGTACCTGAGATTCCCTGCGGCCATCTCGCAGCCTACCCACAGGGACAGGTCAGCGCCGCATCAGCGAGACATCAGCTCCGCATTGCACCCTACGGGCATTGAGGGCGCCGCGGCGCACCCACGCTCACGTCCGGCGCAGACCCCGCCGGGTGGGGAGCCCGCGGTAACGGGGAAGCCCTCTGTACCCAGACAACGGGGGCGGCATGGGGGGCTTGATCCGCGCATCGACAACCGCCGGACCGACCGGACCGCGCCGACCGGGCGGCCGGTACAACCGGGCCCTGGCCGCAGGACTCCTCGCAGTTGGATTCCTCGGGGCGGCCGGCTACAAGGCCGAGGCGGCTGGATGCGCGCCGACAGGCAGCGCTATGGCGAAAGGGCAGCTCATGACGGCTACGGGACAGACTCGCACCCTTCCTCGGATAGGCGACCTCGTGTACGACATCGAGCGCGAGGCCATCGGCCGCGTCGCCTACATCGACACCGGCGGAAACGTCGCCTGGGTCAAGCCCCAGAACGACGGCCCCGAATGGACCGCGCTCCCGGAGCAGCTGCGGCTCGCGGTGGACGGCGAACGCTGACACTGACGCGCTTGCGCGGTCGCGTTTCCGTACGGGTTTCAGCAAGCGCTTAACTCCCGCTGAAGTCTCGCTGATGTCAGCGTCAGCGCCCTTATGCGCCCGCGCCTTCCACGGGGGGAGGCGCGGGATCTCGACTGCCCGCGGTACCGGTATCGCTCAGCACACCTTGCGGTACGGGACCTCCGGGATGTACGTCTTCCAGTCGGCGCGGTGCAGGCCGCCGCCCGCGCGGTCGCAGACGGCGGCGGTGACGCGCTCGGGGTCGACGGCGAGCTTCTGGAGCGGCACGTGTTCGCCCGCGACCAGCAGGGTCCTGCCGTCCTTGCTGAAGGACAGGGCCCGGACGGCGTCGCCCGCGGTGATCAGGGCGGACCCCAGCGGGCGGCTGGACGCGGTGTCCCACAGCCGCACCGTCCCGTTGTCGCCCGCCACGGCCAGGATCTTGCCGTCGGGCGAGTAGGCCAGGGCTTTCACGGGCTCGGCCGTCTCGCGTCCCTCTCCGGTGAGGGTCCCCGAGACGACGCCCAGACGCCGCATCGCGTCGCCGTCCCACAGCGTCACCTGGCCGGAGTCCGTGCCGAGGGCCAACTGTTCGCCGTCGGGGCTGTAGGCGAGCGCGTAGACCGAGTCCTGGGAGGGGGTCGCCTTGCCGGGATGCCCCGAGGGGAGGGCGAAGCGCTCCCCGGACGCCGTGGTGACCAGCCGCCCGTCGGGCCGCACGGCCAGGGCGGCGGAGTCGGTGAAGGCAATCGCGAAGTTGGACCCGCCGACCACCATCTCGGCCAGCCCGGGCACCCGCCGCGTCACCTTGGTACGGCGGTGCACTCCCCACAGCTCCAAGATCTCCGAGAGGCGCCGGTAGGCGATCACCGTCCCGCCGTCCGGGGTCAGCGCGATCGTGTCGACGCCCGGGTCGCTCCCGCCTTTCGGGGTGAGGACGAGGCCGCCCGTCTTGCGGCCCTTGCGCACGTCCCACACCGTGACCCACTCCGCCCGGTGCCAGTCAGTGGCGGCGTCCCGCTCGCCGAACCCATAGGCGAAGGTGCGCCCGTCCGCGCTGAACGCCATGAGCGGCTTGCAGTACTGGCCCTTGCCCCCCGGTTGAGCGGTGGTCCGGCAGTCGGCCGACGGCAGGTCGGCGGCGGCCGACGCTCCGCCGCCGGTGGGCCGCAGTTCGATCCGTTCACGCCCACCCGACGTCCGTACGTCCGCCATCAGGCTCGCGTCGGGGCTGAACAGGGCCTCCCCGTCCCGCTTCGGCCCCCATCCCGGGGCCGTGGCGTTGCCCAGGTAAAGGGTGCGCACCGTGTCGCCCCCCATGCCCTCCTCGCCCTCCCCGTACCGGATCACCCCGTGGTCCGCGTCCAGCGACAGGCCGGTGATTCGCCGACCCGCCAAGGGATGCCGGTAGACCGGCCTGGCAGGGCTGTCCAGCCGCCACATCAGGATCTCCTGGCCATCCGTGGCCGCCAGCAATCGCCCGTCACGGCTGAGGGTGAGGTATTGGAGCCCCGCATGGGTGATGCCCGGCAGTTCCCTTCCCGAGGCCACCTCCCAGCCGCGGACCCCCTTGGCGGTGCTGATCAGCAGCCTCCGGCCGTCCGGAGTGAGCACGGTCTCCGCGCCGTCGGTGTCCTCGGCCGAACCGCAGACCAGGCGCGAGGCGGCCCGGAGCGTACGTATCCGGCGGCGCGCGCGGGCATCCCAGACCTCCAACTGGTCCTGGTCCGAACAGAGCGCGATCCTCCCGTCGTCCGCGCTGAGCGTCGGCTCCTGCATGGTCTCGCTGCGCAGACGGAACAGGAGGCGGCGGTGCCGGATGTCCCACAGCCGGAGCCAGTGCCCGTCCTCCACGAGAAGGGTGCGCCCGCTCGCCCCGAAGTACGCGTCCCCGTCCCCGTCCTCGGTCGGGAGGAGAGGGCCGATGGGTCGGCCTGAGACACGGTCCCGCAGTCGGAGACCGGCCTCCCCGAACGTCACCACCTGCCGCCCGTCCGGGGAGACAGCCGTCGCGGTATCCGACTCGTCACCCGTCTTGAACGAGCTGGTCCGGCGGTGGCTGGGCACGTCCCAGCCGACTATCCGGCCGTTCTCCCCAGAGGCCACGAGCGTCCGGCCGTCGGCGCTCAGCACCGCGGGGTTGTGCGCGCTGACTCCGGAGGCGGTGAAGGTGTCCCGCTCGCGCTGCCCCACCGCCCCCAGCAGCGCCGATCTCGCCTCCAGCGTGTGGCTGACGTCCCACGCCGCTACACTCAGCCGCATCGCCGTCACCGGATCCGCGTACCGCATGTTCTGTGCGACGGACGCGATCCGCCGGGACACGGCCTCCGCGCGGCGCCGCTCGCCCGCCCGGTTCTGCTGCCACGCCACCACGCCCGCCACGAGCGCCAGTACGACCAGCACCGCCACCGAACCCACGAACGCGCGCACCCGTCGGCGCTCCCGCGTGCCCGCCGCCCGGCTGGCGGCCAGGAACTCGCGCTCCACGGGGGTGAGTTCGGCCGAGTCGCCGGGCTCGGCGAACGCCTCCCGCGCCTCCACCAGCCGCGCGCCCCGGTAGAGCGCGCCGGAATCCCGCCCCAGTTCCTCCCAGGTGCGGGCGGCCTCGGTCAGCTTGCGGTGGGTACGCAGCCGCTGGCGGTCCTCGTCGATCCAGCCGCGTAGCCGGGGCCAGGCCGTGATCAGCGCCTCATGGGCGAGGTCGACCGTGCCCTCGTCGAGGGTCACCAGGCGCGCCCGCACCAGGCGTTCCAGCACCAGCGCCGTATCAGCCGCCTCATCGGAGCCGGATTCCAGCCCCAGTTCCTCCCGGTCCACCGGGCGCCGGGTGTCCTGCGCCCCCTCCCCCGGGGTGATCAGCCGGAGCATGATCCGCCGGGCGGCCTCCGCCTGCCGCTCGCTGAGCTCCCCGTACACCCGCTCCGCGGTCAGGGCGATGGCGCCGTGCACGCCGCCCGCCGCCTCGTACGCCTCCTCGGTCAGCGCCCGGCTCCGGCGGCGGCGCCAGGTCTCCAGCAGGGCGTGGGACATCAGGGGCAGACCGCCGGGCTCGTCGACGACCTCCTCCACGATCCTGGCGGTCAACGCCCGCTCGACGATCAGCCCTTCCGCCGCGGCCGGCTTGACGATCGCGTCCCGCAGCTCCGTCCGGCCCATCGGGCCGACCAGGAGCGTGGCGCCGCGCAGCGCGGCCGTCAGCTCCCGGTGTTCGGCGCAGCGGCCGAGGAAGTCGGCCCGTACGCCGATGACCACGCGCAGCCGGCTGTCCTCGTCCTGGGCGGACAGCAGCCGTTCGATGAATCCGGCGCGCTCGGCGGGGTCCTGGCAGAGGGTGAAGACCTCCTCGAACTGGTCGATCACCAGCCAGGTGTCCCCGTCCTCCCCCTCCGGGCCGGGCTTCGGGCCGAGCGCGGCGGCGTGGGTGCGGAGCGGGCGGTCGCCGGGGGTGAGGACGCGGATCACGGATGGGCGGGGTAACGGCGCCGCCGTGCCGTCGCGCAGGGCCGGGATCAGACCGGCCCGCAGCAGTGAGGACTTACCGCTGCCCGAGGGACCGAATACGGCGGCGAACCTGCTCTCCCGCACCAGCTCCAGCAGATCGGAGACGAGTTGGTCCCGGCCGAAGAACCGCTCGTGGTCGCCGGGCTCGAAGCGGGCCAGTCCGCGGTAGGGCGGGGTGGCGTCGTCGTCCTCGGCCGGGAGGCCGGTCGTCTCCTCCGCCGCCTCGCGCCAGCGCGCCTCCCAGTGGGCCAGATCGGCCGGGTCGCCGCCGCAGGCCTCCACATACGCGAGCGTGACCGGCAGCGAGGGGAGTTGGTCCCCGGCGGCGGCCCGGGACAGCGTGGTGAGCGAGTACGGCACCCGCTGCGCCATCGCCCGGTAGGTGGGCCCGCCCGCCTCGCTCCTCAGCTTGCGCAGCTCGTACGCGAAACGCTGGACCGGGCCCGCGCTCGGATCCAGCGGGCTCTCCTTGCGGCCCATGTCTCATCCCCCCACCTTGACGGCCACAACCTCGACGGCCTGGTACGGCCCCAGACGCTACTCCTTTGTTTCGTGGGGCGACGGGGCTGCCGAACAACCGCCGGACCGCTGGAGTGGACCGTACGGGAGAACAGGAAGAGAGGTGGGGGCTCATGCCTCTTTGGGGGCGGATCGCCACGGCGGTCACGGGGGTCGCCCTGTTGGTCGCTCCGTTTCTGCCCTTCTTCCCTGGAGTTCACGCGGAGTCGGCCACGGGGGTCGTGCACGTGTCCGCGGGGTTCTCGGGCGGGGGATGAACGCGGCGCGGCCCTGCCCCGATTCAGGAGGGCAGGGCCGCGGTGTCCGCGCGCGATGCGTGCCGCGCGGGCGGGGTGGGTCAGGGGGTGGGTCAGATGGACGCGTGTTCCTTCGCCGTGCCCGATCCGCCGCCGCGCTGCTCCGGCACCGCCGAGTTCCCCTCGTCGTCCGCGTCGTCCCCGCTGTACGGGGAGTGGTCGTCGACGAGCGTCGTCTCGTCGAACGGCAGCCGGCCGGCGAGCACCTCCTGCATGCGCTCCTTGTCGATCTCCTTGGTCCAGGTGCCGACCAGGACGGTGGCGACCGCGTTGCCCGCGAAGTTGGTGAGGGCGCGCGCCTCGCTCATGAAGCGGTCGATGCCGACGATCAGGCCGACGCCGTCCACCAGGTCCGGCCGGTGCGACTGGAGGCCGCCGGCCAGCGTGGCCATGCCCGCGCCGGTCACGCCCGCCGCGCCCTTCGACGCGATGATCATGAACGCCAGCAGGGATATCTGCTCGCCGATCGAGAGGGGGTTGCCCATGGCCTCGGCGATGAACAGCGAGGACATGGTCAGGTAGATCGCGGTGCCGTCCAGGTTGAAGGAGTAGCCGGTCGGCACGGTGATGCCCACGACGGGCTGGCTGACGCCCGCGTGCTCCATCTTGGCGATCAGGCGCGGCAGCGCGGACTCCGACGACGAGGTCGACACGATCAGCAGGAACTCGCGGGCCAGGTACTTCAGCAGCGAGAAGATGCTCACGCCCGCGACCAGCCGCAGGATCGTGCCGAGCACGAGGAACACGAACAGCGCACAGGTGATGTAGAAGCCGATCATGATGACGGCGAGCGACTTGAGCGCGTCCACGCCCGTCTCGCCGACCACCGCCGCTATCGCGCCGAAGGCACCCACCGGCGCCGCCCACATGATCATGGACAGCACACGGAACACCAGCCGCTGGATGTGGCCGATCCCGCGCAGCACCGGCTCGCCGCTCTTGCCCATGGCCTGGAGCGCGAAGCCGACCAGCAGCGCGACCAGCAGGGTCTGGAGCACCTCGGGCACAGTGAAGGCGGAGACGATCGTGGTCGGGATGATCCCGAGCAGGAAGTCCGTGGTGGACTCGTGGGCGCCCTCCGCCTGGCCCTGACCGGCCTGCGCCGCCTCATGGGTCAGGTGCAGCCCGCTGCCCGGCTCGATGATGTTGCCGACGACCAGGCCGATGGCGAGCGCGACGGTCGACATCAGCAGGAAGTAGCCGAGCGCCAGGCCACCGACCTTGCCGACCTTCGCGGCCTTCCGCACCGAACCCACGCCGAGCACGATCGTGCAGAAGATGACCGGCGAGATCATCATCTTGATGAGATTCACGAAGCCGGTGCCGATCGGCTTGAGCTCCACGGCCGTATCAGGGGCGGCGAAGCCCACCAGGATGCCGAGCCCGACCGCGCCGATCACCGCGAGGTAGAGGTAGTGGATCCGGTCCTTCTTCATCCGCCCGCCATCCGTACGTACGGACTCGGGCGGCGAGGTCTGCGCAGCCACGGTGCTGCCTCCTTCTGCTCTGCCGTCCAGCTGTCCCGGCTGATGCGTCGTGCGGCTCGCACTTCGCCCTGGACGGTCCCGAGGACTATGCACCCCGCCTGTGATGGCGGTCACCCTTCCGTTCATTTCGTTCACGAAACGGCCATGTGCACACTGTGTGGCATGCGCGTCCCCCGTCCCCGGAGTCTGGCAGGCCAGCTCTTCGCGATGCAGGTCGTCCTGGTCGCCGCCGTGGTCGCCGGGTGCGCGATCTTCTCGTACGTCACGGGCCGCAGCCAGGCGGAGGAGTCCGCGCGCCGCCAGGCCACCGCCGCCGCCACCGCCGTCGCCGACTCCCCGGCGGTCGCCGAGGCCGTACGGTCCGACGACCCCACCGCCCGGCTCCAGCCGTACGCGGAGCAGGTGCGCCATGACACCGGTGTCGCCTTCGTCACCATCATGAACACGCGGGGAATCCGCTGGACCCACCCCGACCCGGACCGTATAGGGGAGAAGTTCCTCGGCAACACCGGGCCCGCGCTGCACGGCCGGATCTTCGACGAGACGTACACCGGCACCCTGGGCGCGTCCGTGCGCGTGGTGGCCCCGGTGCGCGACGCGCGGGGCAGGATCGTCGCGCTGGTCAGCGCGGGCATCACCGTCGACACCATCAGCGCGCAGGTGCGCCGGCAGCTGCTGGCGCTGCTCGGCGTCGCGTTCGCCGCGCTGGCGCTCGGCGGCATCGGCACCTACGTCATCAACGCCCGGCTGCGCCGCCATACGCACGGTATGAACGCCGGCGAGCTGAGCCGGATGCACGACTACCACCAGGCCGCGCTGCACGCCGTACGGGAGGGGCTGCTGATGCTCGACGGGCGGCGGCGGATCGCGCTGATCAACGACGCCGGCCGGGAGCTGCTGGGCCTGTCCGAGGACTCGGTCGGCCGGTACGTCTCCGACCTCGGGCTGCCCCCGCCGCTGACCGGCGCCCTGCTGGCGGCCGAGCCGCGGGTGGACGAGCTGCATCTGACCGCCGAGCGGGTCGTGGTCGTCAACACCTCCCCGGTCAGCAGCGGGGAGCAGCGCGGCACGGTCGTCACGCTGCGCGACCACACCGAGCTGCAGGCGCTGTCGGGCGAGCTGGACTCCGTACGCGGCTTCGCCGAGGCCCTGCGCTCCCAGGCGCACGAGGCCGCCAACCGGCTGCACACCGTCGTCTCGCTGATCGAGCTGGGGCGGGCCGAGGAGGCGGTCGACTTCGCGACCGCCGAGCTGGAGCTGGCGCAGGCGCTGACCGACCAGGTGGTGGGGGCCGTCGCCGAACCGGTGCTGGCCGCCCTGCTGCTGGGCAAGGCGGCCCAGGCCAATGAGCGCGGCGTGGAGCTCGTCCTCGCCCCCGACACCCGCATCGACGACGGGCTGCTGCCGCCCGGCCTCCCGGCCCGCGACCTGGTCACCATCCTCGGCAACCTCATCGACAACGCGACGGACGCCGCCGCCGAGGGCGCCGGCCGCGGCGCGGCCCGCAGCGCCCGCGTCACGGTCACCGCGCGTGCCGTCGGCGACGAGCTGACGCTGCGCGTGGGCGATACGGGCCCCGGTCTTGACCCGGCGGCGGCGGAGGCGGCCTTCGGGCGCGGCTGGAGCACCAAATCCGCGGGCCGCGGGCTGGGGCTCGCCCTGGTACGGCAGGCGGCGCGGCGCAATTCCGGCACGGTCGAGGTGTCCCGGGCGCCGGACGGGGGCGCGGAATTCACGGTCCGGCTGCCGCTGACGGAAGCCGCGCGACCGCAGACGGAACCCGCACTGTCCCTGGCAGAACCCGCGGCGCCCCCGAGCGAACCCACCCAGGCGCAACCCACCCAGGAGCACCCGGCCCAAGAGCACCCCGTCCGAGAGGAACCCGCCCGATGAGCCCGGCGCAGGCAAACCCGGCGCGGCCCGCCCCGATACGGGTCCTCGTCGTCGAGGACGACCCGGTCGCCGCCGACGCGCACCGGATGTACGTGGAGCGGGTCCCCGGCTTCTCGGTCGTCGGCGCGGCGCGGACCCGCGGCGACGCGCAGCGCCTGCTGGAGCGCACCCCGGCGGATCTGTTGCTCCTGGACCTGTATTTGCCCGATGGGCATGGTCTGCAGCTGCTCCGGGCGCTGCGTGCGACAGGTCACACCGCGGATGTCATCGCGGTGACCTCGGCCCGTGACCTGGCGGTGGTCCGCGAAGGGGTCTCGCTCGGGGTGGTGCAGTACGTCCTCAAGCCGTTCACATTCGCAACGCTCCGGGACAGGCTGCTGCGCTACGCGGAGTTCCGCGGGAGCGTGGGGGAGGCCAGCGGCCAGGACGAGGTGGACCGCGCGCTCGCCGCGCTGCGCGCGCCCCAGCCGGCCGAGCTGCCCAAGGGGCTGACCCCGGCCACCCTCCAGGCCGTGACCGACACACTGCGCACCGCCGAGGACGGGATCTCCGCCGCCGCGACGGCGGAGGCGGTGGGGATCTCGCGGATCACCGCGCGCCGCTATCTGGAGCATCTGGTCGACGCGGGGCGCGCGGCGCGGGCGCCGCAGTACGGGCAGGTCGGCCGCCCCGAGTTGGTCTACCGCTGGCTGACGGCCGGCTGACCGCTAGCCGACCGCACCGGCCGAGCAGGCAATAGGAAACTTTCCTATCCATCAGTCCCTCTTTCGATTCCTTGAAACGGGGCCGCGAAGCGGCCAAACACGCTGCGTGGTCAGTTGCGGCCGGTAGAGTGATGGCACCAGCTTTGACCAGGGGAGACGCAAAGGGGGGTGGGCTGCGTTGCTGCGTGCGTACAAGTTCCTGCTGCGGCCCACCGTTCGGCAGGCGCAGGCCCTGACGGAGATGCTTCGGGACCACTGTTCGCTCTGCAACGGGGCCTTGCAGGAGCGCCGTGACGCCTGGCGGCACGCGTCGAAGACCAGCGTCTCCTACGGCGATCAGTCGGCGCAGCTGAGGGAGATCCGGGCGTTCGACCCGGAGCGTCAGGGCCGCTGGTCGTTCTCCAGCCAGCAGGCCACGCTCAGGCGGCTCGACAAGGCGTTCCAGGCGTTCTTCCGCCGGATCAGGAGTGGGGAGAAGCCCGGATACCCCAGGTTCAAGGGCGTCGGCCATTTCGATACCGTCGTCTTCCCGAGGGACAGGGACGGTTGCCGCTGGGACTCCACCCCCAACGACGCCCACACCCGGGTGCGTCTCCAGGGCGTGGGGCATGTGCGTGTGCATCAGCACCGGCCCGTGAAGGGCCGGGTCAAGACGGTCTCGGTGAAGCGCGAGGGCACCCGCTGGTACGTGGTCCTCGCCTGTGACAACGTGCCCGCCGAGCCCCTGCCGCCCACCGGCAGCGTCGTCGGCATCGACATGGGCACGGTGCACTTCTTCACCGACTCGGGCGGCGAGCACGCCCCGAACCCCGGGTTCCTTGCCGCGATGGCCGAGGAACTGGCCGAAGCCCAGCGGCACCTGTCCACCTTCCCCCAGCGCACCCGTCGCCGGACCAAGAAGCATAAGGCAGCAGCCCGGAAGGTCGCCAAGCTGCACGCCAGGATCCGGCGCCAGCGCCTGGACCACCACCACAAGCAGGCTCTCGCGCTCGTGCGGGAGCACGACGTGATCGCCCACGAGAAGCTGAACACGGCGGGCATGACCAAAGCGCCCGCGCCCAAGCCCGACCCCGAGCACGACGGAGCATTCCTTTCGAACGGGGCCGCCGCGAAGGCCGGGCTGAACCGCAGCATCCTCGACGCGGGTTGGGGACAGTTCCTGGGAATCCTGGCGAACAAGGCTGAGAGTGCCGGTCGCCTCGTGATCCCGGTGGACCCCCGCAACACCTCGATCACATGCACCGCATGCGGGCATGTCGACAAGAGGAACCGCGTCACCCAAGCGAAGTTCCAGTGCATCTCGTGCGGGTTCACCGCGAACGCGGACCACATCGGCGCACTGAACGTCCTCAACAGGGCTGGGCTGGCCCTCTGCGACGCTGCTTAGCCAGCGACGCAGGAAGCCCGCACGTTTGCGCGTGGGTGGAGTCACGAACGGCAAGACCGATGTGTCGCGGGTGAGACGGTCGCCCTCGACAACTTCCTCCGCGCTGACGTTCGATCAAGGGCGTTCCTGGTCAAGGGGATTGACCTTGACTCGGGCCCGACCGTACGGTCGGGCCCGCAGCCCCAGAGGCCAGCAAGGAGGTCGTGCCCGTGCGCCCCACCGCCCCACTGATCCTCACAGCCGCCACCCTCGTCGCCGCCGCAGGACTCACCGCCTGCGGCGGCGGCTCGGGCAGCGACCCGGACACCGTCAAGGTCGCCTACAACCGCAGCACCGACAACAAGATCAGATTCAAGGACAACTTCCTGACCGGGGTGAAGAAGGAGTTCGAGAAGGCGAACCCCGGCAAGAAGGTCAAGCTGATCCCGATCCAGGCCCAGGACAACGACTACGCCACCAAGGTCCAGCAGATGATGCGGTCCCCCAAGACGGCGCCTGACCTGGTCTACGAGGACACCTTCCGGATCAATTCCGACATCAAGGCCGGCTATCTGCGCCCCCTCGACGACTATCTGGACAAGTGGCAGGCCTGGGACCAGTTCGTCGACACCGCGAAGGCGGCGGCCAAGGCCGAGGACGGCAAGACGTACGGCGTCCCGGACGGCACCGACACCCGCGGCCTGTGGTTCAACAAGAAGATCTTCGCCAGAGCCGGGCTGCCGGCCGACTGGCAGCCCAAGAACTGGGACGACATCCTCGCCGCGGCCCGCACCATCAAGAAGAAAGTCCCCGGCGTCACCCCGCTCAACGTCTACACCGGCAAGGCCCCCGGCGAAACCGCCGTCATGCAGGGCTTCGAGATGCTGCTGTACGGCACGGGCGAGAACCCGCTCTACGACCCGAAGGCGAAGAAGTGGGTCACCGGCGGCAAGGGCTTCGAGGACGCCCTCGGCTTCATCAAGACCGTCTACTCCGAGAAGCTGGGCCCCGACGTCTCCGACGCCCTCGACCCCAACGTCGGCACCACCGTCTTCAGCGAATGGCTGCCGGAGGAAAAGCTCGCCATCGACCTCGACGGCTCCTGGCTCGGCCAGAACTGGCTCAAGACCGGCGGCAAGCCGTGGCCCGAGTGGTCCAAGACCCTCGGCCAGGCCGCCATGCCCACCCAGAACGGCCAGGCCCCCGGCAAGGTCAGCATGTCCGGCGGCTGGACCTGGGCGATCACCGCCAAGTCCAAGAACCCCGACCTGGCCTGGAAGTTCATCGAACAGATGCAGACCAAGAAGAACGCCGTCGAATGGTGCGTGGTCGACGCGCAGATCGCGGTCCGCAAAGACGTCGCGAAGGACCCGCGCTATCTGTCCTCCATGCCCGGCATCACCTTCTTCACCGGCCTGGTGAAGTACACCCACTACCGGCCGGCGCTCCCCGTCTACCCCCAGGTCTCCACCGCGATCGGCGAGGCCATGGAGTCGGTGACCACGAGTGACACCTCCCCCGCCGAGGCGGCCGAGTCGTACGGCGACCAACTCAAGACGATCGCCGACGGCGCCACGGTGGCCAAGGGCTGATGGCGACCGCGACCAAGGTGGCGGCGGCCCCGGCCCGCCCGGGGCGCCGCCGCCCCCTGCGCTGGCTCCCCCTCGCCCCGGCGACGGTCCTCCTGCTGCTCTTCCTCGGCGGCCCGATCGGCTACTGCGTCTACATCGCCTTCACCAACATGCAGCTGACCGGCGCCGCCACCACGGACTTCGTCGGCCTCGACAACTTCCAACGCGCCTTCGAGGACGACGACTTCCGCAACGCGGTCATCCTCACCCTCGTCTTCACCCTGCTGTCCTCGCTGGTCGGCCAGAACACCCTGGGGCTGGCCCTGGCGATGGCCATGCAACGCGCCTCCAAGCCCGTACGGACCATCACCGGCTCGATCGTCATCGCGGCATGGGTGGTGCCCGAGATCGTCGCGGGCTTCCTGCTGTACGCCTTCTTCCGCCGCGAAGGCACACTCAACGCGATCCTGGACTGGCTCCACCTGCCGTCCCAGAACTGGCTCTACACCCTCCCCATCCTCGCCGTCTCCTTCGCCAACGTCTGGCGCGGCACGGCCTTCTCCATGCTCGTCTACTCCGCCGCGCTCTCCGAGATCCCCAAGGAGATCACCGAGGCGGCGGAGGTCGACGGGGCGAGTGGGCCGCGCCGCTTCTGGCACATCACGTTGCCGATGATCCGCCGCTCCATCGGCACGAACCTGATGCTCAACACCCTCCAGACGCTCTCCGTCTTCGGCCTCATCTGGGCCATGACCCGAGGCGGCCCCGGCAACCGCAGCCAGACCCTCCCGGTCTTCATGTACGACCAGGCCTTCAACAAGTCCCTGATCGGCTACGGCACGGCGGTGGCGCTGCTGTTGCTGCTGGTGGGCGCGCTGTTCTCGCTGGTCTACCTGCGGCTGATGCGCGAGGAGGTGTGAACGACGGCCTCCCGGAAGGCCACCCACGCGGCGGGCGCGACGCGCAGTATGGGGCCCTCGGGGTGTTTGGAGTCGCGTATCGCGACGGTGTCGGGGTGGTTGGTGGCCACCTCGACGCACTCCTCTGTTGCGTTGCTGTAGCTCGACTTGCGGAAAGCGAAGGTTGTCACGGCTCATAGCTCCTTGACGAGAGTCGAGATGAAGGCTCGGGACTCGGCCTCGGGGAGAGCACGCCGGGCGGTCTCCTCGAACAGTCTTACGTGTTGCGCGGCGCTGTCGCCACCCTCAACCCATGCCGTGGACAACGCCACCTCCGCATAGACCACATCCATCGAGCCCGGCTCAGCGAACGAGATGACGTTGAAGGAGCCCGCGAACGCTGGGACCAGCCCGGCGCTGAACGGGAGAACCTGGATGGTGATGTTGGCCCGCTCGCCCCAGTCGAGAAGGCTCGTCAACTGCTCGCGCGACACCTCGGGTTCGGCACCGGCAATGCGCAGCGCGGCCTCCGGAATGACCGCCCAGAGGGAGAGCGGCGCGTCCCCGGAAAGCCTCTGCTGCCGGGCGATTCTGGAGGCCACGAACTCCTCGGTCTGATCGGGGTGCTCATCCTGGGTCTTCGAGCGCCGCAACGACCGGGCGTAGGCCACGGTCTGGAGCAGGCCCGGAATGAAGGACACCTGCCACGTCTTGATCGAGGTGGCGGCGTTCTCCAGAGGGACGTATTCCCTCATGTTCTTGGAGAGCGGGACGCTGCTCCACCACCCCTTGGCCTTGCGGCGCTCGCGGTCGATACGAGCCAACTCCAGGAGCGCGCCGACCGCCTCCGGCTCGGACACGCCGTACAACTCGCACAGCGCCCGGATATCCGGCTCGCGCATGGGAACCCAGCCGCTCTCCATCTTGGCGATCTTCCCGGTGGACGCGGTGATGGCCTTCGCGGCTTGCGCCTGCGTCAGACCCGCCCGGGTCCGCAACCGCAGGAGTTCCCCACCGAGCTTGCGTCCCAGGACTGTTGAGACGCGATTCTCCTGCACAGCCTCTGCCATGTGGCGACCTCCCTGATTCACGCACAGTGTGGGCCCATACACAGTCCGCACGCAAGATCGGTTATAAATTTCCCCGGCTCGGTTGAAACGATCTCCGAGACGACGCTACGGTCCGTGATGAACCGCTCGCGCAGCGAGGCGAGTCGGCGGGACTCGCCCCGCCGCGCCCTCGCGCGCTCGGGCCAAATCCCGCCGCCTGCTGGAGGTGCGTGGAATGACATTCGCGCCGCAAGACCCACGGATCCCCGACCCCAACGACCCCGTCGTCCACCACGACCGCGTCGACTACTCCCCGTTCCCCAAAAGCGTGACCTTCGCCCGCCGCTACACCGCCAAGCTGGTCGCCGGCTGGGGCCACCCCGCCCTCGCGGACGACGCCGCGCTCATCGTCTCCGAGCTGGCCGCCAACGCCGTCCTCCACGGGGGCATCCCGGGGCGCAACTTCCGCGTTCAGCTCACCCTCACCAAAACCCTCCTGCGCATCGCCGTCTCCGACGCGAAGGGCGAACGCCTCCCCCGGCCGCGCCATCCCACCGCCGACGACAAGTTCGGGCGCGGGCTCCTCATCGTGCGCGCGCTGGCGACGCGCTGGGGCGTACGGGAGCGGACCGTGGGCAAAGAAGTGTGGGTCGAACTCGACCTGACCACCTCCCCGGTCGAAATCTGACCGGACCCCGGAAGAAAGGGGCCCACCCATGCCACCGGAACGACAGCCGATGGACCTGGAGGCCTACACGGCCAGGGCGCGCCGCGGGCCGTGCGGCCGGAGACGGGGTCCTGTTGCGGGCTCAGACCATGCGTCGTAGCGCGGTCTCCACGGCATCGACCAGCGGATCGCCTTCGGTCCGCGGATGCCTGGCCAGGCCGAGTTCGACGTCCGGCAGGCTGGGCAGGGCGTCCGCGTCGTGGCACGCCATGGCCGGTTCGAGATTCCCGGGCAGCACCGCCGTAACGCCGAGCCCGGCCCGCACCGCGGCGAGCACACCGACGAGACTGTTGCTCTCGAACGCCACCCGCCAGCGGCGGTCGGCACCTTCCAGCCCGTCCAGCACCGACGCACGCCATGTGCACGGGCCCGAGAACAGCACCACGGGCAGCGGATCGGCAGTCAGGTCCACACCCGGGCCGACCGCCCAGACCAGCGGTCGGCGCACCGTCCAGCGCGGCCGGCCGGGAACGTCCGCCGCCTCGTCGAGCACGAGTTGGACGCGTCCCGCGTCGTACGCCTCGCGCCTCGCGTCGCCGGAGAGGCTGAGCACCTCAAGCGTCGCGCCTGGATGCAGCCGGGCGAGGTCGGCGAGGGCCTGCGGAAGCTGGGACGCGGCGAGGTCTTCGAGCAACCCGACGCCGCAGTGGCCGGTCAGTGCGCGGCCGGCTTCGGTGAGTGCCTGCGCGGAGAGCGAGAGGATGCGCTCCGCGTACGGCAGGAGTTCATCACCCGCGCGGGTCGGCGAGACGCCGGTCGTGGACCGGAGGAGCAGGGGGCTACCGACGGTGTTCTCAAGCTTGCGCAACTGCTGGCTGAGCGCGGGCTGGCTCTGCCCCAGCGCGCTTGCGGCGCGGCTGATGCTGCCCGCCCGCACAGCGGTAACGAACGACCGCAGCAGTACGATCTCCAGATCCCTCGCCATAAGAATCCACTATATCGGCTCCAACCATATGACCACTTCCTATCGCCAGATGGGGGGCCTAGCGTCACGCGGGTGACTCGATACCGACAGGTGCTCGCCGTGCCCGGGATGGCAACGCTGCTGGGCGTCTCGCTGCTCGCCCGCACCGCGATCACGGCCTCCGGGATGGCGCTGACGATGTACGTCGTTCTGGGCCTGGACATGAGCTACGCGGCAGCGGGAGGAGCCGCGGCGGCCATGACCACCGGTCTGGCGCTGGGCGGTCCGCTGCTGGGCCGCATGATCGACCAGCGGGGCGCGCGTATCGTGCTGCTGATCACCATCGTGGTTCAGGTCGTGTGTTGGCTGAGCGTCGCGGTACTGCCGTACACGACCCTGCTGGCCACCGCCTTCGTAGCAGGTCTGCTGATGGTGCCGGCCCCGATGGTGACCAGGCAGGCGATCGCCGCGATGACGAAGGCGGGACAGCGCCGGGCCGCCTTCGCGCTGGAAGCGGTACAGGGCGAGCTGTCCTACATGGTGGGCCCGCCGATCGTGATCCTCTGCGCGGCACAACTGCCCTCCGGCGTGGTGGCCTGGGGCGTCGGCGCTGCGATCGTGGTGGGCGGAGCGGGGATCGTCCTGCTCGACCCCCCGCTGCGGGCCGAGGACGAGGCGCCGGCCGACCCAGCCGACCGCCCCCGTCGCCGGGAGTGGCTGGGCCCGAGAATGATCGCGGTGCTGGTGATGGCGTTCGGCACCACGATCGTGCTCAACGGTACCGACCTGGCCATCGTGGCCACTCTCAAGGAAGCCGGCCAGGTCTCCTGGGCCGCCGTCGTGGTGGCCGGGTACGGCGCGGCCTCCATCGCCGGCGGGCTACTGTACGGCGCGCTCCCGCGACCGCTGCCCACCTGGCTGCTGCTCGGCCTGCTCGGGCTGGTAACCATTCCCGCCGGACTGGCCCACGACTGGCGCTGGTTGTGTGTGGCAGGCTGCGGCGCGGGGCTGCTTGCCGCACCGACTCTTTCCGCGTTGTCCGACGCCGTGAGCCGGCTCGCGCCCGCGAGCGTGCGCGGTGAGGCGACAGGCTTGCAGTCCTCGGCGCTGGGCGCGGGCTTCGCCCTCGGCGCCCCGATCGTCGGCGGGGTGATCGACACGTCCGGACCGGCAGGCGGCTTCGCGACGGCCGGCCTGGCCGGACTCGCCGCCGCGCTGATGGGATGGCTGCTGTCCCGGCAACCCGCGGCCGATGGTTGCATGCATCGGCGCAGTAGAGACGCATCAGGCCAAGTAGCGTGCGGCGGGCCGCCCGCGAGGGGCGAATCGCCGATCACGTAATTGACGGTGCCAGGGTGCGCAGGACGTCGAACTCGTTGCCCTCGGGGTCGGCCATGACCACCCAGCTCCGGCCGGGGCCCTGTCCCAAGTCCACCTTGGCGGCGCCGAGGCCGAGCAGCCTGGCCACCTCGTCGTCGGTGCTGCCGTCGATCGGACTGACGTCGAGGTGGAGCCGGTTCTTCACGGTCTTGCCCTCGGGCACCCGTATGAACATCAGGGTGGGCGGCATCTGGCGGGCCCGGACCTCCTCGACGGTCGGCTCCCAGGAGCCGATCTCGACCTTGCCTCGCTCCGGTCGATCACCTTGAAGTCCAGAACCGCGCACCAGAAGGCCGCAAGCCGCTCCGGATCGTGGCAGTCGACAACCAACTCGGTGAACCTACTGGTCATGTCTCCTCCAGACAGTGCGATCCGAGGGTTCAGCCTACGGGGCCGGGCGGATCGCTGAACCCGCCGCAGCCGTGTGGCGCAGGCGCTCTACTGCCAGGTCGCCGTGTCGGGGTCGATGCCGTGGGCGCGCGCGCCGGCGTCGATGATGCGGCGGAACCACGTGGCGAGGCCGGGGCGGATGCCGTCGTAGTGGGCGGCGAATCCCGGATCGGCCTCGTACATGCGGCCGAGACAGACCTGCATCTGCCTGGTGAGGGGAAAGTACGAGGCAAAAACCTCGCGGTGCCGCTCGACGAGTCGATTCGCTTCCGGACTACCAGGTGTGACGCCGGCGTCCATCGCCTCCCCGAGGGCGCGCTCGAGTTCGGCAACGGCGTCGGCGATGGCCTGCCATTCCTCCGGGCCGCGAGAGGCTGAGCGTTCGGCGTACTGCCGCCATTGCGTCGTGTCCCCGTAGCGCTGACGGGCTTGGGCGGGCCAGTCCGGGTCCCACTGGGGGCCGAAGATCGCGGCCTGCTGCTCGACGGTCAGCAGCAGGCCGCGCTCATGGGCGTCGATCATCCGGTCCAGTCCGGCGCTGAGCTGCTGGAGGCGGTCGATCCGCTCAGCGACCTGGGTGCGCTGCGCACGCAGCGCGCCGGACACCTCTGCGGTCGAGTCGTCCAGCATGGCCCCGATCCTGTCCAGGCCGAGACCGAGCTCGCGGTAGACGACGATGCGGTACAGGCGTTCCAGATCACCGGCGGTGTAGAGCCGGTATCCGGCAGCCGTGCGCAGCGACGGTCGCGCCAGACCGACCTCGTCCCAGTGGTGCAGCGCGCGGACGGTCACGCCCAGGCGCGCCGAGACCTGACCGACGGTCAGGCCATCGGCGTCAGCGGCATCAGGCATGCTCCTCATTCTCGCCGTGACCGTCGCCCGGTGGGGTGATCCCGATGGCTGCAAGGTTCCGCGCCTCCTGGCCGGCCGGGTCAAAGGGCTTCGCCGCGGTGAAAACGATCCGTGCGTTCTCCGGGGTGATCACCTCCACATCGCGGGTGTTCCAGGGAGTGTCCCGTGGACCGTCGACCGAGTCCGGGCGCAGCGCACGGCAGGCCTCGGCAAGGGAATCGACCTGGCTGAGCACGCCCGCGAAACTGAAGCTCATCGCTGGTGGCTGCTCCGGAGCGCTCTCCGCCGTGACGAGGAGTACGTCCTGGAACGCCCACCGGCGCAGATGCACCAGCGTGCCGGGGATGCTGAACAGTTCGAAGAACCCGAGCCCACGAATCCAGAAGTCCGCCGACGCCGCCAAATCGCTCGTGGGGATCGTCACGAACGCGGGCATTCCATAGATGCCACGGAACGGCTCCGGCGGAACCGCGTCCGGGCCGGGGGCGGGCACGGGGCTCATCTCAAACGCGTTGTAGTGGTCGCTCATGCACCCCACCTTCCGGCCTCACGCAACGTGAGGGTCAAGTCGGTTCCGTGGATCTCGCCCTGCCCCAACGGCCCGCCCCAACAATGCGACCAACGTTGCGGCCAACGATGCGACCAATGTTGCGGCCGGGCACACCTGGGGCGCCGGAGCATGCCAGTGTGGGCGCCACGAGCACGCACACCCGAGCCCGAAAGGCAGCGCGCGATGCCCCCTTCCGAGACGGCAGCCCTCAACCTCTCCGCCATCCTGGCGGCCATGCCCTTCGCGACACAGCTGGGCATCGAACTCCACGAGGCCGCGCCCGACCGGGCCGTGGGCAGTCTGGCCTGGTCACCGGAGGTCTGCACCGCGGGCGGAATCGTGCACGGCGGAGCCCTGATGGCGCTTGCCGACTCCGTCGGCGCCGTCTGCGCCTATCTCAACCTTCCGCAGGGCGCGGGGACGTCCACGGTGGAGTCCAAGACGAACTTCCTGCGGGGAGTGGCCTCCGGGCGGGTCCATGCCACGGCCCGCCCCCTGCACGTCGGCGGCACCCTCATCGTCGTCCAGACCGATCTGCGGGACGACAAGGACCGGCTGGTGGGGCAGACCACCCAGACCCAGATCGTGCTCGCCGCGAAGGACGGCGCCAAGGGCTGATCCGGCCGAAGCACTGTGCCTTACGGGCGCCGCCCGGCCAGCGCCTGCGCCGCGACGGCCAGGAAGTCCCACAGGTGCTGCTGGCGGCGGTCCTCGACCACGGCGAGGCAGGTTTCGTACGACTCGGCGTCAGCCACCGGCCGGTGCACCAGGTCGGGGCGCGCGTAGTAGCGCGCGACGCTGCGGGGCACCAGGGCGATGCCGACGCCGGCCGCGACGAGCTCGAGCTTCTCCTCGATCGTCGCGGCGCGCCGCCGCTGGCCGTCCAGGATCGCCTCGTCGTCGAGATCGGCGTGAGTGAGTCGGCGCCGGGACGCCAGGGGGTGGCCGGTGGGCAGACAGACGACCTTGGGTTCGCTGCCGATCGGGACGGTGTGGAGCCCGTCCGCGTCGAAGGGATGACGGAGATAGCCGACATCGGCCCGGCCGTCCCGCAGCGCCTCGGCCTGCTCGGACCAGTTCAGGCGGAGCAGTTCGATCTCGACCCCGGGGTGCTCGTGGGCGAACGCGCGGACCGCCGCCGAGACGCTCAGCCCGGGCGCGAAGCCGACGACCAGCCGGTGGGCGCCGCGCGCGACGCTGTGCACCCGGCGGGTGGCGGCGCACGCGGCGGCGAGCAGGCCGAGTGCGTCCTTCTGCAGCTGTTCGCCGGCCGAGGTCAGCCGTACGGAACGGGTGGTGCGCTCCAGCAGCGCGCAGCCGAGTTCCCGCTCCAGCGCGCGGATCTGCCGGCTGAGGACGGGCTGCGCGATGTGCAGCCGGTCGGCGGCCCGGCCGAAGTGTTCGTGCTCCGCGACGGCCACGAAGTAGCGCAGCTTACGCAAGTCCAGATCCATGCCCGGAGGGTATCAATGTGCGCGAAGAGGTATTGGACGAACTGCCCTTTATCGGCGGAGAGTTACCCCGGAACGGCGTCCGGGGAGCCCCGTTCGCCCCTTACCTGGAGGTTGCTTTTCCATGATCGTCATCACGACTCCCACCGGCCAGATCGGGAGCCAGGTCCTTGAGAACCTGTTCGACAGCGACAAGCCGATCCGGGTGATCGCGCGCGATCCCTCCCGGCTCTCTCCGCGGGTGCGTGAACGCGTCGAGGTCATAGCCGGTTCGCACGGCGACCACGACGTCATCGACAAGGCATGCGCGGGCGCGGACGCCGTCTTCTGGCTGGCGCCGCCGGACTTCAGCTGCAAGAGCCTCGACGCCGTCTATCTGGACTTCACCCGGCCGGCGTGTGACGCGTTCAAGAGCCAGGGGGTCAAGCGGGTGGTCGGCGTCTCGGCGCTCGGCCGCGGGGTGGTCAAAAACGCCGGGCTGGTGTCGGCCTCACTGGCGATGGACGACCTGATCGCGACCACGGGCGTCAACTACCGCGCGCTGACGGCACCCTCGTTCATGGACAACATGCTCCGCGAAGTTGACTCGATCAAGAACCAGGGCGTGTTCTTCTCGCCGCTCTCCGGCGACCGCAAGTTCCCGACCTGCGCCACCCGCGACATCGCGGCCGTCGCCGCCGAGCTGCTGCTGGACGACTCCTGGAGCGGACGCCACGGCGAGGTCCCGATCCTGGGGCCCGAGGACCTTTCCAACGAGGACATGGCGCGGATCATGTCCGAGGTGCTGGGAAAGACGGTGCGCTTCCAGCACGTCCCCATCGACGACTATGCGGCGACGCTGGCCGAACACGGGGCGTCCGAGGCGATGGTGCGGGGCATGGTCGACATGGTGGTGGCCAAGAACCAGGGCCTCGACAACGCCGAGCCGCGCACCCCTCGGTCCTCCACCCCGACCAGCTTCCGCCAGTGGTGCGAAGAAGTCCTCAAGCCGGCCGTCCTGGCCTGAACCCCGGCTGGGGGCGGGGCCGGGCCGGACTCGGTCTTCCGACCGAGGCCGTGGGCCGCCCGCCCTGGTCCCCGCCGCTCCGGCCTTCCCCTTCGCCCGGCCGATGACCACCGGCTCCTCTCCTGCCCACAATGCGGTGACGGATGAGACAAAGGAGCCGATCATGTCGTACCCCGAGCCCCGCTATCTCGGCGAGAACGGCGAGGTCAACGCGGTGTTCAGGCCGGTGGACACCCCGCCCGAGCTGGACTCCCCCACGGGCAACCGGACCCACTACCTGGCCACCCATGCCACCACCAAGGGTGAATTCGGGCTGTACCGGGTTGACATGGGCCCCAGATCGCCGGGCCCCAGCACCCACTTCCACCGGTCGATCTCGGAGTCCTTCTTCATCCTGTCGGGGTCCGTACAGCTCTACGACGGCGATCACTGGACCACGGCGCGGTCGGGCGACTTCCTGTACGTACCGGTGGGCGGGTTGCACGCGTTCAAGAACGACTCCGACGACCCGGCGTCCATGCTGCTGCTCTTCGCCCCGGGCGCACCCCGCGAGGAGTACTTCGAGCAGGTCGCGGAGATGACCCGGCGTGGCGGCCAGGAGCTCGAGGAGTTCCGCGTCCGCCACGACAGCTACTTCGTGGACTGACGTCACTCGGCGGGGTGGTCGCCCCCGGCATCCCCGGCGCCCCCGGTGTCCCCGGTGACCGTCTCCAGATGGGCCGACAGGTCATCGACCATGCGGCTGAGGAGAAGGGCGAGGTCTCGCCGATCCGCGTCGGACCATCCGGCCAGGGCATCGGCGAACCAGCCGTTGATGACCCGCAGATAGCGGCCGGTGAGCTTTTCGCCGGCCGCGGTGAGGGTGATCAGACGGGCCCGCTGGTCGTCGGGGTCGGCCACCCGCTCGACCAGTCCGCGCTGCTCCAGTCCGTGGATCTGGCGGGTGGCGTGCGGGCCGGCGACCTGCATGCGCTGGGCGATCTCCCCCACCCGCAGGGGCCGGTCGGCCGCGTCCAGGATGACCAGGACCGTCACGGCGGGCCTCTCCAGGGTCACCCCGGCGGCCGCCGTGGCCCGCTCGAAGAGCTGCCCGCGGTTCAGCGTGCTGCTGAGCCGGGTCATGACGGGCAGCAGCCCCCTCAACCCCTCGTCGTCGTGCGCCACGGGCACCTCCTTGATGGTTACCTAACTTAGGTATATGTTCATTCCCGGCTGGACGACCCCCTTCGGGAGGCGTCCGCCTTCAATAAAGATACCTAAGTTAGGTAAGGGACGACACCATGAGCGACGTACTGAGCGACACACCGAGCGACGTACTGATCGTCGGCGCCGGACCCACCGGGCTGACGCTGGCCTGCGATCTCGCCCGGCGCGGTATCACCTGCCGCGTCGTCGAGGCCGCGGAGCGGCCCGCCACCGCCTCCCGCGCCAAGACCATCCAGCCGCGCGCACTGGAGATCGCCGACGACCTCGGCGTCATCGACCGCGTCCTGCGGCTCGGGGCCGTCGACGTGCCGACCCGGCGCTACGACCGGGAGCGCGTGCTCTCCGAAGCCGCGGAAGTGGCCGTGAGCACACCGGCCGCCGGCGTTCCGTACCCGCCGGTCTGGCTGTCCCAGCCCCAGCTGGAGTCCATCCTGCGCGACCGCCTGGCCGAGCTCGGCGGCCAGGTGGAGTGGGGGTCGGCCGTGAGCGACCTCCGCCAGGACGCCGGCTCCGTCACCGCGACCGTACGGACGGCGGCCGGGCAGCGCGAGATCCGAGCGCGCTACGTCGTCGGCTGCGACGGGGGCCGCAGCTTCGTCCGGCAGCGGATGGGGGCCGTCCTGGAGGGCACCTCCTACGGCGAGCACCGCTGGTACCTGGGCGATGTGCGCATCGACGGCCTCGACCGGCACTGCCAGCACCTCTGGACGAGCCCCGAGGCCGGAATCCTGTCCCTGTTCCCGCTGCCCGGCACCGACATCTGGCAGTTCCAGGCGTCCGTCCCCGCCGACGAGGAGGAGCCCACCACCCCCACCCTGGAGCTGTTCCACCGCGTCTTCGCCGAACGCGCGGGCGTGCCCGGCGTGGTCATCCAGGACGCGGGCTGGCGCTCGCTGTACAAGGTCAACGTATGCCTGGTCGACCGGTATCGCGTCGGCCGGGTCTTCCTCGCCGGGGACGCGGCGCACATCCACTCCCCCGCCGGCGGGCAGGGCATGAACACCGGCATCCAGGACGCCTACAACCTGGGCTGGAAACTCGCCGCCGTCCTCGGCGGCGCCGACGCGGCCCTGCTGGACACCTACGAACGCGAGCGCCGCCCCGTCGCACAGTCCGTCCTCGACGACAGCACCTCCCGGCTACACGCGATGATGCGCGCCTTCGGCAACGGCGACGGCCCGACCGCGCTGCGCGGCCTCACCGACGACTTCACCACCGGGCTCACCATCGCCTACCCCGACAGCCCCCTGACCCACCACCACCACTCGCCGACCCGGCCGGGCGGCCCCCGGGCCGGCGACCGGGCGCCCGACGCGCCCTGCGTCGACGCCGCGACCGGCCGCGGAATCCGCCTCTTCGACCTGCAGCGCGGCCCGCACTGGACGTTGCTGACCTTCGATCACGATCACAATCACGATCACGGCCACGGCGCGGCCGGTTGGGACGCGCCCGTCCCGCTGCGCGCCTACCGCGTGACCGACGACCCGACGGCGACCGGTCCCGGCACGGTCATCGACACCGAAGGCCAGGCCCATCGGATCTATGACATGCGCGAAGACGGACTCGTCCTCATCCGCCCGGACGGCTACATCGCCACGCGCGTCTCCGCCGACCAGGGCGAGGCGGCCGTACGCCACGCCACCACGCTCGCGGCCCACCCAGGCCGAAGCCGCTGACCGCAGTCTTCCCTCCACGGCCGGGCGGGCGGTTTCATGTACGGGACGCTGATCAACTGCGCTCAGCAGGCGCGAGGAGGTCCGAGGTTGTCCGCACTGTCCGGCCGCACCTTGTCCCGTCCGGCCAAGTCCGCCCCGCTCAGATCACGTACCGCCAAGCGCCGCACCGCCGGCCCCCGCGCCGCGTGGTCGCCCCGCACCCGCCGCCGACTGGCCGCCGACGCGGCCCTGCTCGTCGTCGCCGCGGCCTTCGTGTCCCCGCTGGCCTGGCTGATCCTGGCCTCTGTCGACAGCGAGGCGACCTTACGCGTCTCCGCCCCCGGCTCCCCCACGCTGGACAACTTCCAGGCGGTGTGGACGGACGAGATCACCTTCACGCCGATGCTCAACAGCCTGCTGCTGTGCGGCGGGGCCACCATCCTGACCGTGGCGTGCGCGGCCCTCGCCGCCTATCCGCTGTCCCGGTTCCGCTCCCGTCTCGTCCGCCCGTATCTGCTGACGATCCTGTTCAGCACCTGTCTGCCGATCACCGCGATCATGGTCCCGGTCTACGGTCTGTTCGTCCAGGTGGACCTGATCGACACGATGTACGGAACGGCGCTGTTCCTGGCCGCCTCGCAACTCCCCTTCGCCATCTGGCTGATGAAGAACTTCATGGACGGGGTCCCGGTCATCCTCGAAGAGGCCGCGTGGACGGACGGCGCGTCCTGGCTGCAGAGCCTGGTGCGCGTCATCCTCCCGCTGATGGGGCCGGGGATGACGGTGGTGATGATCTACAGCTTCATCATGATGTGGGGCAACTTCTTCGTGCCCTTCATGCTGCTGCTCACCCCGGACCAGCTTCCGGCGTCGGTGTCCATCTTCACCTTCTTCGGCAACTACGGCCAGGTCGTCTACGGCCAGCTCGCCGCCTTCTCCATCCTCTACTCGACCCCCGTGATCCTGCTGTACGTGCTGATCGCCCGCCGGATGGGCGGCGGCTTCGCGCTGGGAGGTGCCGTCAAGGGGTGACCGAGGTTGACACTGATCAACTACGGCAATAGCTTTGCACTCAAAGATGCTTTGCTTTCAAAGCAAACACGTCTGTGCGCAGGCCACCCCTGACCGAACGGAGATTCGTCATGCCTCACTTCACCGTGCAGATCCGCGAGGAAGAACTCGACGGGACGACCGAGCCGAAGCTCGTCCGGGCGCTTGCCGATGCGGTGGGCGAGGTGTACGGCGAGCGGCTGCGGTCCGTCGCGGTCGTCGACCTGGTCGGCGTGGCGCGCGGGCGACACGGCGTCGGCGGCGTACTGACCGAGGAGAACGCCCCCGTCGTCACGCTGAACATACGCGAGCGGGCGCTGACCCATCCCGACGTCGAGAACGCCCCCGCGCGGCTGATCGCGTCGATCACCGATGCCATGGCCACGGTCCTCGGCGAGTCCGTCCGCAAGCAGGTGTCCGTGGGCATCGTCGGTGTGCCCGCGGGACGTTCCGGGGTGGGCGGCGAGGTGATCTGAGCTCACCTGGCGGGTGTGGCCGGCGCCCCGCACCCGTGTTCCTGGGCCGACCGCTGCGCGAACGCCCTGAGCGCGGCGCGCTCGTACGCCAGGTCCGGCTTGCGGCGGGTGTCATCCTCGATGCCGTCCGCGCGCACCAGGAACAGCGCGTCCTCGGCGCCGTCCGGGCAGGAGGCGCTGGCCCAGTAGGCGCTCTGGCCCAGCCGGCCCGAGGGGGCCTCGGCGGGGTTCGGGCCGTCCTGGGCCGGGCTGTCGGCGTACTCGGCGCGGGCCTCCTCCGCGTACGGGCCGTAGTACGCGTCGAGGCGGTAGCGCGGCGAGCCGTCCCGCGCGCCGAGGGCGCAGGACTCGCGCGGCGCCCGGTCGCGGGCGGTCTCCCGGGCCGTGGACACCGCGGAGCGGGCGGCCGTCGGGACGCCGGCGCAGGTGCCGTCGGCGCCGAGCAGCGGCTCGTACTCGTCCTCGTTGACGGGCAGGCCCACCGTGCGGACCGGTTTGCCCAGGCGTGCGCCGCAGCCCCAGTGGTCGTTGGCCGCCTCGGCGGTGGCGGTCGCGGTGCGGACGAAGTCGGGGCGGGCGGCGGGGTCGTCGAGCGTGACGCCGCCGAGTTTCGTCTCGACGGTGACCAGCAGGCTGGTGCCGCCCTCGGCGCACTCCAGCAGCACGGCCGTGGTCCCCTCGCCGTCCTCCTGGTCGTCCTGCCGCACGTTGTCCGTGCCGAAGACCCCGGACCAGCCGTGGCCGAGGGGGACCGCGAGGGTGTCCCGCCCGGGTAGGGCGGTGTATCTCCCGGCGATGCCGTACCTGGTGCGGGGGCGCGGGCCGGCCTCGATGTTCACCCTGACGCTGCCCTTGCCGTCGGCCGTCACCTCGCACCGTACGGCGAGGGTGTTGGCCTGGTCCGCGTCGCCGTTGCCCTTGGCCTTGGCGTCGAACGTGCCCTCGGTGCGGTTGCTCACGCTGATCTCGCCGTCGCCGAGCACCGCGCGGACCTCGTCCTTGGCCAGCACCCCGTCGCACGCCTCGTCGAGCGCCCGGTCGTCGCTGCCGGCGAGCCAGACGACCGTGCCCGCCAGCGCGGCCAGCGCCACCACGGCGGCCGCGAGGCCCCACGCGCGACGGCGGGTGAGCCTGCCGCCGAGCCACGCCGAAGGGCGTTCGCCCTCCGGTTCGTCGGGCCGCTCGTCCGGACGCTCGTCCGGCCGCCCGTCAGCGCGCTCGTCGGGGCGCTCCTCGGGCCGCTCGCCGCGTCGCGGTCTGCTCAGTGCCATTCCTCGACCTCCCCCAGCACCTTCGTATCGCGGCACCCCGCCGACTTCGGCCAGCCGTCCGCGGCGCTCAGATAGCGGTCAAGCGCCGTGCGCGCCGTACGGGAGAGCGCGGCGCGGTCCTTGGCGCCCAGGGTGGCGCTGGCGCCGTCCTCGATCAGGATCGTGGGGATCACCGAAACGCGGTGGTAGGTCTCCCGGCCGCCGCACACCGAGCGTGCCCACAGGGCGAGTTGGGGGTCATCGACGTAGGAGGAGATCCGGTCCTCGCCCTGGGCCCCGGCCGTCCCGTCGCCCTTGCCGTCATCGCCCTTGCCGTCACCGGCGGGCTTGCCCTGGTTCTGGGAGACTCCCCAGCCCGGCACATGGCCCTCGCGGTCGTAGGAGTCGTACGCGGTGCGGCCGAGGATGCCCGCCCAGCTGGCCGCCTCGACGCCGGTGATCTGCCAGTCCGCCGGGCGGCTGCCGTCGTTCTTCTCGGCCTCCGAGTCCCAGGTGCCCCGGCAGGCGTCCAGCACACGGGACTCCTGGAGGTCGCCGAGCGTGGTCCAGGCCCCGGGCATCACACCGGGGAGCGACCGGGGGTTGATCCAGCCGCATTTGCGCAGATCGCGGCCGGGCTCCTCGATGCGCTCCGACCGCCAGTCGCCGTTCTCGTCGTGCGACTCGTAGGTGTCCAGCACCTCGGTCGGCGCCTTGAGCGGGGTGCTCCCGCAGCCCTGCGCCTTGGTGATGGCGTTCGCGACGTGGACGGCGGTGCGGAATCCGGTGAGGGCGGCGGCCCGTTCGGCCCGGGCCCGCTCCTCGCGCTCGGCGGCGTTGTCGGCCTCGTGATCGCCGTCGGTGACACGTGCCGCCACATACAGGTCGGTGGTCGGCCGGACCCGGCCGCGCAGGCCGTCCACGCACTCGGCGACCAGCCAGGCGCCGCGCCTGCCGTACTGGCCGGTGGTGCCGGGGGCCACATAGGTGCCGTCGGTGCCGGCCGTGCCCAGGAGGTCGTCGGTCTCCATGCCCTCGGGGACATCGGAGACCAGCGCCTCGGCGTGGACGGTGACGCCGTATCCGTCTCCCCAGGACAGCGTGCAGTCCAGCAGCGAACGGCTCTCCTGGCGGGGCTCGAGCATCGTGCCGTGCTGGCTGAGTTCGCCCGCCCGGCCGTCGCGGACGAACCGCTTCAGGTCCGCGTACGGGAGGGTGCCGTCGCACGCCTTTCTCAGCTGGGCCCGGTTGGCCGCGAGATGGCCGCCGTCGCTGTCGCGGTTCGCGACGACGAAGACCGCGACCAGCGCTGTGACGAGTACCACCAGGGCCGTGTGGCGCAGCCACACGCGGGCCCACAACCGACGCATCCCGCCCCCGCTCCTTCGTCCCCCTTGATCAGGTGATCAGGTGTGATCAGGTGATCAGCGATCTTGATCAGGTGATCAGACAATCCGTTGATCAAGCCGGGACAGTACCAGAGCGCGCGTGGCGCGAAGCAGGGGTCGTGCGGAGCAGACGTCAGAAGACCGACTCGGCCTCGTCCATGCGGTCCACCGGGACCGTCTTGAGCTCGGTGACCGCCTCGGCGATCGGCACCATCTCGATGTCCGTGCCGCGCAGCGCGGTCATCATGCCGAAGTCGCCGCGGTGGGCGGCCTCGACGGCGTGCCAGCCGAAGCGGGTGGCCAGGACCCGGTCGTACGCGGTCGGGGTGCCGCCGCGCTGGACGTGGCCGAGGATGACCGGGCGGGCCTCCTTGCCCAGGCGGCGCTCCAGCTCGGCGGCGAGGCGGTTGCCGATACCGGTGAACCGCTCGTGGCCGTACTGGTCGATCTCGCCCTTCTTGTACTCCATCGTGCCCTCGGCGGGGTGCGCGCCCTCGGCGACGCAGATCACCGCGAACTTCTTGCCGCGGGAGAAGCGCTCCTCGACCATCTTCACCAGCGCGTCGATCTCGAACGGCCGCTCCGGCAGGCAGATGCCGTGGGCGCCGCCCGCCATGCCGGACTCCAGCGCGATCCAGCCCGCGTGGCGCCCCATGACCTCGACGACCATGACCCGCTGATGGGACTCGGCGGTGGTCTTGAGCCGGTCCATGGCCTCGGTGGCCACGCCGACGGCGGTGTCGAAGCCGAAGGTGCGGTCGGTGGCGGAGATGTCGTTGTCGATCGTCTTGGGCACGCCGACGATGGGCAGCCCGGCGTCGGAGAGCATCCGGGCGGCGGTGAGCGTGCCCTCGCCGCCGATCGGGATCAGCACGTCGATGCCGTAGTCGCGGGCGTGGTCCTTGGAGGTCTCACAGGCCTCGCGCAGCCGGGCCCGCTCCAGGCGGGAGGAGCCGAGGATGGTGCCGCCGCGGGCCAGGATGCCCGCCACGGCGTCCAGGTCGAGCTTGCGGTGGCGTCCGTCGAGGAGCCCCTTGAACCCGTCCTCGAAGCCGATGACCTCGTCGCCGTGACCGGCCACGGCCCGGTGGACGACCGACCGGATCACAGCGTTCAGGCCGGGGCAGTCGCCGCCTGCGGTGAGAACTCCGATGCGCATCGTGCTGTGTCTCCTGCTGCCTCGGGTAGGTGTGAGCCAGTCCGATTGTTTCACGGGCCCGGTGGTGCTGTGTCCGCCTTCGTACCCGCGTACCTGAGGAGCGCTTTATCGATGGCCGCAGGTATTGTCAAGGGGACGGGGCCGCCGATACGGCCGCTTTTGGGGAAGTTTCGACCGGACTTCAGGCCGGAGTGTCGACCAGTAGATCGGAGTGCCAGGCGTGACGCGCAGCGTGTACGTGACCGGGATCGAGCGCGGCGACGGCCGCCAGGTCGTCGAACTCGGGGTCATGGAGCTCCTGACCCGGCATGTCGACCGGGTCGGCGTCTTCCGCCCCCTGGTGCACGACAACCCCGACCGCCTGTTCGACCTGCTGCGGGCCCGCTACCGGCTGAGCCAGTCGCCCGAGTCCGTCTTCGGGATCACCTACGACGAGGCGTCCGCCCTCCAGGCCGAGCGGGGCACCGACGAGCTGGTGGCCCATCTGGTCGGCCGGTTCCACGAGGTGGCCCGCGAGTACGAGTACGTCCTGGTGCTGGGCAGCGACTACGCCGCGACCAGCCTCCCCGACGAGCTGGGGCTGAACGCGCGGCTGGCCAATGAGTTCGGCGCCTCGGTGATCACCGTCGTCAGCGGCCAGGACCAGGGCGTCGAGTCGGTGGGCGCCGAGGCGCACAACGCGTACCGCGCCTATGAGGCGCAGGGCTGCGATGTCGTCGCCGTCGTGGTGAACCGGGTGGCCCCCGGCGACCGGGAGGCCGTCGCCGAGCGGCTGCGGGACAAGCTCCCCGTCCCCTGCTACGCGCTGCCCGAGGACGCCTCGCTCTCCGCGCCCACCGTCTCCCAGGTGGTGCGCACCCTGGGCGCCGAGGTGCTGCTCGGCGATCATTCGGGGCTGTCCCGGGACGTACGGGGCTTCGTCTTCGGCGGCGCCATGCTGCCCAGCTTTCTGCCCGCACTGACCGAGGGCTGCCTGGTGGTGACGCCGGGCGACCGCGCCGACCTGATCGTCGGGGCCCTGGCCGCGCACAGCGCGGGCGCCCCGCCGATCGCCGGGGTGCTGCTCACCCTGGACGAGCGGCCGGGGCAGGACATCCTGGCGCTGGCCTCCCGGCTGGCCCCGGGCACCCCGGTGGCGGCGGTGGCGGGCGGCAGCTTCCCGACCGCGGCCGAGCTGTTCGCGCTGGAGGGCAAGCTCACGGCGGGCTCGCCGCGCAAGGCCGAGACCGCGCTCGGGCTGTTCGAGCGACATGTGGACACCGCCGAGCTGACCGACCGGATCTCGGTCGCCCGCTCCGGCCGGGTCACCCCGATGATGTTCGAGCACGAGCTGATCGAGCGGTCCCGCGCGGGCCGCCGCCGGGTCGTGCTCCCCGAGGGCACCGAGGAGCGGGTGCTGCGCGCCGCCGATGTGCTGCTGCGCCGCGATGTGTGCGACCTCACACTGCTGGGCGAGGAGGACGCGATCCGCAAGCGCGCCGCCGAGCTGGGCATCCAGCTCGCGGACGCGCAGATCATCGACCCGCAGACCTCGCCGCTGCGCGACCGCTTCGCCGAGCTGTACGCGCGGCTGCGCGCCCACAAGGGCGTCTCCTACGAGCTGGCCCATGACGTGGTCGCCGACGTCTCGTACTTCGGCACGCTGATGGTGCAGGAGGGCCTGGCCGACGGCATGGTCTCCGGCGCCGTGCACTCCACCGCCGCCACCATCCGGCCCGCCTTCGAGATCATCAAGACGGCGCCGGACGCCCAGATCGTCTCCTCGGTCTTCTTCATGTGCCTGGCGGACCGGGTGCTGGTGTACGGCGACTGCGCGGTCAACCCGGACCCGGACGCCGAGCAGCTGGCGGACATCGCCATCCAGTCGGCGACGACGGCCGCCCAGTTCGGCGTGGAGCCGCGGATCGCGATGCTCTCGTACTCCACCGGCACCTCCGGCTCCGGCGCGGACGTCGACAAGGTGCGCAAGGCGACCGAGCTGGTCCGCGAGCGCCGCCCGGACCTGCTGGTCGAGGGCCCGATCCAGTACGACGCCGCGGTGGACGCGGCCGTCGCGGCGACCAAGCTGCCGGACTCCGAGGTGGCGGGCAAGGCCACGGTCCTGATCTTCCCGGACCTGAACACCGGCAACAACACCTACAAGGCGGTGCAGCGCTCGGCGGGCGCGGTCGCGGTCGGCCCGGTGCTGCAGGGGCTGCGCAAGCCGGTGAACGACCTCTCCCGCGGGGCACTCGTCCAGGACATCGTCAACACCGTCTCGATCACCGCCATCCAGGCCCAGACGCCTACCCCCGTCTCCCCCGCACAGAAAGCACCCACCGCGTGAACGGCTCCCGAGTCCTCGTCCTCAACTCCGGCTCCTCGTCGGTCAAGTACCAGCTGCTCGACATGGCCGACGGCAGCCGGCTCGCCTCCGGCATCGTGGAGCGGATCGGGGAGGGCCCCGTCGCCGATCACTCGGCCGCCCTCAAGCAGGTCGCCGAGGAGCTGGCCGCGCGGGGCCTGGGCCTGGACTCGCCCCACCTGGCGGCGGTCGGCCACCGGGTGGTGCACGGCGGCACCCGGTTCACCGAGCCGACCCTGATCACCGACGAGGTGGTCGCGGAGATCGAGAAGCTGGTGCCGCTGGCCCCGCTGCACAACCCGGCGAACGTCACCGGGATCAAGGTGGCCCGCGCGCTGCGCCCGGACCTGCCGCAGGTCGCGGTGTTCGACACCGCGTTCCACGCCACGATGCCGGAGGCGGCGGCGCGGTACGCGATCGAGCGGGAGACCGCCGACCGGTACGGGGTGCGGCGCTACGGCTTCCACGGCACCTCGCACGCGTATGTCTCCCGGGCCACCGCCGCGCTGCTGGGCAAGGACGTCTCCGAGGTCAACACGATCGTGCTGCACCTGGGCAACGGCGCCAGCGCCTCCGCGGTGCGCGGCGGGCTGTGCGTGGACACCTCGATGGGGCTCACCCCGTTGGAGGGCCTGGTGATGGGTACCCGCTCGGGTGATCTGGACCCGGCGGCGATCTTCCATCTGGCCCGGGTCGGCGGGATGTCGGTCGACGAGATCGACACCCTGCTGAACAAGCGCAGCGGGCTGCTCGGCCTGTGCGGGGACAACGACATGCGTGAGATCGGCCGCCGGATGGGCGAGGGCGACCCGGAGGCTCAGCTGGCCTTCGACGTCTACGTCCACCGGCTGCGGAAGTATGTGGGCGCGTACACCGCGGTGCTGGGGCGGGTGGACGCCATCGCCTTCACCGCGGGCGTCGGGGAGAACTCCGCGGCGGTGCGGGAGGCGGCGATGCGCGGCCTGCCCGCGTTCGGCATCGAGGTGGACGCGGTGCGCAACGCGGTGCGCGGCGCCTCGGCGCGGCTGATCTCCACCGAGACCAGCCGGGTCGCGGTGGCCGTGGTGCCCACCGATGAGGAGTTGGAGATCGCCAGTCAGGCCATCGAGCTGGTCGCCGCTTAGTCGCTGCTTGGTTTCCGACTGATCTCCGGCTCTTCGGCGGCTCTTGCCCCGCCGTTGGGCCGCTGTCCATAGCTTAAATATTCCGCTCTGAAACAAACCGATAGGATCTGCCTCATGCGCCGTTCCAAAATCGTCTGCACCCTGGGCCCCGCCGTCGACTCCTACGACCAGCTGAAGTCGCTGATCGAGGCCGGGATGAACGTGGCCCGATTCAACATGAGCCACGGGAGTCACCCGGAGCACGAGGAGCGGTACCACCGCGTCCGCAAGGCTTCCGAGGAGACCGGACACGCGGTCGGCGTGCTCGCCGACCTCCAGGGCCCCAAGATCCGGCTGGAGACCTTCGCCGACGGCCCGGTGGAGCTGGTGCGCGGTGACGAGTTCACCATCACCACCGAGGACGTGCCGGGCGACCGGACGATCTGCGGCACCACGTACAAGGGGCTGCCGGGCGACGTCTCCAAGGGCGACCAGGTCCTGATCAACGACGGCAATGTCGAGCTGCGGGTCACCGGGGTCGACGGCCCGCGGGTCAAGACGATCGTCATCGAGGGCGGCGTGATCTCCGACCACAAGGGGATCAACCTGCCCGGCGCGGCGGTCAATGTGCCCGCGCTGTCCGAGAAGGACATCGTGGACCTGAAGTTCGCCCTGGCGATGGGGTGCGACATGGTCGCGCTGTCCTTCGTCCGGGACGCCGGCGACGTCCGCGATGTGCACCGCGTCATGGACGAGGTGGGGCGCCGGGTGCCGGTGATCGCCAAGGTCGAGAAGCCGCAGGCCGTCGCCAATATGGAGGAGGTCGTCGCGGCCTTCGACGGCGTCATGGTGGCCCGTGGCGACCTGGCCGTCGAGTATCCGCTCGAGAAGGTCCCGATGGTGCAGAAGCGGCTGATCGAGCTGTGCCGCCGGAACGCCAAGCCGGTGATCGTCGCGACCCAGATGATGGAGTCGATGATCACCAACTCGCGGCCGACCCGCGCCGAGGCGTCCGACGTCGCCAACGCGATCCTGGACGGCGCCGACGCGGTCATGCTCTCCGCCGAGTCCTCCGTCGGCGCGTATCCGCTGGAGACGGTCAAGACGATGTCCCGCATCGTCCAGGCCGCCGAGCAGGAACTGCTCTCGCGCGGGCTGCAGCCGCTGGTCCCCGGCAAGAAGCCGCGCACACAGGGCGGCTCGGTCGCCCGCGCGGCCTGCGAGATCGCCGACTTCCTGGGCGCCGAGTCGCTGGTGGCCTTCACCCAGTCCGGCGACACCGCCCGCCGGCTGTCCCGCTACCGCGCCCAGCAGCCGATCCTGGCCTTCACCACCGATGTGGCCACCCGCAACCAGCTGACGCTCAGCTGGGGCGTGGAGTCCTTCGTGGTGCCGTATGTGGAGCACACCGACGCGATGGTGGACCTCGTGGACGCCGAGCTGTCGAAGCTGGGCCGCTACAACGAGGGCGACACCATGATCATGACGGCCGGTTCGCCCCCCGGCGTCCCCGGCACCACCAACATGGTCCGGGTGCACCACCTGGGCGGCGCGGCCAAGTAGCCCGGGTCCCTGAGCGGGCCGCCGAACGGGCGGTTGACGCGCCGGTGGGCACCATCCCAGCTGGGGTGGTGCCCACCGGCGTTCGCCCTCCCTGAGGAGGGCCCTGCGGCTCCCGAACGGGTCTGTGTTCCGGGGTTATTCCCCCGTCTTGTAGAGGTGCATGCCGGGGATCGTCAGGTCGCCGCCGAACTGGCCGGCCTGAGTGACCGTCACATCGGTGAAGAACACCTCGGGGAGGTTCAGCGGCGGCGGGCTCTTGGGGCTGAAGGTGATCGGGACGATCCCCAGGAGGTTGCCGGACAGCTCCTCGGTGTACATGGTGATCGGGCCGTTGCTGAAGGTCGAGGTCTCGCCCTCGCGCGAGGCCACGTGGGTGGTCGTCCCGCCGGCGCCCTTGGTCAGCTGGTGCAGATCCTTGATATCGATGCCGGAGGCGGTGAACTTGAGGACCTTCTTGACCTGCCCGCTGTACGTCTTGACCTCGACGATGCCCTTGTAGTCAAGGCCGTGCAGGGTCAGCAGGGTGCTCTTGAGCGTCCAGGGATCGTCGGGCAGCAGGCTGGCGGTCGGCTCGGTCTCGGCGTTCTCGTACGCCTCGGCGTCGAACGTCGGGCAGGGGAACGGCTCCTTGCCGTCCTTGTCGCGGTCCCCGGCCTTGGGGGAGGACGAGGAGGAGGGGCCGGGCGACGGAGTCTCGCCGGCCTTGTCCCCGGCGTCATCGGCCTTGTCCCTGGCCTTGTCGACCGTGTCCTTCGCCGTCTTCCCGGCCCCCTCGACCGTGTCCTTGGCGGAGTCCCCGGCCTTGCCGGCCGTGTCCTTCGAAGGGTCGGTCGTCTTGTCCGACGAGCCGGTCGCGGAGGACGACGGGGTCGGCGTGGCGCTCGGCTCGGCCGTCTCCTCCTTGTCGTCACCGCCCCCGGTGAAGATGTCCTTGAGCGCGTCCCCGAGGCCCAGCGGGTCCAGCGGGTTCTTGCTCTTGGACTCGGACGGGCTCGGCGAAGGGGACTTCTCCGGGGTCTTGTCGTCCGCCTGGTCGTCCGTCTTGCTCCCGGAGGAGCCGGAGTCGGCGGGGGACGTGGCGGAGGGGGTCGGCGTGGCGGACGGCTTGGAGCCCTCGTCCCCGCTCTTGTCCTCGGTCCCCTTGTCCTGGCTCGTGTTGTCGGAGCCCTTGCCGGAATCCCCGTCCTTGGAGCCCTTGTCCTTGGAGCTCTTGTCCTCACCCGCCTCGTCGGTGCTCTTGTGGTCCTTGGCGTCGGCCTTGTCGGCCTCGTCGGGCTGGGAGACGCACGGTCCGGGCTTGTAGCGGTCCTCGGCCCTGGAGGTCGCCTGGGCGAGCTGCGGGGTCAGGCCCATGCCCATCAGCACGGCCGTCGGCATGGCGGCGAGCGCTATCGCCTTGCCGGCGGGCACCTGAAGGCGGGTGAGCATCGACTTCTTGGGGGCCGCGTGCCGCGGCCCCGTTCTCGCCCGGCGTGAACTCGCGACGCTCGCACCCTCCGACTGCTCTTGTTCACCCCGCACGGTGCCTCCCATCCCTGGATTCCTGGTCCGGCGCGGCCCCCGCGACGGCCGGCTCCGGCTCGCCGCCGCCTGCGCCGTCCACACCGTCCGCGCCCTCGGTGGGCGCCGGCCCCGCGTCCTTCGCCGGCTGCTCGGTGGAAGCCTCACCCGGCGCCCAGGCGACGCTCATCCCGCCGCCGAACAGCGCGAGCAGGAAGCCCACCACGAACCCCCCGAAGTTGGCCACGGGGATCGAGACCAGGCCCAGCAGGATCGTGGCGACTCCCGCGAAGACCCGCACGATGGGCTGGAACCACATGGTCAGGCCCAGCACTACCAGCAGGACGCCGATGATCAGCGATCCGGACCCCGTGGTGGTGGACATCCGGACGGTCAGCTGACCCAAGGTGACGTTGGCATACGGCAGGTACCCGATCGGCAGCCCGCCCAGCATGGTCAAGAGCCCTGCCCAGAACGGGCGCTGCCAGCGCCAATACTTGAAAGCCGTGCGCAGGCTGCTGATACGGTCACGCGCCCCCGGCGACTCGGCACTCAATGAAAACAGCTCCCTGGGGCCGGCGATCTGGACGATCGCAAGTGTTCTGATCGGTACTGATTGGCGCGGTCCGGTGCCCCGGACGCCGCTGAGCGATGCCGGGTGGGGGGCAACCGACACGGCCCCCCACCCCGCTCAACGGGTCAGAAGCACTCGTTCTTGCCCTTGCTGACCGACATGGAGAGGCCGGAGAGCTTGAACGTGCCCGCGTTGGTCGCCCATGCGGTCTGCTTGACATCGGTCAGCGTCACCGAGTCGGCTTCCTGACCGAATGAACCGGGGTCCTTCTTGTTCGAGTCGTTCTTGGGACCCTTGGTGGTGTCGCCGGCCGCCACACCGATGTTGATGCCGCGGAACGTGGCGTCCGCGTCGAGCTGGTCGAGGTCGATGAAGAGGTTCTTCGCCACGACCTCCTTGTCGCCGTTGCCGGCCGTCAGCTTCAGCGAGACATCGCCGAACAGCGGGACCGGGACCACCACCGACTGGCACAGCCCCTTGAGCTTGGCGCTCTTGAACGCCGACACGGCGACGGGGATCTTCTTGCCCCCGTGCTGTGTGTCAAGGGTGCCGTACTGGACGAACCCCTTGCCCTCGAGCTTGACCACCTTCACCTTGAACTGCTGGCCGGACACGCTGAACGAGGCCGCGAGCGCACCCTGCGCGAGGGCTACACCGATCGCGGCCGTGGCAGCGACGCTCGGCACCATGACAACGGCAAATCGCTTCCATCTGGTCCCGCCACGAGCCTGGGACTCCATGACTTTCCTCCTTCTCGGACGTACATCTCCGGCCGGGGCCGAGGCCCGAGCCTGGGATGGGAGAAGTGCTACGTCCTCGGGAAGGAGAGCGCCCACGTCTCACAGGCGCGAACCGCACCCGAAACACCGGCGATCACCCCCGAGCGACAACCACTGGCCACGCCTTCGCGCAACCTCCTGGACAGGCCCTGCCGGAAGGCAGAGACCCCCCTGTCCACGGCCGACGCCACTGCCGCCGGCCTACCCGGTGGGGACCCATCGCGCCGATCGCACCGACCGGATGCCGGGCTGCGGGAAATGGGACCGAGCTTGGCCGATCGTGGTGCATTTACGGGCAGGTGCACAAGGGGTTCGTTACTAGCGAGTAACGGGCGGATAACCGTACTGCGGCAGGCTGATAGAGACCGAGCACTCAGGGTCGCCGCAACATGCCCGAAAAGAGGGGGAGATTCACACCATGACCGGACAAAAACCTGACGTTTACTTACCGTCAGTTACAGCGACCGCGTTTACCAAGTTTTGGTAAAGCGCGGCCGCTCCTTTGTTTGAGGTGGCAGAGGTCAGAACAGCACGCGCGCCAACGCGCCCCGCGCCGAAACCACCCGCGGGTCGTCCGCGCCGATCACCTCGAAGAGCCCCAGCAGATGGAGCCGCGCGCGCTCCCGGTCCTCCCCCACCGTGCGCCGCACGGCTTCCACCAACCGCCCGAAGGCGTCCTCCACATGACCCCCCACCAGGTCCAGGTCGGCCGCCGCGATCTGCGCCGCCGGGTCCGCCGGATTGTCGGCCGCCGCCTTGCGCACCTGCTGCGCGTCCGTCCCCTGCACCCGGCTCAGCAGCTCGGCCTGCGCCAGGCCCAGCTTCGCCTCGCTGTTGCCCGGGTCGTCGGCCAGCACGTTCTTGTACGCCTGCACCGCGCCGCCGAGATCACCGGCGTCCAGCGCCTCGTGCGCCGCCGCGAGCGCGCTGTCGTACGGGGTCACGGGCTGCTGTGCGACGGCCTCTCCGGCCTCGGCGCCCGCGTCCTGCACCGGGGCGCCCACGATGCCGAACTGCTGCTCCGCCGCCGCGATCAGCTGGTCGAGCACCTGCCGGATCTGCGCCTCGGGCGCGGCGCCCTGGAAGAGCGGCACCGGCTGGCCGGCGACCACCGCGAACACGGCGGGGATGCCCTGCACCCCGAACTGCTGGAAGAGCATCTGATTGGCGTCGACGTCGATCTTCGCCAGGACGAAGCGGCCCGCGTACTCCCCCGCCAGCCGCTCGAGGATCGGACCGAGCTGCTTGCACGGCTCGCACCACTCGGCCCAGAAGTCGATGACGACCGGTACTTCGGTGGAGCGCTGCAGGACATCCTGCTGGAAACCCGCCTCGTCGACGTCGAAGACCAGACGGGTGGGGGCGACACCGCCCGTGCGGGCCGCCTCGGCCCGCGCCTTCTCCGCCTTCTGCTTCGCTTCGCCGGCCGCCTTCACCGCGGCGAGGTCGACCACTCCACTCATGGACATGTTCCGTGGCTGCATGGTCCTATCCTCCCCTCTTCCCGCGGTGAATGGAAAAGCGCATCCCCTTACGCTACGAGCCGTAGCGTAACTGGAAGCGGCTCCGGAGATCCAGGGGGCCTGGTGCCCGTCCGGGTATGGTCACGGGCATGAGCCCGCCAGCGCGGCGCACCGGCCGCCCCCGCAGTGCCGAGGCCGACCGCGCCATTCTCGGCGCGACGCGGGCCGCCCTGGTCGAGCTCGGCTGGTCCAAGCTGACGATGGGCGATGTGGCGGCCCGGGCGGGCGTGGCCAAGACCACCCTCTACCGCCGCTGGACGAACAAGAGCGAGCTGGTGGTGGACGCGGTCGCGGCCCTCCTCGACGAACAGCTGGAACTGCCCGACCTGGGGTCGCTGCGCGCCGATGTGGAGGAGACGGTGCTCCGGTTCGCCGCGCTGCTGGCGCGCCCGGAGGCCGGGACCTCGCTGATGGCCGTGGTCGCCGAGGCCACCCGCGACGAGGCGCTGCGCGAGCGGATCCGCACCGCCATCGTCGACCGGCAGAAGCGGCTGGTGCTGCTCGGCCGGGAGCGCGCCCAGGCCCGCGGCGAACTGCCGCGGGAGGCCGACCCCGAAGCGGCGGCCCGCAGCGCGGACATGATCTTCGATGTGATCGCCGGCGCGGTGCTGCACCGCACCCTGGTGAGCGCCGACCCCGTCGACGAGCCCTGGGCACGCGACTTCGCCCAGGTGCTGCTCTACGGCCTCCCGGCGGTAGCGGAACGGGACGAGGCGGGGCCGGCCCACAGACCGGCGACCAGACCGGCCACACCTCAGAAGCCGGCCGGCTCCGTGTAGCCGCCCCACTCCTCGCGCAGCGCACCGCAGATCTCGCCGAGGGTCGCCTCCGCCCGGGCCGCCTCCAGCATCGGCCCGATCATGTTCGAGCCGTCGCGGGCGGCGGCCAGCATCCCCCGCAGGGCATCGGCCACCCGGGCGTCGTCCCTGGCCTGTTTGCGGGCGGCGAGCGCCCGCACCTGCTCGTGCTCCACCTCATGGCCGACCCGCAGGATCTCCAGGTCGCCCGTGACCGAGCCCTCGTGGCAGTTGACGCCGACGACCTTCTTGTCGCCCTTCTCCAGCGCCCGCTGGTACCGGAAGGCCGACTCGGCGATCTCGCCGGTGAACCAGCCGTCCTCGATGCCGCGCAGAATGCCGGAGGTCATCAGCCCGATGGGGTGCTGTCCGTCCGGCACCGCCCGGCGGCCGCGCTCCTTGATCTGCTCGAAGATCTTCTCGGCGTCGGCCTCGATGCGGTCGGTCAGCGCCTCGACGTACCAGGAACCGCCCAGCGGGTCGGCGACATTGAGGATGCCGGTCTCCTCCATCAGCACCTGCTGGGTGCGCAGGGCGATCTCGGCGGCCTGTTCGCTGGGCAGCGCGAGCGTCTCGTCCAGGGCGTTGGTGTGCAGCGAGTTGGTGCCGCCGAGCACCGCGGACAGCGCCTCCACTGCGGTGCGCACGACGTTGTTGTACGGCTGCTGTGCGGTCAGCGAGACCCCGGCGGTCTGGGTGTGGAAGCGCAGCCACTGCGCCTTCTCGGTCTTCGCCCCGTACACATCGCGCATCCAGCGGGCCCAGATCCGGCGGGCCGCGCGGAACTTGGCGATCTCCTCGAAGAAGTCGATGTGCGCGTCGAAGAAGAAGGACAGGCCGGGGGCGAAGGTGTCGATGTCGAGCCCGCGGGAGAGCCCCAGCTCGGCGTATCCGAAGCCGTCGGCGAGGGTGTACGCGAGCTCCTGGGCGGCCGTGGCCCCCGCCTCGCGGATGTGGTAGCCGGAGACCGACAGCGGCTTGTACGCGGGGATGGCGCGCACACAGTGCTCCATCAGGTCGCCGATCAGACGCAGATGCGGCTCCGGCCGGAAGAGCCACTCCTTCTGCGCGATGTACTCCTTGAAGATGTCCGTCTGGAGCGTGCCGTTCAGCACGGAGGGGTCGACGCCCTGGCGCTCGGCGGCGACCAGGTACATGCAGAAGACGGGGACGGCGGGGCCGCTGATCGTCATCGAGGTGGTGACGTCGCCGAGCGGGATGTCCTTGAAGAGGATCTCCATGTCGGCGGCGGAGTCGACGGCGACGCCGCAGTGGCCGACCTCGCCCAGCGAGCGCGGGTCGTCGGAGTCGCGGCCCATGAGCGTCGGCATGTCGAAGGCCACCGACAGACCGCCGCCGCCCGCCTTCAGGATCATCTTGTAGCGCTCGTTGGTCTGCTCGGCGTTTCCGAAGCCGGCGAACTGGCGGATGGTCCAGGGGCGGCCGCGGTAGCCGGTGGCGTACAGACCGCGGGTGTAGGGGAACTCACCGGGCCAGCCGATGCGCTCGAAGCCCGCGACGCTGTCGCCGGGGGCCGGTCCGTAGACCGGATCGACGGGGTCCCCGGACAGCGTGGAGCGCGTCCAGTCCCTTGCGGGCCGCGCCCCCGCGCCCCCGGCTGCCTCACGCTCGCGTGCGGCGTCGTACCGGGCCTGCCAGCGCCGGCGGCCCGCCTCAATGCCTTCGGCGTCCATGGACACAAATTTACTAGGACGCCCTAGTATCTGGCGAAGCGACACGGGCCCCACCGGTCCGTTCGGGGGACGGGCGGGACCCGGGGCGGTGCCCTCAGGCCTTGGCCGGTTCCGGCTCGGCGCCGCTGACCAGCGGCTCGATCTCGGCCACGACCTTGCGCTCGACGAAGAACACCGCCGTGGGGACGGTGCCCGCTAGCAGCACCCAGGCCAGCTTGCCGAAGGGCCACTTCGCCTTGGAGCCGAGGTCGAAGGCGAAGACCAGGTAGAGGACGTAGAGCCAGCCGTGTGCGATACCGACGACGCTGACGAAGCCGGACGCGCCGTCCACGTCCAGCAGATACTTGGCGATCACACCGATCGTGAGCAGGATCAGCAGGACGCCCGTCACATAGGCCATGGTCCGGTAGCGCGTCAATACGCTTCGCTTCATGACGTCGAGCGTAACCGTCCGTTCCGGGGCGATCTTCGCCACCCCCACCGGTGACGGCGCCCCCACCGGGATCGCCGCCCCGGCCGGTATCGCCGCCCCGGCCGGTGTCACCGCTCGTCGAAGTCGCCCGCCGCGACCCGCAGGGGCCGCAGCATCTCGAAGATGCCGGAGCAGTCCTCGGCGTCGTACACCCCGAGGCCGAAGTCCATCGCCATCAGGTCGCGGGTGGCCGACTCGACCACCTCACGGCCCCGGTCGGTGATGGAGGCGAGCGTCCCGCGGCCGTCGTTCGGGTTCGGCCGCTTGGCCACCAGACCGGACTTGACCAGGCGGTCCACGGTGTTGGTCACCGAGGTGGGGTGGACCATCAGCCGCTCGCCGATCTTGGACATCGGCAGCTCACCTGCCTGGGAGAAGGTGAGCAGCACCAGCGCCTCGTAGCGGGCGAAGGTCAGTCCGTACGGCTTGACCACCGCGTCGACCTGGGCCAGCAGGATCTGCTGGGCCCGCATGATCGAGGTGATCGCGGCCATCGACGGTACGGACCCCCACCGTCGCTTCCACAGTTCGTCTGCGCGGGCGATGGGGTCGAAGGAGAGGCTGAGCGGCTTGGGCACATCACCGACCCTACCGGCCGGTCATATCGTGGTCAGCCCAGTCTCACCTTTCGGGCCCGGCACACGATCACCCTCCCCCCGCACCGCCCGTGACGTGCGGCCGTGCCGTACGGCGCCGCACCAGCGCCACCGCCAGCAGCGAGCACACCGTGCCGCACACCCCCGCCCCGGTCACCACCAGATGCACCGGCGCGAGCTCGGCGACCGCGCCCGCCACCGCCATGCCCAGGCCCTGCGCGGTCATCAGCCCGGCCCCCAGCAGCGTCATCGCCCGCCCCCGCAGCTCCTCCGGCACGGCCGCCATGAACCACTGGTCGAGGCCGAGGCTGTACGCCATCCCGCAGCCCGTCGCCACCTGGAGCGCCAGCGCCCAGCCGAACGAGGGCTCGAAGACGTACCCCAGGGAGGGCAGCGTGCACGCCACCGCCACCACGAGCGTCAGCCGCGCCCGGCCGGCCGGGCCGAGCAGCGTGCCCGCCAGGGTCTCGCTGACGATCGCCCCGACCGGCATCCCGCACATCAGCAGCCCGAGCCCGGTCGAGCCGAGGCCGAGCCCGTCGGAGTACGGGGTCATCAGCGCCTCCGACATCACCACGAACGTCGGCGGCACCCAGTTCAGCAGGAACAGGGCCCGGATCCGCGGAACGGCGAACAGCTGCCGCATACCGCGCAGCGAGTCGCCCAGCAGCGCGCCCCGGCGGCCGTCCGTACGGGCCGGACGGCGGCGGGTGCCCAGCCGCAGCACCAGCGCCGACCCCACGAACGAGGCCGCCGTGATCGCGAGCACGGCGCGCGGGGAGACCGCGGTCAGCAGCGCCCCGCCCGCGGCGAACCCGACGAGCTGCGCGCCCTGCGCGCTCAGCCGGATGACGGAGCGGCCCAGCACGAACAGATCGCCCTCCCCCAGGATGTCGCCGAGCGTCGCGGCCCGCGTCCCGGTGAACACCGGGGAGATGGCGGCGGCAACGCAGCGCAGCACCAGCAGCCACCCGACGGGCATGCCAGGCACCACCATCGCGGCCACACAGACGGCGCTGATCAGATCGCAGACGACGAGCACCCGGCGGGCGGGGTAGCGGTCGGCGACGGCGGACAGCAGGGTGCCGCCGATGACGTACGGGAGCAGGGCGAAGGCGAAGGCCAGGGCGCTCAGCAGCGGCGACCCGGTGACCTGGAAGACCAGGACGGACAGCGCGATGCCGCAGACCACCTCGCCGAGCATGGAGAGCACATGCGCGAGGAAGACGGCCCGGAACTCGCGCACCGCGAAGACGGCCGGGTAGCCAGCGCCTCCCGGGCGGGGTTCCGGGGCGACGCCACCCCCGGCGCCCTCGGCCGCGGGCTCGGGTCGGGAGGCGTCTGCGGCAGGGCGCGTCGGGGTGGGGTCCGTCGTCCCGGACCCGGAAGGCGTTGGCATGGCGGCAGCGTGCCCCGGCGATCCGGGAAGCTCTAGTGTTTCGGCCTGAGGCGAATCTTGAGGCGAACCTTGAGGCGCGACCTTGAGGCGCGACCTTGAGGCGAATCCTGACAGAGGGTGAGACATGCCGCTGCGCATGAGTTTCGGGACGGACGACTTACTGCGCTGCCGGTTCGCCATCTCCCCGCTGGGCCAGACGCACGAGGCGGTACGGACGCTGCTGCGCCCCGAGCGGCACCCCTACCACCTGCCGTGGCTGCGACGGGTCCGCTCGGCCGTGGCCGGGCTCGACCTTTCCCTGTTCACGCTGTTCATGCCGATCCGCGGCTACACCCCCGACTTCCTGGGGCCGCCCCCGGAGGCGCCGTATCCCTCGGTCGAGGAGGAGCTGGCGCGACTGCGGGCCACCGAGCCGGCGGCCGCCCACCGGGAGATGGTGCGGTCCATGGCCTATACGCCGGGGGCGGCCGAGTCCCCGGCCGGGCGCGCGCTGCTGGACGATCCGGCGCGGGCGGTGCGGCGGCTCGGGGATCTGACCGAGCAGATCTGGCATGCGCTGCTCGCCCCGGACTGGCCCCGGGTGCGCGCCCTGCTGGAGGCCGATGTGGCCTATCGCGCCCGGCAGCTGGCCGACGGCGGCCTGGAACGGCTGTTCGCCGATCTGCGCCCGGTGGTGGACTGGGCCGAGGGGCGGCTGACGGTCCGCACCCGGGGCGGGGACCCGGAGGTGCAGCGGCTGGACGGCCGGGGCCTGCTGCTGATGCCGAGCGTCTTCGTCTGGCCGGACGTGGTGAGCGGCTTCGCCCCACCGTGGCAGCCGACGGTGATCTATCCGGCGCGGGGGGTGGGCGGGCTCTGGCAGGAGCCCGCCGAGGGCGCGGCGGACGCGCTCGTACGGCTCCTCGGCGCGGGCCGCGCGGCCGTCCTCAGCGGTCTGGAGGAGCCCGCCTCCACGACGGCGCTGGCCCAGCGGCTGGGCCTGGCGCCGTCGTCGGTCTCGGCGCATCTGGCGGTGCTGCGCTCGGCCGGCCTGCTGACGTCGCGCCGCGACGGCCACCGGGTGCTGTACGAGCGCACGCCGCTGGGGACGGCGCTGCTGGAGGGGGGCGGGTAGGCGGTGTGTCAGCCCGACAGGTGGCGCTCGACCGTCTCGACCTTCGAGGTCAGCCCGTCGGTGACGCCCGGGCGGATGTCCGCCTTGAGGACCACGGACACCCGCGGCGCCCGCGCCTCCACGGCCGCGACGGCCCGCTTGACGACGTCCATGACCTGGTCCCACTCGCCTTCGACGGACGTGAACATCGCGTCCGTACGGTTCGGCAGGCCCGATTCGCGCACCACCCGGACCGCGTCCGCGACGTACTCCCCCACGTCCTCGCCGACGCCGAGCGGCGTCACGGAGAAGGCGACGATCATGCGTTGACCACGCCCTCACGGCGCGCCCGGTCGGCGATCACGCTGGCCTCCGCCTCCCGCTTGAGCTTGCGCTCGGCGAAGAAGCCGCCGGTCGGCAGGATCGAGAGGACGAAGTAGATCGCGGCGGTCTTGCGGTCCCACTGGGCGCGCTTCCAGGCGTCCAGCCAGAAGACCACGTACAGGATGAAGAGGATGCCGTGCACCATGCCCATCACCGGGACCGCGTTGAAGTCGGTCGTGCGCTTGAGCACCGAGCACAGGAGCAGCAGGAGGAAGGAGACGGCCTCGGGCGCGGAGACCAGGCGGAGCCGCCGCAGGGCGGTGGCGGTCTTGAAGTCCACGGGAGCAGCACCTTTGAGAAGAGGACGGGAGAACAGAGCTTGTGAAGTGATGCACAAGCTCCCCTCGCATTGTCGCAGCCTCGTAACCGATCACCACGCCGGGGTCCGGCTGTCCCTGTTCCGCGGCGTTCGGTCCCGATAACGTCGGATCCGTGGCTCAGTTTCGGCTCCAGGGAAGCAAGGTGCTCGCCGTCGACATGACCGGCGATTCCGTGAAGGCCAAGAACGGCTCGATGGTCGCGTACGAGGGGGAGATGACCTTCAAGAAGAGAACGGGCGGCGGGGAGGGGCTGCGCGGGATGGTGACCCGGCGGCTCACCGGCGAGCAGATGGAGGTCATGGAGGTCAAGGGGCACGGCACCTGCTACTTCGCCGACCGGGCGAGCGAGATCAGCCTGGTGTCGCTGCACGGCGAGACGCTTCATGTGGAGGCCAGCAATCTGCTGTGCGCGGACGCCGCGCTGCGCACCGGGACCACCTTCACCGGGCTGCGCGGCTCCTCGCAGGGCAACGGCCTGTTCACCACGACCGTCGAGGGCACCGGGCAGGCGGCCATCCTCTCCGACGGCACGGCGGTGGTGCTGCGCGTCACCCCGCAGCTGCCGCTGCAGGTCGACCCGGGCGCGTACATCGCCCACACGGGCAAGCTCAAGCAGCACTTCCAGTCCGGGGTGAACTTCCGCACGCTCATAGGGGAGGGCTCGGGCGAGGCGTTCCAGATCCGGTTCGAGGGCGAGGGACTGGTGTACGTACAGCCGAGCGAGCGCAACACGATCGGTGGGGACATCTGATGCCCTTCAACGTCCTCAACTCACGCATGGTCGAGGCGCAGGTGCAGCCCGGTCAGACGCTCTTCAGCCAGCGCGGCGCGATGCTGGCCTACCGGGGCGAGGTGCGGTTCACGCCGAGCATCACCGGTGGGCAGCGCGGGGTGATGGGCATGATCGGCCGCCGGGTCGCGGGCGAGGCGACGCCGCTGATGACCGTCGAGGGCAGCGGCACGGTGATGTTCGGCCACGGCGGCCACCATGTCGAGGTGGTCCACCTGGCCGGCGACAAGCTGTACGTCGAGTCGGACCGGCTGCTCGCCTTCGACGGGTCGCTGCGCCAGGGCACGATGTTCATGGGCTCGCAGGGCGGGGTGATGGGCATCGTGCGCGGACAGGTCACCGGCCAGGGGCTGTTCACCACCACCCTGGAGGGGCACGGCTCGGCGGCGGTGATGGCGCACGGCGGGGTGATCCAGCTGCCGATCGCCCCCGGCCGCCCGGTCCATGTCGACCCGCAGGCGTATGTCGCCCACCGCGGTGACGTCCGCAACAAGCTCTCGACCGCGCTCGGCTGGCGCGAGATGGTCGGCCGCGGTTCGGGAGAGGCCTTTCAGCTGGAGCTCTCGGGCACCGGCACGGTGTATGTCCAGGCATCGGAGGAGAAGCTGTGAACGGCCCCGTCATCCACGACGCGTACACCCTCCCGGTCGACGACAACATCAATCCGTACGCCTTCAGCGTGGAGCTGAACGGCCAGTGGTTCTTGCAGAAGGGGAAGATGATCGCCTATTACGGGCGGATCGACTTCCAGGGCGTGGGCCTGGGCCGGCTGGACCACCTCATCGCGCACAGCTTCCACTCCCCGCTGCACGCCGCGGACTGGGTGGTGGCCGAGGGGCAGGGCAAGATGGTGCTCGCGGACCGGGCCTTCGACGTCAACTCCTACGACCTCGACGACGGCAATCTGACCATCCGGTCGGGCAATCTGCTCGCCTTCCAGCCCTCGCTCTCCCTCAAGCAGTCGATCGTCCCGGGCTTCCTCACCCTGATCGGCACCGGCAAGTTCGTCGCGGCCTCCAACGGCCCGGTGGTCTTCATGGAGCCGCCGATCCGCGTCGATCCGCAGGCCCTCGTCGGCTGGGCGGACTGCCCCACCCCCAACCACCACTACGATCACGAGTACTTGCGCGGCGTGCTCGGCGGCATCCGGGCGCACACCGGGCTCGGGGGCACCTCGGGCGAGGAGCACCAGTTCGAGTTCGTCGGCGCGGGGACCGTCCTGCTGCAGTCGACGGAAGAGCTCATGGCCGAGGTGCCCATAGGGACCACGGGCGGCACCGGTTCGTGAGCGGGAGCATGCGGAGTGTAACCTCGAACAGGTGACCTCATATCCATTGGTTCGAAATTCAACTTCTACCGGTAGAATGCTTCCTATGGAGACCGAGAACGGCACGCGCTGGCTCAGCGACGAGGAACAGCGCGCCTGGCGCATCCACCTGGACGTCAGCAGGCTGCTGACCTATCAACTCGAACGAGACCTCCAGCCGTTCGGCCTGACGATGAACGACTACGAGATCCTGGTCAACCTCTCGGAGTCGGAAGGCCACCGGATGCGCATGAGCGACCTGGCCGCCGCCACCCTGCAGTCCAAGAGCCGCCTCTCCCACCAGATCACCCGGATGGAGAACGCGGGCCTCGTCCGCCGCGAGCACTGCGAGTCCGACCGGCGCGGGCTCTACGCGGTGCTCACCGAAGACGGCTGGGAGACCATGCGCAAGGTCGCGCCGCACCATGTCGAGTCGGTGCGCAAGCACTTCATCGACCTGCTCAGCCCGGAAGCCCTCGACGCCGTCCACGCCTCGCTGGCCCCGATCGCCGAGCATCTGCGGACCCAGCGCGGCCGCGTCTAGACGCGCGAGGCTCACGCGGCGGGATCGCGCGGCAGCCGCACCTCGAACAGCGCACCCCCGCCCGGCGCGGTCCGCACACCCAGCCGTCCGCCGTGCCGCAGCACCACGTCGCGCGCGATGGCGAGGCCGAGCCCGGCCCCGCCGTCGTCGCGGCTGCGCGCGTCGTCGAGCCGTACGAACCGCTCGAAGACGCGCTCCCGCTCCCCCTCGGGCACGCCGCTCCCGTCGTCGGCGACCTCCACGACCCCCCAGCCGCCCTCCTCCCGCACCGTCACCCGCACCTCGTCGCGGGCGTGCCGCTGCGCGTTGTCCAGCAGATTCCCCAGCACCCGCGCCAGCTGCCCGCGCGACCCGGCGACCGCCACCGGCCCCAGCTCACAGCGCACCGCCACCCGGTCCCCCACCCGCTGCGCCAACTCCTCGCGCACCAGCTCCGCGAGGACCACCCGGGCCCCCGAGGGCCGCTCCCCGGCGTCCAGCCGGGCCAGCAGCAGCAGATCGCCCGCCAGCCGCTGCAGCCGCACCACGTCCTCCACGGCGCCGTCCACATCCAGCAGCCCGGGATGCGCCGCGCCCACCTCCAGCTGGGTGCGCAGCGAGGCGATGGGGCTGCGCAGCTCATGCGAGGCGTCGGCGACGAACGCCCGCTGCCGCTCCACCGCCCCCTCCAGCGCCGCGAGCGTCTCGTTCGTCGTCCGCGCCAGCCGGGCCACCTCGTCCCGCGACCGGGGCACCGGCACCCGCCGGGACAGATCCGTACTGGCCGTTATGGCCGCCATCTCCCGCCGGATCGCCTCCACCGGCCGCAGGGCGCGGCGGGTCACCAGCCAGGTCACCACCGCCACCACCGCCGACAGCAGGGGCAGTCCGAGCAGCATGGCGTCCCGTACCGACCCGACGGTTCCGGTGGCGAGCGGGGCGCCCGCGTACACCGTGACGGACTCCTCCGCCGGGGTGATCACCCGCATCGCGGCCCACTGGTACTCCGCCTCCTCCCCGTCCACCCGCGCGGTGCCCTCAGTGAACCGGGGCTTCGCCGCCACGGCCCCGGGGTCGTCCTCGTCCTCCACCTCGACGCTCACCGGCACCACCGAACGGCTCTCCGTGCCCGTCACGGCCTCCAGATCGTCGCTCACCGCCCGCACCCGGCCCTGACCGTCCACGATCTGCACCGGGTCCTCGCCAAGACCGAGCCCGCCGAACTCCACCCCGGCGGCGACCTTCGAGGCCACCGAGCGCGCCCGCACCTCGGACTGCAGCCTGGCCTGCTCCGACAGATTCGTCCGCAGCACCTGAAGCACCGCGAGCCCCGCCGCCACCAGGGCCACGGCCACCACGACCGTCGCCCCCACCGCGGCCCGCATCCGCACCGAGGCCCTACGCACGACCCACCAGCCGATAGCCGGCCCCCCGCACGGTCTCGATGACCCCCGCGCCCAGCTTCCGGCGCAGCGCGCTCACATACACCTCGACGATGTTGGGATCGCCCTCGTACGCGAAGTCCCACACATGCTCGAGGATCTCCGCCTTCGAGACGATCTCCCCCGGCCGCACCACCAGCTGCTCCAGCACGGAGAACTCCTTGGCGGTCAACGGAGCCTCGCTCCCGTCCCGCTCCACCCGCCGGGCCCCCCGGTCCACCACCAGGTCCCCCACCCGCACCACCGGCGAGGCCCCCTGCCCCCGCCGCCGCAGCAGCGCCCGCACCCGCGCCAGCAGCACCACATACGAGAACGGCTTGGTCAGATAGTCGTCGGCGCCCGTGTCCAGCCCCTCGGCCTCGTCGTACTCCCCGTCCTTCGCCGTCAGCATCAGGATCGGCACCTCGCACCCCGCGGCCCGCAGCGCCCCGCACACGCGGTAGCCGTTCATCCCCGGCAGCATGATGTCGAGGACGACCAGGTCGTACGCCCCCTCCTGGGCCCGGTGCAGCCCCTCCCGGCCGTCGTGCACCACATCCACGGCGAAACCCTCCGCCATGAGCCCCTTGGCCAGCGACACCGCGAGCCGCCGCTCGTCCTCCACGATCAGCAAACGCATGGGGAAAGCGTCCCAAAGACAACCTGAAGATCCCTTCAGGCGACTTCAGCCTGGCTTCAGCCGCGCCCGGGCACGGTGGTTCCCGTCAACACACCCGGGGAGGAACCCACATGAAGCGCATCACCGTCATCGCCGCCCTCGCCGCCACGGCCCTGGCCACCGCCTCGGCCCTGACCGCGGCCTCCGCCCTCACCGCCACCCCCTCGGCCCGCGCCGCGGCCCCCTCGGCCCCGAAGTCCGCTTCGCTCGACGAGGCGGCCCAGGCGGCGGTGAAGGCCGTACCGGGCACCGTGACGTCCATCGAGCGCGACGACGAGCGGCCCGGCTGGGAGGTGGACGTCTTCGGCAAGGACAACAAGTGGCACGAGGTCAGGATCGGGACGCACGGCCAGGTGCTGAGCCAGAAGATCGACAAGGACGAGGACGAGACCCTGCCGCGGACCGTCAAGGTCGACGCCGTCGCGGCGGCCCACCGGGCGGCGGGCAAGGGCACGGTGACCTCCGTGGAGCTGGACGACAAGGTCTGGGAGGTCGAATTCGCCGGCAAGGCCCACGACGTGAACGTCGACCCGCAGACGGGGGCGGTCACCCCGGCCCACCACGAGGACGACGACGAGGACGACGACTGACCCTCACCCAGACAGCCCCACCACCGGCACCGTGATGTACTGCACAGGTGACGGAATACGACGTACTCCGCGTCTTCTGCGGGCCTGACGGGCGCCACGGCAACGCGCTCGGCGTGATCCGCCGGGGTTCGGCCGTCCCCGGGACGGCCGAACGCCAGGCCCTCGCGCGGAAGCTGGGCTTCAGCGAGACCGTGTTCGTCGATGACCCCGAGCGCGGGGTCATCGACATCTACACGCCGACGCTGCGGCTGCCGTTCGCCGGCCACCCGTGCGTGGGCACGGCCTGGCTGCTCGACCTGCCCGAACTGGTCACGCCCGCGGGCCTGGTGGGCGCCCGGCTCGAAGGGGAGTTCAACTGGATCGAGGCGCGCCCCGAGTGGGCGCCGCCGCGCACGCTCCACCGCTACACCACAGCCGCCGAGGTGGACGCCCTCCAGGTGCCGCCGCCGGGCGAGTGGATCTACGCCTGGGCGTGGGAGGAAGAGGCGGCCGGCCGGGTCAGGGCCCGCGCCTTCCCCGGGCGCGGAGACGGCATCGACGAGGACGAGGCGACGGGCGCGGCGGCTCTGCTGCTGACGGCCCACCTCGGCCGCGCGCTGAACATCGCGCAGGGCGCCGGTTCACAGATCCTGACGGCGCCACGGCCGGACGGCCTGATCGACGTGGGAGGCCGCGTACGGCTGGAAGCCACGGAGAGGCTGTAGCCGCCGACGAGACGGGAGGGGGCGGGGGTGCAGGGGTGGCGCCCTGGACGCTTACGCATATTTGTGGCGCCAAGTTCCGGCCAGCACCACGCTTCGGGTCACCGGCGCCGTAAATATGCGGTCCAGGGTGACAGCCCCGGAGGCCCCGCCCCCGGCACCACCCACGAACAGCAGGCGCACCACGCACGCACCCGCACCCGAAAACGCACCGACTCACCCCGCCGCGGAGCTCACCCCGAGGTGACCCCCGCCACCAGCTCGTCCGCCGCCGCGTACGGGTCCAGCTCTCCCGCCGCGACCCGCTCGGCCAGCGCCCCCAGCCGCCGGTCGCCGTGCAGGTCGCCGATCCGGGCGCGGAGCGCCGTCACGGCGATGGTCTCGACCTCGCCCGCCGCCCGCCGCAGCCGCCGCTCCGCCAGCACCCCGCGCTCCTCCATCCACGCCCGGTGCTTCTCCAGGGCCTCGACCACCTCGTCGACGCCCTCGCCCCGCGCCGCCACCGTCTTCACGATCGGCGGCCGCCAGTCCCCCGGGGCACGGGCCTCGCCGAGCCCCAGCATGTGCCCCAGCTCGCGGACCGTCGCGTCGGCGCCCTCCCGGTCGGCCTTGTTGACCACGTACACATCGCCGATCTCCAGAATCCCGGCCTTGGCCGCCTGGATACCGTCGCCCATCCCGGGGGCGAGCATCACCACGCTCGTATCGGCCTGCGCGGCGATCTCGACCTCCGACTGTCCGACGCCGACCGTCTCCACCAGCACCACCTCGCACCCGGCGGCGTCGAGCACCCGGATGGCCTGCGGGGCGGCCCAGGCCAGCCCGCCCAGGTGGCCGCGGGTGGCCATGGAGCGGATGTAGACGCCGGGGTCGGACGCGTGCTCCGACATCCGCACCCGGTCCCCGAGGAGCGCCCCGCCCGAGAAGGGCGAGGAGGGGTCCACGGCGAGCACCCCCACCCGCTTCCCGGTCCTGCGGTACGCGGTGACCAGCGCCGAGGTCGACGTCGACTTGCCGACCCCCGGCGACCCGGTCACCCCGACCACACACGCGCCCCCGGCGAGCGGAGCGAGGGCGGCCATGACCTCGCGCAGCTGCGGTGAGTCGCCCTCGATCAGCGAGATCAGCCGGGCCACCGCGCGCGGCCGCCCCTGCCGCGCCTGCTCCACCAGCGTGGGCACATCGGCCATCGCTGCCGCTCCCTTCCGCTCACGAGGACAAGAACCACCGGCCGCACGCCAAACCGCGCAGAACCGAAGCGCGCGGAACCGAAGCGCGCAGAACCAAAACGCGCCGAACCCGCTACGCCCGCGGCACCCGGACGATCAGCGCGTCCCCCTGCCCGCCCCCGCCGCACAGCGCAGCGGCGCCCACGCCGCCGCCCCGCCGCCGCAGCTCCAGGGCCAGGGACAGCACGATGCGCGCGCCCGACATCCCGATCGGATGTCCGAGAGCGATCGCGCCGCCATTCACATTCACCTTTTCGGAGGAAACACCAAGGTCCTTCATTGACTGGACCGCGACCGCCGCGAACGCCTCGTTGATCTCGATCAGATCAAGATCCGCGACCTCGAGCCCTTCCTTCCGCAGCGCGTGCGCGATCGCGTTGGACGGCTGCGACTGGAGGGAGTTGTCGGGTCCCGCCACATTCCCGTGGGCCCCGATCTCCGCGATCCACTCCAGGCCGAGCGCCTCCGCCTTCTCCCTGCTCATCACCACCACCGCGGCCGCCCCGTCCGAGATCTGCGACGACGTCCCGGCCGTGATCGTCCCGTCCTTGGTGAAGGCGGGCCGCAGCTTGGCGAGCGACTCCACGGTGGTCTCCGGGCGGATGCCCTCGTCCTTGTCGAAGATCACCGGCTCGCCCTTGCGCTGCGGGATCTCCACCGGGGTGATCTCGGCGTCGAAGACGCCGTTCTTCTGGGCCGCGGCGGCCCGCTGGTGGGAGAGCGCGGCGATCTCGTCCTGCTCGGGGCGCAGGATGCCCAGCCGGGTGTTGTGCTTCTCGGTGGACTCGCCCATGGCGATGCCCTCGAACGAGTCGGTCAGCCCGTCGTACGCCATCGCGTCGAGCATTTCGACGGCGCCGTACTTGTAGCCCTGACGGGACTTGGGCAGCAGATGGGGGGCGTTGGTCATGGACTCCTGGCCGCCGGCGACCACGATGTCGAACTCACCGGCCCGGATCAGCTGGTCGGCCAGCGCGATGGCGTCGAGCCCGGACAGACAGACCTTGTTGATGGTGAGCGCGGGCACCGCCATGGGGATGCCCGCCTTCACGGCGGCCTGCCGGGCGGGGATCTGCCCGGCGCCCGCCTGGAGCACCTGCCCCATGATCACGTACTCCACCTGGTCGCCGCCGATCCCGGCCCGCTCCAGCGCCCCCTTGATCGCGACCCCGCCGAGGTCCGCCCCGGAGAAGGGTCGCAGGCTGCCCATCAGCCGTCCCATCGGCGTACGCGCGCCCGCCACGATCACAGAAGTCCGAGTCATGGTGCGTCCTCCAGAGGAGAAGGAAGTTAACGAGGGTTATCGTCAATGTACTGACGAGTACCCGCCGGGTCACCGTGCCATCAGTGTGATCGCGCGCACGTTGCGTAACCACCCGTTGAGCGGTGCACTGGGACCATGCTGACCAGAATCGACCACATCGGGATCGCCTGCTTCGACCTCGACAAGACCGTCGAGTTCTACCGTGCCACGTACGGCTTCGAGGTGTTCCACACCGAGACCAACGATGAGCAGGGGGTCCGCGAGGCCATGCTCAAGATCAACGAGACCTCGGACGGCGGGGCCTCGTACCTGCAGCTCCTGGAGCCCACCCGGGAGGACTCGGCCGTCGGGAAGTGGCTGGCCAAGAACGGCGAGGGGGTGCACCACATCGCCTTCGGCACGGCGGATGTGGACACCGACTCCGAGGCCGTCCGCGCCAAGGGCATCCGGGTGCTGTACGAGGAGCCCCGCCGCGGCTCCATGGACTCCCGGATCACCTTTCTGCACCCCAAGGACTGCCACGGGGTGCTCACCGAGCTCGTCACGGCGGCGGCGGACCACCAGGCCCCCGAGGACCGCACCCCCGAGGACCGCACGAACAGCTGATCACGACCGGCTACCCGACCCTCGCGCCCCGCACAAGCGGGACCGGGGAAGTCCACCACTCAAGCGGACCACTGACCTTCCGCTTCCCCGGCCGGTAGAGTGCAACCTCGGCCGGGGTACGGGAACGGGATCAGAAAGGGATCGGGGTCCGGCCCAGGCTTTGCCGATGATCTGACACCATTTCTTCGGAAGGGCTAGCTCCGGTCCGGCCGCCACGGCCGGACGCCAGGTCGGGACCGCGAGGTGCCACGTGGCACCCCCAGGTACGGAGCCGGCCGCCAACGCGACCAGGGGACGGATGGGACCGCGCAGTGCGGGGCTACGACCGCTACGAGCCTGACGACCACCTCTCGAAGTTCGAGGCCGAGATGGAGCGGCTGAAGACCGAGCGGGAGAAGGCCGTCCAGCACGCCGACGACCTCGGCTACCAAGTCGAGGTGCTGCGCGCCAAGCTGCACGAGGCGCGCCGCAATCTCGCGAGCCGCCCTGCCTACGACAGCGCCAACCTCGGCTACCAGGCCGAGCAGTTGCTGCGCAACGCGCAGGTCCAGGCCGAGCAGCTGCGTGCCGACGCCGAGCGCGAGCTGCGCGAGACCCGTGCCCAGACCCAGCGGCTGCTGCAGGAGCAGGCCGAGCGCCAGGCGCGGCTCGAAGCCGAGCTGCACGCCGAGGCGGTGGCGCGCCGTCAGCGGCTCGACCAGGAGCTCGCCGAGCGCCGGGCCACCGTCGAGTCGCACGTCAACGAGAACGTCGCCTGGGCCGAGCAACTGCGCGCCCGTACCGAGGCGCAGGCCCGCCGGCTCCTGGACGAGTCGCGGACCGAGGCCGAGCAGGCCCTGTCCGCGGCCCGCGCCGAGGCCCAGCGGCTGGCCGACCAGACCCGCGACCGGCTCGGCGCGGAGGCGGAGTCGGCCCGCTCGGAAGCCGAAGCGATCCTGCGCCGCGCCCGCGCCGAGGCCGAGCGGCTGGTGAACACGGCCGGCGCCCAGGCGCAGGAGGCCACCCACCACGCGGAGCAGCTGCGCACCTCCACCGCCTCCGAGTCCGACCAGGCGCGCCGGCAGGCCGCCGAGCTGACCCGGGCGGCCGAGCTGCGGATGCAGGAGGCCGAGACGGCGCTGCGCGAGGCGCGTCTCGAGGCCGAGAAGGTGCTCTCGGAGGCCAAGGAGGCGGCGGAGAAACGCCTGTCGGCCGCCGAGACGGACAACGAGCAGCGCGCCCGGACCGCCAAGGCGGAGATCGCCCGGCTGGTCGGCGAGGCCACCAAGGAGGCCGAGGCGCTGCGCGCCGAGGCCGAGCAGGTACGGGACGACGCCCGCGCCGAGGCCGAGCGGCTGATCGCCGAGGCGGAGGAGACCGCGCGCGCCAAGGCCGCCGAGGACTCGGCCGCCCAGCTGGCCAAGGCGGCCCGCAGCGCCGAGGAGGTGCTGACCCGGGCCTCGGAGAACGCGCAGGCCACCACCAAGGCGGCGGCCGACGAGGCGGAGCGGATCCGGGCCAAGGCGGAGGCCGAGGCCGACCGGCTGCGGGCCGAGGCGCATGACACCGCCGAGCAGCTGAAGGGCGCGGCGAAGGACGACACCAAGGAGTACCGCGCCAAGACCGTCGAGCTGCAGGAGGAGGCCCGCCGGCTGCGCGGCGAGGCCGAGCAGCTGCGCGCGGAGGCGGTGGCCGAGGGCGAGCGGATCCGCGCCGAGGCCCGCCGGGAGGCCGTCCAGCAGATCGAGGAGGCGGCCGGTACCGCCGAGGACCTGCTGGCCAAGGCGAAGTCGGGCGCCGAGGAGACCCGCGCGGCCGCCACCGCCGAGAGCGAGCGGGTACGGACCGAGGCCATCGAGCGGGCCGCGTCGCTGCGCCGCCAGGCAGACGAGGCGCTCGAGCGGGCCCGCGGCGAGGCCGAGGAGCTGGTGACCTCGGCCGATGCCCAGGCCGAGCAGCTGAGGACGGAGGCGGCGGAGGCCGCCCGGCGGATCCGTGAGGAGGCCGAGGCGGCCGCCGCCGCCCGCCGCGAGGAGGCCGAGACCGAGCTGACCCGGCTGCACGGGGAGGCCGAGCAGCGGCTCTCCTCGGCCGATCAGGCGCTGCGGGACGCCCGCGAGGAGGCCGAGCGGCTGCGCCGGGAGGCGGCCGAGGACACCGAGCGGCTGCGCGGCGAGACCGCCGAGCGGCTGGCCGCGCTGCGTCAGCAGGCCGAGACGGAGGCGGACCGGCTGCGCGACGAGGCCGTCGCGGACGCGTCGAACATGCGCGCGGAGGGCGAGGCGGTCGCCGTACGGCTGCGCGGCGAGGCCGCCGCGGAGGCCGAGCGGCTGCGCGCCGAGGCGCAGGACACGGCCGACCGGGTGCGCGCGGAGGCGAACACCGCCGCCGAGCGCATCGGCGCGGAGGCCGCCGAGGCGCTGGCGGCCGCTCAGGAGGAGGCGGCCCGCCGCCGCCGCGAGGCCGAGGAGACGCTGAGCGACGCCCGCGAGGAGGCCCAGCGGGAGCGGAGCCTGGCCCACGAGCAGAGCGAGGAGCTGCTGGCCGCCGCCCGCAACCGGGTCACCGAGGCGCAGGCCGAGGCGCAGCGGCTGGTCGAGGAGGCCGAGCGGCACGCGGCGGAGCTGGTGGCCGCGGCGGAGCAGCACGCGCAAGCGGTGCGTGACTCGGTCGCGGGGCTGCACGAGCAGGCCGAGACGGAGATCGCCGGGCTGCGTACGGCCGCCGAGCACGCCGCGGACCGCACCCGCCACGAGGCGCAGGCGGAGGCCGACCGGGTCCGCGCGGACGCGCACGCCGAGCGGGAGCGGGCGGCCGAGGACGCGGCGCGGCTGCGGCGCGAGGCGCACGAGGAGGCGGAGGCCGCCAAGGCGCTCGCGGAGCGCACGGTCGCGGAGGCGATCGCGGAGGCGGACCGGCTCTCGGCCCAGGCCCGCGAGGAGGCCAACCGGCGCCGCTCGGACGCCGCCGAGCAGGCGGACCGGCTGATCACCGAGGCCACGAGCGAGGCCGAGCGGCTGCGCACCGAGGCCCAGGAGGTCCTGGACGACGCGCGCCGCAGCGCCAACAAGACCCGCAACGAGGCGGCCGAGCAGGCCGACACGCTGGTCAGCGGCGCGACCGAGGAGGCCCAGCGGCTGGTCTCGGAGGCGAGTGCCCGGGCGCAGCAGTTGCGTACGGAGGCCTCCGACGCGCGGGCGGCGGCCGAGCAGGACGCGGCGCGCACCCGGGCCCAGGCCCGCGGGGACGCCAACAACATCCGCTCGGAGGCGGCCGGGCAGGCCGACCGGCTGGTCGGCGAGGCGACCAAGGAGGCCGAGCGGCTGCTGGCGGACGCGGGTGCGGAGGCCGAGCGGCTGCGCACCGAGGCGTCGGAGACGGTGGGTGCGGCGCAGCAGCACGCGGCGCGCACCCGCGCGGAGGCGGAGCGGGTGGCCGCCGAGGCCGCCGCGGAGGCGGAGCGGATTCGCTCCAAGGCGCAGGCCGAGGCCGAGCGTACGGTCGACAGCGCGCGCGAGGACGCCAACAAGCGGCGTTCGGAGGCGGCGGTCCAGGTCGACCGGCTGATCACCGAGTCCACGGCGGAGGCCGAGCGGCTGACGAAGGAGGCGCGGGAGGCCGCGCTGCGGACCGCGACCGCCGCCGAGGAGCAGGCCGACACGATGGTCGGCGCGGCCCGCAAGGAGGCGGAGCGGCTCGTCGGCGAGGCGACCGCGCAGGCGAACGCCCTGGTGGAGAAGGCCCGTACGGACTCCGACACGATGCTCGGCGAGGCCCGGGGCGACGCGATCGCGATCCGGGAGCGGGCCGAGGAGCTGCGGGCGCGGGCCGAGGCGGACGTCGAGGAGCTGCACGAGCGGGCCCGCCGGGAGTCGGCGGAGCAGATGAAGTCGACCGGCGAGCGCGTGGACAAGCTGGTCGCGGCCGCGACCGCGCAGCTGCTGAAGGCCGAGGAGAAGGCCAAGACGCTGGTCTCCGACGCCAACAGCGAGGCCAGCCGGGTCCGTATCGCGGCCGTGAAGAAGGCCGAGTCGCTGCTCAAGGAGGCCGAGCAGAAGAAGGCCGACGCCACGCGGGACGCCGAGCGCAGGCGCGCCGAGGCGGAGGCCGAGGCCAAGCGGATCGTCGACGAGGGCAAGCGCGAGCTGGAGCTGCTCAAACGGCGTCAAGAGGACATCAACGCGGAGATCTCCCGTGTCCAGGACGTGCTGGCGGCGTTGGAGTCTTTTGAGGCCCCGGCATCGGGGGGCAGCTCGGGCGGGAAGGAGAACGGCGGGGTCAAGACGGCGGCCGGTGCCGGGACCCGGGCGAGCGGCAAGCGTTCGGACGGCTGAGGGCCCTGGGGGCCGGGTGCAGCTGAGTGAAAGTGGTTCCGTGAGGGGGCGCTAGAGACACAGCCCGTGTCGTGTCCGTATCATCCCGACGAGTGACAAGCCGTCTGGCTGTCTGCCACTCAAAAGGCTGGACATTCTCCAGATCAAACGGACGTTGACTCGATGACACGCCGTTTGGCCCCCTAGGATTCCCTCTATCACCTCACCGGTCTCTTTCGACAGGAACCCCATGAGCGACACTTCCTCCCCCTTCGGCTTCGAGCTCGTGCGGCGTGGATACGACCGCGGTCAGGTGGACGACCGCATTACCAAGCTCGTCGCCGACCGTGACAGTGCACTGGCCCGTATCACCTCTCTGGAAAAGCGCATCGAGGAGCTGCACCTCGAGACGCAGAACGCTCAGGCCCAGATCAACGACGCGGAGCCGTCCTACGCGGGGCTCGGCGCACGCGTCGAGAAGATCCTCCGTCTCGCCGAGGAGGAGGCCAAGGACCTGCGCGAGGAGGCCCGCCGCGCCGCCGAGCAGCACCGGGAGCTCGCCGAGTCGGCGGCCCAGCAGGTGCGCAACGACGCCGAGTCGTTCGCCGCCGACCGCAAGGCCAAGGCGGAGGACGAGGGCGCGCGTATCGTCGAGAAGGCCAAGGGCGACGCGGCGACGCTGCGCCAGGAGGCCCAGAAGGACGCGCAGCAGAAGCGCGAGGAGGCCGACTCCCTCTTCGAGGAGACCCGCGCCAAGGCCGCCCAGGCCGCCGCGGACTTCGAGACGAACCTCGCCAAGCGCCGTGAGCAGTCCGAGCGTGACCTGGCCTCGCGTCAGGCCAAGGCCGAGAAGCGGCTGGCGGAGATCGAGCACCGGGCGGAGCAGCTGCGCCTGGAGGCCGAGAAGCTGCGTACGGACGCCGAGCGCCGCGCCCGCCAGACGGTGGAGACCGCGCAGCGGCAGGCCGAGGACATCGTGGCCGACGCCAACGCCAAGGCCGACCGCATCCGCAGCGAATCCGAGCGCGAGCTGGCGGCGCTCACCAACCGCCGCGACAGCATCAACGCCCAGCTGACCAACGTCCGCGAGATGCTGGCCACGCTGACCGGTGCCGCGGTGGCCGCGGCCGGCTCCCCCACCGAGGACGAGCCGATCTCGCGTGGTGTCCCGGCCCAGCAGAGCCGCTGACGTCCAGAACCGCTGAGGTCCCGATCCGCTGACGCCGGATCATGCGCGCATCCCGTGCCCCGCGCCCGCTTCGTGCGGCGCGGGGCACGCGCATGACGGCGCATCGGGCGCCGCGGGCGCACGCCGTCTTACGGGCGGGCCGCCCGGTGCGTACCCTCCCCCTGTGACCGACCGCAGCCTCGCCGCCCTGGGGTTCGCCGATGTGCCCGCGTTGCGGCCGCTGACCTATCCGGGCCGACCCGTCACCGCGCCCGCGCTCCTCGCGGGGTCCGAGCTGTGGGAGTTGACGCCCTCGCCGGGCTCGCCGGGCGGCTGGCAGGTGCTCGGGGCGCCCCTCGGCCCGCCGCGCGAGCCGCTCGACGCCGTGCTGGCCCGGCTCGGACAGGCGCCCTTGGAGCAGCGCCATCCGGTCATCGCGGTCGGCTCCAACGCCTCCCCGGCGCAGCTGCACCACAAGCTGACCGCGCTCGGACACCCGGCCGCCGTGCCGATGGTGCCGGTGCGGGTGCGCGGCATAGGTGTCGGCTGCTCGGCGCACATCGGGCGGTACGGGTACGTCGCCACCGCGCCGTACGCGGACCCGGCGGCCGAGACCCCGCTGGTGGTCAGCTGGCTCGACGACGGCCAGCTGGCGTCGGTGGACGCCACCGAGTTCCCCAACTACCGGCGGATTCTGCTGCCGGGTGCGAGCGTCCCGATGGTGCTGCCGTCCGGGGAGCGGCTGGGCGGCGCGTATCTCTACGTCAGCGCGCGGGGGGTGCTCGCGGGCGCCGACGGCGCCCCGGACCGTCCCTCCGGCAGGCCCCGGCCGGGCGGCGGCGACCAGAGCGCCCTGCTGGCCGGGCTGCTGGCGTCCTCGGCGCGGCTGCGGGGCCTGTTGGGGCCCGATCCGCGGGCCTGGATCCGGCGCGCGGCGGCCGACCTCGCGCTGCGGGAGACGGCGGCCTCGGTCTTCGCCGAGGAGGGCTGGGTGCTGCGCGGTTACGATCCGCTCTCGACTCTCGCTTAACGGGAACCACCCTGGCGCGGTTATCCTCCTTACCCGCACGGGGGCAAGCGCCCCGGACGCATCGCACGAGGGGCGGAGCATGATCGAGGCAGTCGGCCTGACGAAGCGCTACGGCGCCAAGACAGCCGTGTACAACCTTTCGTTCCAGGTGCGGCCTGGCACTGTCACCGGCTTCCTGGGGCCCAACGGTTCCGGCAAGTCGACGACGATGCGCATGATCCTGGGGCTCGACGAGCCCACCTCGGGCCATGTCACGGTCGGCGGCTACCCCTTCCGCAAGCTGCCCAACGCCCCGCGTCAGGTGGGCGCCCTCCTCGACGCGAAGGCCGTGCACGGCGGCCGCAGCGCCCGCCAGCACCTGCTGTGCCTGGCCCAGCTGTCCGGCATCCCCGCCCGCCGGGTCGACGAGGTGCTGGGCGTGGTCGGGCTGCAGAGCGTCGCCAGGAAGCGCTCCAAGGGGTTCTCGCTGGGCATGGGGCAGCGCCTGGGCATCGCGGCCGCGCTGCTGGGCGACCCGCAGGTGCTGCTCTTCGACGAGCCGGTCAACGGCCTGGACCCCGAGGGCATCCTGTGGGTCCGCAACCTCATGAAGCAGCTGGCGTCCGAGGGCCGTACGGTCTTCGTCTCCAGCCACCTGATGAGCGAGATGGCGCTGACCGCCGACCGCCTGATCGTGATCGGGCGCGGGCAGCTGCTCGCCGATATGAGCGTCAAGGACTTCATCTCCTACAACTCCGCGGACTTCGCGCGGGTGCGCACGCCCGACGGGGAGACGGAGCAGCGCGAGAAGCTGACCGCCGCGCTGAGCGAGGCGGGCGGCCAGGTGCTGCCGGAGCAGGACGGCGCGCTGCGGGTGACCGGGCTGCCGCTGCCGCGGATCAGCGATCTGGCGCATGACGCGGACGTCCGCCTGTGGGAACTCTCCCCGCACCAGGCGTCGCTGGAGGAGGCGTACATGCGGATGACGCAGGGCGCCGTGGACTACCGCTCGACCGCCGACCAGCGGGCGGGGCTGCAGGAGGCCGTGCCGGGCATGGCCCCGCAGGGCGGGCCGTACGGCTACGCCCCGCCGACCGCGGGCGGCGCGCCCGGCGGCTATCCGCCCATGGGCGCCATGCCGGGCTACAACCCGCCGCCCGCGCCCGGTCAGGCGGCCCCGGGCCAGTCCGCTGGGGGCCAGGCCCCCTGGCAGCCGCAGCAGCCCCTCGTCGGACAGGGCGCGCCGCAGCAGCCCGCCGCCCCGGCGCAGCCGCCGGCCGCTCCCCCGACTCCGGCCGCTCCCCCCGCTCCGGCCCCCGCCGACCTGAACAAGCGCGACAGCGAGGACGCCCGATGACGACCCCTTACCAGCAGCAGGCCCAGGCCGGCCAGCCGTCCGCCCCGCCGCAGCCGCCGCAGCAGGCACCCCAGCAGGCACACCAGCAGCAGGGCGTGCCGGGCGCTCCGGGCATGCCGGCCGCGCCGCCGCAGGCACCCCACCAGCCGGGCATGCAGCCCCACCAGCCGGTCCAGCAGCCCCAGCAACCGGGCATGCAGCCCCAGCAGCCGGGCATGCAGGGCGCACCGCAGCAGTCCTACGCGGCCGCCCCCGCCGGGTACACCTCGCCGATCCCGATCCGGCGCACGCACCTGGGGCATGCGATCGCCTCCGAGTGGACCAAGATCAAGTCGGTGCGCTCGACGATCTGGACGCTGAGCGTCATGGGCGCGCTGGTCGTCGGCATCGGGCTGCTCGTGGCCTCGGGCACCAACGACAGCGACTACTCCAACACCCCCACCACCATCCCCGGTCTGTTCGGCACGCTCCTCGGCCAGCTGTGCATCGTCACGCTCGGTGTGCTCGTCGTCTCCTCCGAGTACGGCACCGGGATGATCCGCACGACCTTCACCGCCTCGCCGCAGCGCTCGCGCGTGCTGACCGCGAAGGCCATCGTCTTCTTCCTGCTCTCCTTCGTGACCACGACCGCCGCGCTCGCGCTCGTGGCCTTCGCGAGCTCGGGGATGCACAGCGGGGCGGAGGTCCTGGAGCCGACCGGCAAGCAGCTGCTCGGGGCGACCGTGGGGGCCGGGCTGTATGTCTCGCTGCTCGGGCTTCTCTCGCTCGCGGTCGGCAGCATGCTGCGCCACTCCGCCGGCGCGATCACCGCGATGCTCGGTGTGGTGCTGCTGCCCGCGATCCTCCCCGCCTTCCTGATGATGTCGAGCAGCCTGCAGACCCTGGGCGAGAAGATGCAGAAGTACTCCTCCCCCAACTCGCTGGCCGCGCTCTTCCAGATCGACGACGAACTCGGCACCGGCTGGTCGCAGCTGGGGCTGCTGGCCGGGGTCACGGCCGCGGCGCTCATCGCGGCGTTCGCGCTGCTGGAGAAGCGCGACGTGTGACAGCAGGGGGTGACCGGCCGACGCCCTCCGGGATCCGCCGATACCCCGGCTAGTACTTCGGTGCGTTACGAGACCGCTGGAGCTTCGCGCTCCGGCGGTCTCTCGCGTTCCAGCAGGACTTGTGCCAGTGGCGGCGGTCGTCCACGCCGCTGTGCTGCTGCCAGGCCACGACATGGGGCACACCGGGCGGGATCTCCTGGTCGCAGCCGGGGCAGCGGTAGTGCTTGGTGGCGGCGCCACCGCCGATCTGGCGCACCACCCACTCCTCGCCCCGCCAGCTCTGCGTCGACTCCAGCCCATAGCGGTCCGCGCGGTCTTCGTCTTGGCGGCCGACTGGCTTGTCGCCGCCTCGCGGGCGGTTTCGGCGTGGAGACACGGGGCACCTCGAAGGACGCTGGGAGAGCTACTGACTGTGACCAGCGTACGCGTTACCGTCACGGTCCCGGAAAGCCGCGTCCACAACCATCCTCCGATCATCATGAAAACTTCTTGCCAGGCCGTGCCCTTGGCACGTGTCAGGCGTTAATGCCTACGCGAGGGAGGGTGCCCGTGGCTGCGGCGATGGCCGCAAGAGGAGGCAGATGGCAATGCGTGTGGGGGCTTTCATCCTCGCCGCTCAATTTCCGGGTCAGGGCCAGGGGGAGGCGCTGCACCGGGCGGTACGGTCCGCACAACTCTCCGAAGAGGCGGGGCTGGACGCGGTGTGGCTCGCCGAGCACCACTTCGTTCCGTACGGCGTCTGTCCGTCCGCCGTCACCCTCGCCGCGCTGCTGCTCGGCCGTACGCGCACGATAGGCGTCGGCACGGCGGTGAGCGTGCTGCCGACCGCGCACCCCGTCGCGCTGGGCGAGCAGGCCGCGCTGCTGCACCTCGTCTCCGGGGGCCGCTTCACGCTGGGTGTCGGCCGGGGCGGGCCCTGGGTGGACCTGGAGGTGTTCGGCACCGGCCTGCGGGCGTACGAGCGGGACTTCCCCGAGTCGCTCGACCTGCTGCTGCGCTGGCTGCGCGAGCCACGGGTCGGCGCGGCCGGGGACCGGTTCGCCTTCCGTGAGGTGCCGGTCGTACCACGCCCCGACGAGGCGCTGACGGATGCGGCGCACGGGGCGCTGGGCGGCGGGGCGGCGGACGGGCGGGCGGCGTCCGGTCCTCCGGTGATCGTGGCCTGTACGTCACCGGGCACCGTGCGGCTGGCCGCCGAGCGCGGGTTGCCCATGATGCTGGGGATGCACTGCGGGGACGAGGAGAAAGCCGAGGCGGTCGGGCTGTGGCGAGAATCCGCGCTGGCCGCCGGCCGCTCCCCGGAGGAGGTCGCGGCGGTGGCCGACGAGCATGTCTCGGCCGGAGTGGTGCAGATCGCGGACGCGCGCCCCGTGGCGGCGGAAACCCTGGTCAAGTCCATGCCCGGCTGGCTGCGCCAGGGGCTCGACGCGCATGTGACGGTGGACGGACGACCGCGCCGGATGCGCGATCCGCTCGCCTATGCCGAGCTGCTGTGCGAGCTGCACCCGGTCGGGCCGCCGCGGCTGTGCGCGGACCGGCTGGCGGCGACGGCGGAGCGCACCGGTATCCGCCGCTTCGCGCTGCTGGTCGAGGGCTCGGGAGATCTGGCGGCCACGGAGGAGAACGTGCGCCGGCTGGGCGCCGAGGTGCTGCCGCTCCTGCGCTGAAGACCTCCTGTGCCGAAGTCCTGCGCGCTCAAGACACCTCCCCCTCGTGGAGCGGCAGCCGGACAGTCGGGTCAGCAGTCGCGCAGCTCGGGTGACTGGTTCAGCAGCTGCCCGCGTGGCGAGGTGAAGCGGCTGAGTCTCTCGTCGGACGACGCGTCCAGCGGGAACACCGCCACCCGGTGGCAGTTCTGGAAGGCCAACCGCACCCCGAAGTGGCGCTGCAGCGCGCCTCGTATCGCGTCGCTCGCGAGTGCCCGCAGCAGCTGACCGCGGGCCTGCTCGTCCGGCGGCGGTGTCTGATTGTCGGCGAATTCCCCGCCGTCGACCTTCAACTGGGCCACCAGGGAGCTGATCATCTCCCATGCGTAAGGTAGGGAGTTCCGGACGCAGTCGACGAAGTCGGCTTCGTCGACCTCGCCTCGCTCGGCCTGTGCAAGGAGGGCCGGTGAGACGTCGAGCGACATGGATTCTCCTCTCGCGACCCCCGTGACGGGGGTCTCAGGGACGGATGAGCGGACGGCGGCGGAGCGTACCCGCATGACGACCGCCCGATTCAACGGTAATTCGGCCACTGTGGCCGCACCAGGAGAATGAGTGCACAACCAGCCACCCCCGCAGGGGCCCGCCGTCGGGCGAATCGCGTAGGCCACCCGCCGTCGAGTAGCGTTGCCGACCATGCGTCTCGTCATCGCCCGTTGCTCCGTGGACTACGCCGGCCGGCTCACGGCCCACCTTCCCTCGGCGCCCCGTCTGATCCTCATCAAGGCCGACGGCAGCGTCTCCATCCACGCGGACGACAGGGCCTACAAACCCCTCAACTGGATGTCTCCGCCGTGCACGCTCAAGGAGGGCGACGGCGACGTGTGGACGGTGGTGAACAAAGCAGGCGAGAAGCTCATCATCACCATGGAGGAAGTGCTGCACGACTCCTCGCATGAACTCGGGGTGGACCCCGGTCTGATCAAGGACGGCGTGGAAGCCCATCTGCAGGAGTTGCTGGCCGATCGTATCGAGACACTTGGCGATGGCTGGACGCTTATTCGGCGTGAATACCCCACTGCCATTGGCCCCGTGGACATTCTCTGCCGGGACTCCGACGGCGGCACGGTGGCCGTGGAGATCAAGCGGCGCGGGGAGATCGACGGTGTGGAGCAGCTCACCCGCTATCTCGAACTGCTCAACCGCGATCCGCATCTGGCCCCGGTGAAGGGGATCTTCGCGGCGCAGGAGATCAAGCCCCAGGCGCGGGTGCTCGCCACGGACCGCGGCATCGGCTGTGTCGTCCTGGACTACGACGCGCTGCGCGGCATCGAGGACGACAAGCTGCGGCTGTTCTGAGGCCGCGGCTGGTCCGGGGTCCGACACGGCGCGCGGCGCGGTCCGGTATCGCCGGGCCGCGCCGCGCGCCGTGTCATGTGTTCCTACATCGACGACGCCGACGAAGCCGGCGAGGCCGATGAGGTCGGTCCGGTGGACGCGGAGCTGCTCGCCGTGGTCGCCGGGCCGCTGGCCGTGGTCGTGGTGCCGCCTCCGGGGTCCGTGGTGGAGCTGGTGGGCGGGGTCGTGGTGGGCGGCTTGGTGGTGGGCGGCTTGGTCGTGGGGCTGCTCGGCGGGGTGGTCGGCGTCGTCGGGCGGTGGGTCGGGGTGTGCGGGGTGGACCCGGACGAGGGCGGGGCCGTCGTCGGCTCACCCGTCGGGGACGCCCCGCCGCTGGACGACGGGGCGGTCGGGCTTCCGGAGCCGGTGGGCGAGCCGCTGACGAGCGTGGACGGGGACGTGGGCGCCCCGGAGACGCCGCTGGGGCCCGGCTGCGGGCTCTCGCCCGTGCCGGTCGTGGGCTCCTCGGCGGTCACCCCCTTGTCGTCGTCCTCGCGGGAGGACGACCCGCTCGGCTTGACGGTGTCGGCCGAGCCCTTGTCCCCGTCGCCCGAGGTGACGCCGAGCGTCACGACCGTGCCGAGGACGGCCACGAGCAGGGCGCCCGCGCCCGCCGCGACCAGGTTGCGCCGGGCGCCGGTGAGCGCCGCGAAGCGGCGGCCGAGCGGGGCCCTGCCGCCGCCGGGAGAACCGGCACCGCCCGCACTCCCCGGGCCGTCCCCCGCCGTGCCGCCGCCGGTGCCGACCGCGGCGAGCACGTCGGTGCGGCTCAGGCGCTCGGTCGTCTCGACCCGCGGCGTGACGACCGTGATCTCGGTGTCGGCCGGGTCCCGCCGCCCCGCGGGCACCCCGCCGGGCGGGGAGGCCGACTCGTCGTGGCGCGCTTCCGGGACCTCCTCGCCCGCCGCCGTACGGCCGCCGGGCGCGGCGAAGGCGCCGGCGGCCGCCGGGCCGCCGGAGCGGTCGGTGACCAGGGCCAGGGCGCGCCGGCCCGCGACCGTGCCGCGCTTGTCGGCCAGCACACCGCGCAGCCCGATCGACGCCTCCAGCTCGGCCCGCGCCCGGTCCAGATTGCCCGTGCACAGCGCGAGGACGCCCAGCTCGTGGTGGAAGTACGCCTCCTCCGCGACCTGTCCGGCCAGTCGGGCGGCCTCCTGGCCGTGGCGCAGGGCGCGCTCCCAGGCGCCCCAGCGGAGCGCGGCGGCGAAGGCGGGGGTGGCGCTGCGGGCCAGCAGTACGGCGGTCTCGGCGCGGCCCGCCTCGCGGGCGGCGACCAGGGCCGCCATGGCGGTGAGGATCGCGTCGGCCTCGACGGCGACCCGTTCGGGGGCGACCGAGGGGTGGCCGGCCCACCAGGCGTAGTGCCGGGCGACGGCGCCCGCCCGCTCGGCCGTCCCGTCCGCGTAGCCGACGGCGGAGAGTTGCTCGGCCACGCCGACCGCCAGCCGGTAGTGCTGTCCCGCGGGGGTGACCAGTCCGCCGGCGATCAGCTCGCCGAGGGCCGAGTCGGCGTGGGTGTCCCCGGCCAGTGCGGGCAGATGCGTCTGGTGCGGGCACTCGCCGCCGAGCGCGACCGCGAACCGCAGGGTGTCCCGGGCCGCCTCGCTCAGCCGGGAGGCGATCAGCGCGACCGGGGCCGCGCCCTCGGCGAGCGTCGGCAGCGGGCTGCCGCCCCGTACGCCGGTCTCGGTGGAGGGGTCGGCGGAGGCGTCCGCGCCCGGGTCCCCGGCCGTGCCCGAGGCCTCGGCGGAACCGGAAGCCTCGGCGGAGCCCGGGACCCCCGCGGCACCGGAGGCCTCAGCCGGGCCCGGCGCCTCGGCGGGCCGGCCCTCGCCCCGCAGCGCGTCGCGCTGCCGCAGCAGCGCTCCGGCCTGGATGAACCGCAGCGGCAGCCCCTCGGACTCGAACCACAGGTCCGCGGCCCAGCTCCGCTCGTCCTCCGCCAAGGGGCGCCGTACGGCCCGCTCGAGCAGTTCCAGGGAGCCGGTGCGGCTCAGCCCGGAGAGGAAGACCTCTTCGAGGTGCGATTCAGTGGAAGGGGCCGCGACGGACGGGGTGGCCGAGATCAGGAAGGCGCACTCGGGCGTCGCGTCCAGGAACTCGTCCAGCGCGGCGCCGCCGAACTCGATGTCGTCCAGCACGACGATCGCGCCGATCTCCGCGACCGCCGCCAGCAGCTCGGCGCGGCCGGGGCGGTACAGGGGGGCGCGGTAGACGGCGGCGTAGAGCTCGTACAGCAGGTCGGTGGCGGTGCGGCGGTAGCCGGAGAGGCGTACGACCCCGTCGGGCGCCAGGTCGTCGCAGTCCGCGGCGACGGCGTCGAGCAGCGTGCTGCGGCCCGCGCCGGAGGGCCCGGTGACCCGCACCGACCGGCCGCGGGCGAGCAGCCGCGCCAGGCGCTCGCGCTCCTCCTCGCGCTCCAGCATCGGCACCTCGAAGGCCACCGCCCCCGCGGGCAGCGGCGGGGCGGCGGCCCGGCGCAGCTCGGCGCGGTCGTCGGGGCCGCGGCGCTCGGGGCGGGCGGGCCGCTCGCCGGGCGGGCAGGGCTCTATCTCGCTGCCGTCGACCGGATTGATCGTCAGCAGGTGGTCGCCGGAGACCAGCTGGACCGTGCGCACGGGTGCGGGTGCGGGGCTTCCGCTCTCCGCCGGGTGCGGGGTCGGGGTGTCGCGGCCGTGCTCTTCGGGTCCGCGGTTCGTCGGATCCATGGTGAAAGCCCCCCAGGTGCGTGGCGTTGTCCCAAGCTTCCGGCCCGTCCGCACGCTCGCCTTGCCGTCGCTCCGGTGCGGTGCCCGCCGAAGGGAATGGTGTCCGGCGGAGTTACCGAACCCTAGATCTCCACACAGTATCCACCGATGTGGAGCGCGCTCGCGCCGCCCCGCGGGCGCCGCTCCGCGCTCACACCCGCGGCAGCGACTCCACTTCGAGCCCGCCCTCGATGGCCAGGATCCGGTGCAGCCGGGTGGCCACCAGCAGCCGCTGCATCTGGGGCGGCACCCCGCGCAGCACCAGCCGCCGGCCCGCCCGGCCGGCCTTCCGGTGCGCCCCCATGATGACGCCGAGCCCGGTGGCGTCCCAGGAGTCGAGCTCGGTCAGGTCGAGTACGAGGTCCCCACCGCCGGATTCCAGGGCGGTGTGCAAGGCCGTACGGGCGTCCGCCGCGCTCCGGACGTCGAGTCGGCCCCCGACGGCGAGCTCGGCGTGGTCGCCCCTGATGTGCATATGCGCTCCCCTATGTGGTGCTCCCCCGGCTGTCGCCGGGATGGGCCCCCTGTCTCCCCTGAGTCAATCTGGTCTACCGAATTGACTGTGTCTCATGCGGTGAAGTTGCCGCTTGTAAGCGAACCGAGACCGAATTCACCCGCAAGGGTGCACCTGCCCCTGATTGCGTTTGAGATGCGCGACAGGGGCAGGGCGGCCGTGCGGGCGGGCCTGGTCAGTAGCGGTAGAACCCGCCGCCGCTCTTGCGTCCGATGTCCCCGGCGTCGACCATGCGGCGCATGACCTCCGGCGGCGCGAACTTCTCGTCCTGGGACTCGGTGTAGATGTTCTCGGTGGCGTGCAGCAGGATGTCCACACCGGTCAGGTCGGCCGTGGCGAGGGGTCCCATCGCATGGCCGAAGCCCAGCTTGCACGCGGTGTCGATGTCCTCGGCTGTGGCCACCCCGGACTCGTACAGCTTGGCCGCCTCGACGACGAGCGCGGAGATCAGACGGGTGGTGACGAACCCCGCGACGTCGCGGTTGACGACGATACAGGTCTTGCCGACGCCCTCGGCGAACTCCCGTGCGGCGGCGAGGGTTTCGTCGCTGGTCTTGTATCCGCGCACCAGCTCGCACAGCTGCATCATCGGCACGGGCGAGAAGAAGTGGGTGCCCACGACCCGCTCGGGGCGCTCGGTGGCCGCCGCGATCTTGGTGATGGGGATGGCGGAGGTGTTGGAGGCGAGGATCGTCCCGTCCTTGACCAGACCGTCGAGGGTGCGGAAGATCTCCCGCTTGACCTCGATCTTCTCGAAGACGGCCTCCACGACGACATCCGCGTCGGCGGCGGCCTCCAGGTCGGTCGTGGTGGTGATGCGCGCCAGGGCCTGTTCGGCGGCCTCGGCCTCCAGCTTGCCCTTGGCGACGAACTTGTCGTACGAGGCGCGGATGGCGTCGGTGCCGCGGCGCAGCGCCTCGTCGGTCACGTCACGGAGCACGACGTCCCAGCCCGCCTGGGCGGAGACCTGCGCGATGCCGGATCCCATGAGTCCGGCCCCGATGACCGCGAGCTTCCTGGCCACGTTCACGTCCTTTCGTACGTTGCGTAACTGACGCCGTTGGCCGGACCTTAACGCCCGTTCACGCCTCCTGGCAGCCCCTAGTAAGGCGCGTCACGGTGTGTTCTTCACCGCATAGTTGAGCACGCGATCACTGAGCAGCGACTCCATCACATCGATCTGCCGCAGCAGCTCCACCGAGATCTGCTCGGGGGTGCGGCCGGCGGCCTGGGCGCGGCCGATGCTGCGGTGGACGGCGTTCTGCATGCCGACGAGCTGGTGGGCGATGAACTCGGGCGTCGGGTCGTCCGCGGCGGCGGCGGTCTCCTCGCGCAGGGTGGCGGCGAGCCGGTCGACGGTCCGGCCCTGCATCCGCAGCAGCCTGGCCATCAGCGTGGGCGAGTCCATGACGACCTTCATGAAGCGCGGAAAGCCCGGCTCCATCCCCGCGTACGGGTTCCGCTCCGCGATGTCCCGGCGCAGCTGGTCGAGCAGCGCCCGCGCGGCCGGCACGCCCGCCGCGCGTTCCCGGACGAGCTGCGAGGGGCGCTCGACGACCTCGTCCTCGCGGTCGAAGAAGAGGTCTTCCTTGGCGGGGAAGTAGTTGTAGACGGTGTTGACCGAGACGTCGGCGACCTCGGCGACCGCGGCGATGGTGACCGCGTCGAAGCCGTGCTCCAGGAAGAGCCCGGTGGCCATGTCCGAGATCCGCTGCTTGACCTGTCGCTTCTTCCGCTCCCTGTGTCCTTCCGCCATGCCCTCATCCTAGCTTCGATGGTGTCGCCATATTTTTGAGGTCCACGCATTTTTGGGGTCGTTGCAAAATTTAAGTGTCCCTGCTTTTCTAGGCGCATGCCTGTCATCAGCACGGCCGGGCTCGCCCGGACCTTCCAGACCAAGCACGGCCCCGTCGAGGCCGTCCGCGGCATCGACCTCACCGTCCGGCCGGGTGAGATCGTCGGCTTCCTCGGCCCCAACGGCGCGGGCAAGACCACGACCCTGCGCATGCTCACCACGCTGCTGCCGCCCACCGGCGGGGCCGCGACCGTCGCCGGATGCGATCTCGCCCGCGATCCGGAGGGGGTGCGCCGGAAGATCGGTTACGTGGCCCAGTCCGGCGGCGTCGACCCGTCCGTCCCCGTCCGCGAGGAACTGGTCACCCAGGGCCGGCTGTACCGGCTCGGCAAGGCCGAGGCGGCCGCCCGCGCCGAGGAACTCGCCGCCGACCTCGGGCTGACCGAGCTGCTCGACCGCAAGTGCGGCGCCCTGTCCGGCGGGCAGCGGCGCCGCCTGGACATCGCCATGGGCCTCGCCCACCGCCCCGCCGTCCTCTTCCTCGACGAGCCGACCACCGGGCTCGACCCGGGCAGCCGGGCCGACCTGTGGAAGCTGATCCGACGCCTGCGAGACGACCACGCCATGACCGTCTTCCTGACCACCCACTACCTCGACGAGGCGGAAGCGCTCGCCGACCGGCTCGTCATCGTCGACAAGGGAACGGTGGTCGCCGAGGGCACCGCCGCCGCGCTCAAGGCCGAGTACGGCGGATCGCCCGACGCCACCCTGCAGGACGCCTTCATCGCCATCACCGGGCGCGGCACCGCACAGCCCGACACCGCCCCGCTCGCCGTCTGACGACTCAAGGAGCCCTCCACCCGTGTCCCCTCTGCTCTCCGACACCGGCCTGATCTTCGGCCGCTATCTGCGCCAGGCCCTGGACTCCAAGGTCGGCGTGGTCTTCGGGCTGCTGCAGCCCATGTTCTACCTCGTCTTCTTCGGCCCGCTGCTGCACGACGTCCCACTCGGCGGCGAGGGCGACTCCTGGCAGACGCTGGTCCCCGGGCTGCTCATCCAGCTCGGTCTGTTCAGCGCCGCGTTCGCGGGCTTCGGCATCCTGGTCGAGAAGCAGTTCGGGGTGATCGAGCGGATGCGGGTCACCCCGGTCAGCCGGCTCGCCCTGCTGCTGGGCCGGGCGCTCAAGGACGTGGTCCTGCTGCTGGTCCAGTCGCTGGTCCTGGTGGTCGTCGGCGTCGCCCTGGGGCTGCGCGCCCCGGTGCTCGGGGTGGTCGTCGGCTTCGTCTTCGTCGGCCTGCTCACCATCTCGCTGGCCTCGCTGTCGTACGCCCTGGCCATGCGGGTCGACAGCCCGCAGGGCTTCGCCCCGGTCATCAGCACCGTCAACATGCCCGCGATGCTGCTCTCCGGCGTTCTGCTGCCGATGGCCCTGGCGCCGGGCTGGCTGGACGCCGTCTCGCGCTGTGTGCCGTTCCGCTACCTGGTGGACGCGGTGCGCGCCGCGTATGTCGGGGACTACGCCTGGGGCGGCGTCGGTCTCGGCGCACTGGTCGGGCTCGTCCTGTGCGCCGTCTCCACGGCGGTCGGCACCCGGGTGTTCCGCAAGGCCGGGGCGTAGGGAGACGCAGCGGTGCGCGCGTAGGCTCGGGCGCATGGTCAGACTCACCCGCATCTACACGCGCACCGGGGACAAGGGCACCACGTCCCTCGGCGACATGAGCCGTACCGCCAAGACCGATCCGCGGATCGCCGCATACGCCGACGCGAACGAGGCGAACGCCGCGATCGGGGTGGCCATCGCGCTGGGGGCGCTGCCGCCTGAGATCGTCAAGGTGCTGGTCCGCGTCCAGAACGACCTGTTCGACGTAGGCGCGGACCTGTCCACCCCGGTGGTCGAGAACCCCCAGCATCCGCCGCTGCGCGTCGAGCAGGGCTACATCGACAAGCTGGAGGCGGACTGCGACCTCTTCCTCGAAGGGCTGGAGAAGCTGCGCAGCTTCATCCTCCCCGGCGGCACGCCCGGTGCGGCCCTGCTGCACCAGGCGTGCACCGTCGTGCGCCGGGCCGAGCGCTCCACGTGGGCGGCGCTCGACGAGTACGCGGAGTCCATGAATCCGCTCACCGCCACCTATCTCAACCGCCTCTCCGACCTGCTGTTCATCCTGGCCCGGGCGGCCAACAAGGAAGTCGGGGACGTGCTGTGGGTGCCCGGCGAGAGCCGCTGATCAGGACTTGGTGAGGGACCGGGGTTGGTCCCGGTCCCCCTCGTCGGCCGGCTTCTTCTCCTCCGGGGGCCAGATGGTGTAGTAGACGGCGATCAGCAAGTGGATGCCCGCGATCCGCGCCATCTGCCACTGCCACGCCACCATCGAGTCGGTGCGGTCCCCGTCACCGATCAGCCAGATGCACATCTGGAGCACAGCCACCGCGATCACCGCGGCGATCAGCGTCATCCGCCACAGCCGCCACTCGTGCCGCACCCGCGCCGCACCGTACTTCGGCGGCTTGACCGGGGGCGGCCCGCCCGCGAACCGATGGGCGAAGCGCCCGTCCGCCCACGTGATCATGTAGTGCCCGTACGCGAGGGAGAAGCCGAGGTAGACCGCGGCCAGCCCGTGCGCCGTCGACGGCTCGGCGCCCCGCCGCAGATCGATCACGGTCGCGGTCAGCAGCACCAGGTCCAGCACCGGAACGCAGGCCAGCACCGCCGCCCCGGCCCGCGGTTTGCGCAGGACGTACCGCACACACAGGCCGCCGAGCAGCACCACCCAGAAGCCGACCTCGCTCGCGACGATCAGTCCGACGATCACGGCCCGTTCTCCCTTCTCGCGCCCGTCTTCCCTACCGTCCCGCGCGGTCCGGGCCGTCGCGTCGTCGGCGACGACGAATCCGGACTGCATCCTTCGATGTACGCCGGGCGCCCCCGACCCGTCCGGAAGCGGACGAAGGCGGGGCCACCGCGTGTTGTGATGGACCCATGCCGCCCCGACTGCCGCCGCCGCACCGCGTCGACGTCGCCATCGCCCTGGGCGGACTCCTCGGCGGACTGCTGCTGATGGGGCTGGGGCTGCGCGGCGGGGTGTATCTGGGCGAGCTGTCCCCCGTCACGCTGCCCCCCTGGTCGACGATCACCGCGCTGATCGCCATGGCGGGCGCCGAGCTGCTGCGCCGCGTGGCCACCCGCGCCGCCCTGGCGCTGGGCACCGCCGCCCTCGCTGTGGACCTGTGCGGCGGCGGTTCGCTCATCGCGACCGTTCTGATGTACACGGACGTGGTGTACGCGGCGGTCCTCTACGGACCGGCGTCCCTGGCCCGGCGGCTGCCCCCGTGGTGCGCGCTGGCCACCGTGATCACCACGGTCGTCCCGGTGGCGCTGCTGCGCACCCCCGAGTCGCTGTTCATCGGCCTGGTCACCGCCCTGCTCACCCTTGCCCCGGCCGGCACCGGGGCGATCGTGCGCAATCACCAGGAGGCCGCCGAGGCCGCCCGGCTGGAGGCCGAGCGGACGGCCCTGCTCGCCGAGCTGGACCGGCGGGAGGCGGTGGTGGCCGAGCGCGGCCGCATGGCCCGCGAACTGCACGACCGGGTCGCCGGGCATCTGTCGGCCATCGCCATCCACTCCACCGCCGCGCTGTCCCTGGGGGACGCCGCCGCGACCGACCAGGCGCTCACCGTCATCCGGGAGAACAGCGTGCTGGGCCTGGCCGAAATGCGGCGCCTGATCGAGCTGTTGCGCGACGCGGACGGGGCGCCGGAGCCCGCCGCCGCGCCCACCCTCGACGCCCTCGACGCGCTGGTCGAGCGCGCCCGCTCGGACGCCGCCCCGGTCAGCGGGCTGAAGTTCGCGCTGTGCGACGACCGCCCGCCGGGCGGCGCCGCGCTGCCCGCGCCCGTCGAGCTCGCCGCGTACCGCATCGTTCAGGAGTCCTTGACCAACGCCCTCAAGCACGCGGCGCCCGGCCAGGTGACCGTACGCCTCACCCAGGACGCCGACGGGCCCCTGGACGGCGGCGTCCTGGAGGTCGGCGTCACCAGCCCGTTCGACACCCGCCCCGGCGGCACCCGTCCCGGCCCCCGCGCGCCCGGCTCCGGCATGGGCCTCATCGGGATGCGCGAGCGGGTCTCCCTGCTCGGCGGCACGCTTGACGCAGGCCCGCACACCGGGCCGTCCGGCGCGGTGTGGCGAGTCCGGGCGGTGCTGCCCCTCGACGGCAAAGGAGCCATGACACGGTGAAGGAGCGGTACGCCGGAGTGAACGGACCCGAGGGAGGCACCGCGAGCGAGGCGGTCAGCGGGGCGGTGGGCGAGGCGGGGTCGGGCAGGGTCCGGGTCGTGGTCGCCGAGGACCAGTTGGCCGTAAGGGCCGGGCTGGTGCTCATCCTGCGGTCCGCGCCCGACATCGAGGTGGTCGCGGAGGCGGCCGACGGCGAGCAGGCCGTACGCCTGGCCCGGGAGCTGCGCCCCGATCTGGTGCTGATGGACATCCAGATGCCGCGCCTGGACGGCGTTTCGGCCACCCGTGAGATCGTCGCCGGGCAGCTGGCCGATGTGCTGGTCCTGACCACCTTCGACCTCGACGAGTATGTCTTCGGCGCCCTGCGCGCCGGGGCCGCGGGCTTCCTCCTCAAGGACAGCGACGCGGCCGGTCTGCTGGAGGCCGTACGGACGGTGGCCCGCGGCGAGGGCATGATCGCCCCGGCCGTGACCCGCCGGCTGATCGCCGAGTTCGCCCGCCCGCAGACCGCACCGGTGCCCCTGACCGCCGACCCGGCGGCGCTCGCCTCCCTCACCCCGCGCGAACGCGAGGTGCTGGGCGCGCTGGGCCGAGGCTTGTCCAACGCCCAGATCGCCGACCACCTCGCCATGGCCGAGGCCACCGTGAAGACCCACGTCAGCAGGGTGCTGGGCAAGCTGGGGCTGCGCAGCCGGGTACAGGCGGCGGTGCTGGCCCAGGAGCTGGGGGTGGCCGGGCCCTGAAGGCCCGGCCACCGGAGCCCGGCGCGGCCGGGGCGGGGGTCAGTCGGTGGTCGCGGTGGCGGCCTTGACGAACGGCAGCTCCAGGATGGTCCGGCAGCCGGGCTCGGCGGCGCACACCGGGCCGATCAGGTTGACGATGCGGGAGGCGTTGAGCTGGATGAGCCCGTCCACGCCCAGGTGGGCGAAGTCCACCGAGATCGTGGGGTCGCCCTCGACCCGGATGGTGAACTCCGGGTCGCTCTCGGACTGCTGCCACCCCTCCCCCAGGCCCAGTTCGGCGACGTGCTCGATGACCGTGGTGTGCCAGGGCTTGCCGTCCACGTAACCGGTGAACTCGTAGCGCATCCCGGCGGCCGTGCCCTCGGGGATGGTCAGCCCGCTGGCCGGGAGGTGCAGCTCGCGGGGGGCGGGCAGGATCTCCCAGGCGGTGGTGCGCAGCTCGTCGAGCTTGAGCCCGAGGGCGTCGGTGACCAGGTGCGCGGCCTGGCCCTCGTACCAGTGGAAGGCCTGCCCCAGCATCTGGGCGCGGCCGCTGTCCTGGGCGCACTCCTCCACCGGGGCGCCGAAGCCGAGGAGCTGCAGCACCTCCTTGGCGGCGTAGTCGCGGTGGAAGTTGCGCTCGCGGGTCCAGATGCGGCGGACGTTGCTGGTGTAGCCGGAGAGCACCAGCGGCATGACGTCGTTGAGCAGACCGGGCATGTTGCCGCCGCCGGTGAGGGTGGTGCCGCCGTCCCGCGCCGCCTGTTCCAGCGCGTCGTGGAAGGGGGTGCCGCGCAGGTCGAAGCCGCCGGTGGGGGTGACGACGTTCTTGCCGGACCGCAGGATGCGGGCCACCAGCTCGCCGTCCCAGAAGGGCGGGTTGAGCAGCACGCAGTCGGCTTCCACGGCGAGCGCGGCCTCGACGTCGGTGGTGGCCCGGACGCCGATCGGGCCGATGCCGGCGATCTCGCCCGCGTCCACCCCGTCCTTCTCCGGTGTCTGGGTGACGACCGCGACGAGTTCGATGTCGGAGCGCTCCGCCAGGAGTTTGATCTGCTTCTTGGCGATGGTGCCGGTGTACCACTGGATCACCCGGAACATCGGGCTACCTCCTCGGTCGGGGAAGAGCGTCGGGAAGGGAAGGGCGGGAAGGGCGGGGAAGTGCTCAGCCGAGTGCCGCCATGACGTCGGCCTCGTGGTGTTCGATCACGCGCGGGTCGGCGCCCAGCGCGCACAGGGCCGCGCGGTAGCCGGGGCCGGGGTGCAGATCGGTCAGGTGCGGCGGGACCGGCGGCCCGGGCCGGTCGCGCCAGTGCTCCAGCCGGGGCGGGGCGTCCGGCGGGCTGACGGTCAGCAGCGCCGGGTCCACCAGCAGGCCGTGGCCGGTGGCCTTGAGCACGGCCTCCTTGCGGCACCAGTAGCGGGTGAAGCCCGCCGTCCGGTCGGGTTCCGGCAGGCGCGCCAGGGCCTGCCGCTCGGACGCGGCGAGCACGGTGGACGGCAGGTGCTCGTCGTACGACTCGGCCACCCGCTCGATGTCCACCCCGATCTCGGTGCCCAGCGCCAGCGCCACGGCCACGCGCCGGCCGGAGTGCGAGAGGGACAGTCGGAGCGGCAGCGGGGAGTCCACCAGGACGGGCTTGCCGTGTGCCTTGCCGCAGCGTCCGCAGCTGGCGGTGAAGCGCAGATCGGCGGGGCGGGCGCCCAGCTGGGCGGCGATGACCCGGCGGGCCAGCGCGTGTGCGGTCAGGTACAGCGCGCGGGCGGACTCCACGACCGTGTGCCGGTACCGTTCGCGCTCGGTGGCGTCGAGCAGGTCCAGCAGACCGAGGTCCGAGCAGGCTTCGGCGAACCACACATGGCACTCACCGCCGCGCACGGTGTCGACGGCCCAGGTGGTCACCGCCTGGGGTCCAGGGCGAGCTTTCCCACGGTCCGCCGGGCGCTCAGGTCCTCATGCGCCTGCCGCACCTCGGACAGCGGGCGGACCCCGCCGGAGATCACCCGCAGCCCGCCCCGCGCGACCTCGTCGAACAGCTCGCGCATGGCCCGCTCCAGCAGCCCCGGGCGGCTCATGGCGCCTTCGAGCGTCAGCCCGCAGACGGTGGCCGAGGACTGCATCAGGGCGGGCAGCTCGACCGGCTTGGGCGGCTTCCGGCTCGCCATGCCGTAGAAGACCAGCCGGCCGAGCGGCGCGAGCGCGGTCAGGCTCTCGTCGGTGATGTGGCCGCCGGTCATCTCCAGCACGATGTCCAGGCCGCGTCCGCCGTTGGCCTCGCGGGCGGCGGCGGCCAGGCCGGGCGCGGTGGAGTCGATCACGGCGTCGGCCCCCAGGTCCAGGGCCAGCGCGCGCTTGGCCTCGGTGCCGGCCGCGGCGATCACCCGGCCCGCGCCCGCGGCCTTGGCCAGCTGCACGGCGAGGCTGCCGACGCCGCCGGCCGCCGCGTGCACGAGCACCGACTCGCCCTCGCGCAGCCGGGCGCTCTCGTGCAGCAGCAGCCAGGCCGTGGTGCCCTGGACGAGCAGCGCCAGGGCGGAGAAGTCGTCCACGGCGTCGGGGATGTCGACGGCGAGCCCCTGGGGCACGACGACGCGCTCGGCGTAGCCGCCGCGCGGGACGACCGCCGCCACGCGCCGGCCGTCGGGGGCGGTGCCGACCACCTCCATGCCGGGGATCAGCGGGAGGGCGTCGCCGGGCAGGGCGCCGACCTCGGATTGATGGGTGTCGCGGTAGTTGATTCCGGCCAGGGTGACGTCGACGAGCAGCTCCCCTTCAGCGGGGCGCGGGTCCGGGAGTTCGACCAGTTCGAGGACTTCGGGGCCGCCGAAATTCTTGATGTGGACAGCTCGCACGATCTTCACCATAGAGGGTGCGTCGATGAGTTTCCAGAGCATTCAAGCAATTGATGCGGAGGGCGAGTTGGGGGAGCTCGCGGGAAATTGAGGGTACCGCCGACATGGCCACCCCATATAGGATCACGCCGACCAGAGGAACCAAGCCACCTACTAATTCAGCGCGTTGACGACGTATACGTCGACTTGACGGCCTTCACGTCACATATGTCGCGTGTTCCATCGCAAGTCTGCTTTACACGTGCGGATTTAGCAGCCCAGGCAGCACCGGGCACCACCCCGGTGGCCGGGCCACGGGGAGAGGAACCCATGTCAACCACGAGCCAGTTGCTGCCGTTCCAGGAGATTCCGGGCCCGAAGGGGCACCCCATCGCCGGCCTGCTCCCGGACTTCAACGCGGACCCGCTCGGCTTCCTGATGAACGGCTTCCACAACCACGGAGACCTGGTCTCCTACCGGTTCGGCCCCAAGGTGGCGGTGGGCAAGACCATCCTCGCCGCCTACCACCCCGAGCTGGTGCACCAGCTGCTGATGGACACCGAGCGCACCTTCGGCCGGGACAGCGACGGCTTCCGCGCCACGTACGAGCTGGTCGGGCGCGGTCTGATGACCACCGAGGGCCCCTACTGGCGCAGCCGCCGCCATATCCTCCAGCCGCTGTTCACCCCCAAGCGCGTCGCCCGCTACACGGAGCTGATGGCCGCCGAGGCCGAGCGGATCATCGTCGAGCACGAGAAGCACGAGGGCACGCCCATCGACCTGTTCCAGGCGATGATGCGCTACTCGCTGAGAGTGGTGGGCCGCGCCCTGTTCGGCGGCGACCTGGACGACGCCGAGGCCGATCTGCACCGGCTGATCCCGGAGGCCAACAAGGGCATCATGGCCCGCACCACCCAGATCCCCAAGCTCCCGCTGGGCTTCCCCTCCCCCACCAACCGCCGCTTCCTGAAGACGAAGGAGGGGCTGTACGACCTGATCGACCGGGTCATCGAGCGCAGCGGCAGCCACGGGGCGGCCGAGGCCGGGGACAACATCGTCTCCCGTATGCGCCAGGCCGGGGACCCGGAGACGGGCGAGCCGCTGACCGAGCAGGAGGTGCGCAACGAGGCGCTGCTGCTGTTCATGGCGGGCCACGAGACCACGGCGATGGGGCTGACCTTCGGGCTGCACCAGATCGGCCTGCACCCGGACATCCAGGACCGGATCGCCGAGGAGATCGCCGCCCACCACAAGGCGGGCGGCACGGCCGCCGACTACGCGGGCAACCGCGACACGCTGGGCCGCGCCTCGCTCAACGAGGCGCTGCGGCTGTTCCCCTCGGTGCACATGACCGAGCGGGTGGCCCGCGAGGACCTGGAGCTGAACGGCTACCTCGTCCCGAAGGGCACCTCGGTGTTCCTGGTGCCGTGGGTCACCCACCGGCACCCCGACTTCTGGCCCGACCCGGAGAAGTTCGACCCGAGCCGGTTCATCGGCAAGCACGACCGGCCGCGCTACGCGTACTTCCCGTTCGGCGGCGGCCCGCGGGTGTGCATCGGGGAGCACTTCGCGCTGCTGGCCTCCGGGGTGCTGATGGAGGCGCTGCTGCGCAAGTACCGGATCACCTCGCACGACGACAAGATCTCCATGAAGGTCCTGAACAGCATCCGCCCGGACAAGCCCGTCCGCACGACCTTCACCGCGCGGTAGTGACGGACAGGACGGGAGGAGCCCAAGGATGACCACGACCACATCGGCCCGGCCCTTCTCCGAGGTGCCCGGGCCCAAGGGCAACGCGCTCGCCGGGGTGGCCCCCGAATTCCTCCGCGACGCGATCGCGGTGCTGGAGAGCGCCTACCGGGAACACGGCGACCTGGTGTCGTTCCCCTTCGGCCCGCGCGGACCGCTCGGCAAGGTGGTGGTGGCCGCCTACCACCCCGACGCCGCCCAGCAGGTGCTCACCGACACCGAGCGGACCATCGGCCGCGGCCCCTCCAGCACCCAGGTGCTCGAGGACATGATCGGCTGCAACCTGATGACCACCGACGGGCCCGTGTGGCGCCGTCAGCGGCGCACCTTGCAGCCGCTGTTCACCCCCAAGCGGGTCGCCCGCTACACGGATCTGATGGCCGCCGAGGCCGAGCGGATCGTGACCCGCGAGGTGCCCGAGCACACGGACCGGGTCGATCTGCACAAGCTGATGCTCCGCTACTCGCTGCGGGTCGTCGGCCGGGCGCTGTTCAGCGGGGACATCGACGACACCGGGCCCGAGCTGCACGGGCTCATCCCGCTCACCAACGAGCTGATCATCGGCCGGACGACGCAGCTGCTGAAGCCGCCGCTGTCCGTGCCCACCCCGCGCAACCGCCGCTTCGTGAAGACCCGGGAGCAGCTGTACGCGCTGATCGACCGCATCATCGAGCGGACGGACAAGGAGTCCGCCGGCGTCGAGCGGGACGACATCGTCACCCGGCTGCGCGACGCGCGCGACCCGGAGACCGGTGAGGGGCTGAGCGTCGCGGAGATCCGCGACCAGACCCTGCTGATGATGATGGCGGGCCACGAGACCACGGCCACGGCCCTCACCTTCGCCCTCCACCTGCTGGGCCTGCACACCGACATCCAGCAGGAGGTGGCCGAGGAGGCCGCGGCCCACATCGCGGACGGCGGCACGGCGGCCACGTACGCGCAGGCCCGCGAGACGCTGGCGCGGGCGAGCCTGCTGGAGGCCATGCGGCTGTACCCGCCGGTCTACATGACCGAGCACCTGGCCACCAGCGACATCGAGCTCGGCGGCTACCAGGTGCCCGCGGGCACGGCGGTGTTCCTCTCGCCGTGGGTCACCCACCGGCGCCCGGACTTCTGGCCGGACCCCGAGCGGTTCGACCCGACCCGGTTCATCGGCGAGCACGACCGGCCGCGCTACGCCTATCTGCCCTTCGGCGGCGGCCCCCACGTGTGCATCGGCGAGCACTTCGCGCTGCTGGCCGCCACGGTGCTGCTGGAGGCCGTGGTGCGGCGCTTCAGGGTGGAGTCCGCCGACAAGACCGTCTCGTACCAGCAGACGGGCAACCTGCGGCCGGACAAACCGGTCTGGGCCTCGCTCACCGCCCGCTGACCGCGGCGGGGGCCGGGAGGAGTTCCCCGAGGGCGCGCGTACCGACCCGGTACGCGCGCCCTCGCCATGGGGGGGCGCGCCGGGCGGCTAGCCGAACAGGCCGGTGAAGCGGTCGCGCAGGACGCGGGCCGCGCCGGACATGATGCGGTCGGCCACGACGTCCACATGGCGGCCGCGCCAGTCCTCCAGGTCCGTCCCGCGCACCCACTCGTTGAACGCGCCCATGGCCGGGCCGCAGTGGACGGCGTAGTCGACCCGCCGGTCCGGGTCGCCGGCCACCGCGAACCGGGCGCACCGGTCCAGGTACCAGCGGAAGACCAGCGCCATCCGGTGCTTGGCGCTTCCCTCGGCCCTGGCCAGCTCGCGCGGGTCCCTCTCGCGCAGGGCGGCGGCCAGCTCGGCCCACACCGAGTCGAAGGAGCGGCGCAGATAGGTGTTCTCGATCTGCTCGCGGGTCGCCGCGTCGATCTCCTGGAACGACTCGTGACGGCGCCACAGATCGTGCAGCTTGGCCGCGCGCGCGGGCTGGAAGACCCCCCGCTTGAGCGACCTCACCCGCCCGCCGATCTCGAACTCCTCGCTCCAGGGGGCGCTGTCCACGTCGTGGACCTCGGCCTCCTGCAGCATCCGCCGCACCGGGTCGCTGGTGGCGGCCTGCACGGTGGACTGGTTGACCGAGCCGGTGATCACGAACTCGGCCCCCAGCAGGAACGCGGCGGCCGCGGCCTCGGGCGTGCCGATCCCGCCCGCCGCGCCGACGTGCACCCGTGGGCCGCCCGCGTCCAGCGCGTCACGCAGCCGGGTCACCGTGGGCAGCAGCGCGGCCAGGGACCCGGCGTCGGGGCGCCAGCCGTCCGCCTCCACGCACAGGTCGTCGGCCACCGGCCGGCTCCCGTAGCGGGCGATCTCCGCCTCGCCGATCTGCCCCTGCTCCCGCAGCCGGTCGAGCACGGCGCGGGGCGGCGGGGAGAGGAAGGCCCTGGCCATGTCAGCGCGCGACACCTTGGCGAGCACCCGCCCGCCCTTGAGGCGGTACTTGACCAGGGCGGGGGTGATCTGCAGGAATCCGGACGCCTCGACGGTGCGGATGCCCAGGCGCAGGAACAGGTCGACGAGGGCCAGTTCGGCCTCGGGGCTGTCGTGGCGGTAGAGGAGGTTCGCGCCGAACGGCCCGTCGTCGCCGAGGGCGGCGATCACGGCGCGCAGCCCCTCCTCGATCTCGGCGGGCCGCAGACCGCCGGTGCCGAAGAAGCCCATGCCTCCGGCCTTGCCGAGCCTGGTGAGCATGTCCGTGCCGGAGACCCCGCCGTGGAGGGACCCGGCCAGATACGCGTAGCGCAGCCCGTACCGCTCCCGGAAGCCGCGGGCCCCCAGGTCCTCGGCGGGGAGCTCGCGCGGTGAGAGGGGCGTGGGGTGGGCGGCGAGGACGGGTGCGGGCGTGAGGGGTTCGGGCGTGGGGACGGGCTGGGCCACGGGGACGGGCTCAGGCACAGGCGCGGGTACGGGTACGGGTACGGGTACGGGCACGGGTACGGGTACGGGCGCGGGTTGGGCCACCGGCACGGGCACCGGCTCGGGCACCGGAACCGGCACCGGCTCGGGCACGGCGCGCTGCTGGACGGCGGGCTCCGGCGCGGGCACGTACTGCGGGACCGGCTGCGGGACCGGCTGGGCCGCGGGGTGCGGGACCGGCTGGGGGGCCTGCTCCTCGAGGTACAGCGGCTCGGACTTCTCGCGGATCTTCCTGACCAGCTTGGTCAGAACGGTCCCCGGACCGATCTCCTCGAATTCAAGCTCGCCTTTCCCCATCAGAAAGCGGATCGTCTCGATCCACCGCACACCGCTCCAGATCTGCCGGGTGAGCGTATCGGTCAGCCCGTCCCGGTCGGAGGGATACGGACGGGCGTCCGCGTTGGAAATGACCGGAATGCGCGGCGAGCTCAACCGGAACCCGTTCAGGAAATCCGCGAACTCCTCCGCCGCGGGCCGCATGAACTCCGAATGGAAAGCGCCGCTGACCCTCAGCCGGGTGTAGAACGCCTTGTCCGCTTCGAAGAAGGCGCGGGCGATGTCGATTTTGTCGCGCGGCCCGGTCAGCACGAATTGCTCGGGTGAGTTGTAATTCGCGATCGTCAGCCCGGCCAGCTCGGGGCGGCGCAGCGTCTCCTCGACGCGCTCCTGTGCCAGGCCCACCACGGCGGCCATGCCGCCGCCCTCGGAGCGGGCCGTGAGCTCGGCCCGGCGCCGCACCAGGCGCAGCCCGGTCTCGAAGTCGAAGACGCCCGCGGCGAAGAGCGCCACGTACTCGCCGAGGCTGTGCCCGATGACGTACGCGGGCGGCTCGGGGTCCTCCTTCAGCCGCTTGAGGTACGACAGCGCGCTGACCACGTACAGGGCGGGCTGGGTGAACTGGGTGAGGCTCAGCTGTTTGTCGGGGTCCTCGACGCACAGCCGCTCGATCGAGTACCCGAGCACGGCGTCCGCCTGCGCGGTGTGCTCGGGGAACTCCGCGAACAGGCCCTTGCCCATGCCTTTGACCTGCGAGCCCTGGCCGGGGAACCCGTAGACCTTCACGCTGCCTCCGTTGTCGCTCGCGGCCTTCGCCGGGGCGGCCGGGACGGGTGCGGGGGCGGCCGGGGCGGGGGCCGCGCCGCGCGCGGGGACCGCCGCGCGGGCCGCGGCCAGCAGATGGGTGTTGGTGCCGAACGGGCTCAGCAGCGGCATCGAGGTGGACCGGGAGCCGGGGCGGAGGTTGTTGCGCACGAAGTTGTGGAGCGTGCCCGAGGGGCCGAGGTCCAGATAGCGGTGCGGGCCGCGGGCCTCCAGCGCCTCGACGGTGCGCTGGAACTCGATCGGCTCGCGGGCCACCCGCCAGAAGTGCTCGGGGCTCAGCGCCGCCACCGGCCCGCCCGCGGCGCTGGACACCAGCGGAATGGCCGGCGGCCCGGGTCGCACCTGGGTCATGGCGGCCGCGCAGGCGTCGTACGCCGGGTCCATCAGCCGGGAGTGGAAGCCGCGTTCGACCGGCACCCGCTGGTACGGGATGTCCAGGGCGCGCAGCCGCGCCTCGGCGGCGGTCAGCGCCTCCTCCGTTCCGGCGACCACGAAGTGCTGGTCGTAGTTGCGGGCCGCCAGCTCGGTGCCGTCGCGCAGCTCGGGCAGCTCCTCGTACAGCGACTGCCGGGCGAGTACGGCCAGCATTCCGCCGGGCGGGCAGGCGTCGAGCGCGCGCGCCTGGCGCACCAGCATCCGCAGGCACTCGTCCTCGGCCAGCACCCCGGCCAGCACGCCGGCCGTGAACTCGCCGAGGCTCGCGCCGAGCAGCAGGTCCGGCTGGATGCCCTCGGCTCTCAGCGTCTCGGCCAGGGCGAGTTCGACCATGACGATGGCCGGGTGGGTGACCGCGGTCTCCAGGAACGGATGGGCCTTGGAGCGGCCGTCGTCGTACATCCGGCTCAGCACGGACTCGCCGAGCTCGGTGCGGACGACGGCGTCCATCCGGTCCATCGCGGCCGCGAAGACCGGCTCGGAGCCGTACAGGTCCCGGCCCATCTGGTAGTACTGCGAGCCCTGCCCGGAGAACATGAAGACGGTGGGGAGCTCGGTGCTCGCGTCGGTCGTGGTCTCGGTCGCGGTCATGGGGCAACCTCCTCGATACCGGAGAGGACCTCGCCCACCGAGCGGTCGGGGCGGGCCACGATGTCCTGGATCAGGCCGGCGAAGAGCCGCAGCCTGCGGGCCGGCTCGCCGGGCGGGAACCCGCCCGAGTAGGTGTTCAGGTTCAGCACGAAATGCGAATCCAGGAAGATCGCCTCGATGCGCATCGGGTGCTCGGTCTGGTTGACGAACTCCACCGGCTCGGCGCCCAGGTCGCCGTCGAACCGGCCGAAGACCCCGGACAGCTCGGGGAAGGTCTCGTTGACGAGGTAGCTGTCGAAGAGGAAGCCGTCCTCCGCCACCCCCGCCCACTCCCGCAGGAGCCGCACCGGCACGTACTCGTGGCGGGCGATCTCGCCCACCGTGCGCTGCAGCGCGTGCAGCCAGTCCCGCAGCGGCGCTTGGCGGTCGATCCGCACCCGCACCGGCAGGATGTTGAAGAACTGGCCGACCCCCTGGTCGACCTCGACGAGCGCGGAGCCGCGGCCGGAGAAGACCGAGCCGAAGACGACGTCGGACGCCCCCGAGCCGTGGTGCAGCTGCAGCGCCCAGGCGGCCTGCACCACGGTGAACGGGGTGATCTCCAGCCGCTTGGCCAGCGCCAGCAGGTCCCGGGTGACCTCGTCGGGCACCAGCAGCCCGTCGTGCAGCAGATCGGGCTCCTCCGCGACCGGCACCCGCTCGGCGGCGGGCGGGGCCAGGGCCGGTGCGGGCAGGTCGAGCCCGGCCAGTTCGGCGCGCCAGAACGTCTCGGCGGGGCCGAGGTCCCGGTGGCGCTGGGAGACGCAGAAGTCCCGGTAGACGGTGTCCGGGCGCGGCGCGGCGGGTTCGCGCCCGGCGGCGTACTCCCCGTACGCGTCGAAGAGCACCTTCATGATCATCGGATAGCTCCAGCCGTCCTGGAGCGCGAGGTTGAACATGTAGAGGTAGTCGTAGGTGTGCTCCTCCAGCCGGAAGAGGGCGACATGGCTCTGCGGGGCCCGCGCCGGGTCGAAGCCCGCGCGGCGGCGGGCGGCCACATACGCCTGGAGCCGGCGCTCCTGCTCGGACGGTTTGAGGCCGCGCCAGTCCAGCTGCCGCACCTCCAGCTCCGCCTCGCGGTGCACCACCTGCACCGGCTCCGCGAGCCCCTCCCACAGGAAGGACGTGCGCAGCACGGGGAAGTGGTCGACGGTGTGCTGCCACGCGCGGGCGAAGGCGCGCGGGTCGAAGGCGGCGCCGGTGATCCGGAACCGCTGGTGGACGACGTTGCCGCCGGGCTCGCGGGTGGTCAGCAGGCGGTGCAGGACGTTGTGCTGGGTACCGGTGAGCGGATAGGCGTCGACGGCGTCGGGGAACCGCTCACGGACCCGGGCCAGTGTCTCGTCGTCCAGGGCGGGGGCGTCGCGGCCCACGTCGGCCGCCGGGGCGCCGTCCCCCGACTCCTTGCGCAGCCGGGCCGCCTCGGCCAGCTCGGCGACCGTCTTGTACTGGAAGACGTCCTGCGCGGTCAGCGGCAGCCCGCGCCTGACCGCCTTGTTGACCAGCCGGATGCTCAGGATCGAGTCGCCGCCGACCTCGAAGAAGTTGCTGGTGACGCCGGTGCCCTGGACGCCCAGGACCTCGGCCCACACCTCGGCGAGCTGCGCCTCCTCCAGGGTGCGGGGGGCGACGTACTCGGTGTCGGCGCCGGCGGTGTCCAGGACGGGCAGCGGCAGCGCCCTGCGGTCCAGCTTGCCGTTGGCGTCGGTGGGCATCTCGGGCAGCGCGACGACCGCCGAGGGCACCATGAACTCCGGAAGCTTCTCCCTCAGGAAGGCGTGGGCCGAGGCGGTGAGACGGCGGCTGAGGCGGTGCAGCAGCGGGTTGTTGGTGTAGGAGTGGAGCGGGCGCGGGCGTTCGGGCCGGTGGCTCCAGCCGGGCGCGGGCCCCTTGCGGAAGCACACCTCGTAGCCGCCGTCGGCGCGCCCGCCGGCCCAGGCGACGTCGGCCTGGTAGCCGAGTTCGCCGGCCAGCCCCCACCACTGCTCGGGGTCGGCCCCGCCCTGGGCCCCGCCCTCGCTCTCGGCCGTCCGGGCCGCCGCCGCGGCGCGCAGCTCGGCGACGGTGGCCGGGCCGGGGCGGGCGGCCAGCGCCCGCAGCAGCCCGGCGGCCGGTGCGGTACGGGAGTTGGGGACGGAGCGCAGCAGCAGGGCGGCGGGGGCGCGCTCGGTCAGGGTGCGGCGCACCCGCTCGGGGTCGAGGCCGTCCCGTTCCCAGTCCAGCTCGAGCGGCGCGGGGGCGTCGGGCGCCTGGGCCCCGATGTGCAGGGCGACGTCGTAGCGGTACCGGGTGAGTTCGTTGGCGAAGGCGCCGCGTTTGAGCATCACCTCGACGTGGGAGATCCGCGGCAGCTCCTGGCGCAGCACGGCGAACAGCTCGGGGTCGACGAGCAGTTCCTGCTCCTGGGCGACGCGCCCGGCGATCCGGCGGCGCAGCAGCTCGACGGGGGTGTCCGGCTGGGCGCGCTCGGTCTCCACCTCGGTGTGGAACGCCTCGAGCAGCGGCAGGCTGCGCAGGTCGCCGAGGAAGAGGACGCCGCCCGGCCGGAGCCTGGTGACGGCCTGGGCGATGACATCGCGCAGATACGCGGTGTCCGGGAAGTACTGCACCACCGAGTTGACCAGGACGACGTCGAAGGTCTCCTCCGCCAGGCCCTCGAAATCGTCGGCGCCGCGCTCCAGCAGCGTCACCTCGGCGTCGCCGGTGAGCTGCCCCACGATCCGCGTCCGCACGAAGTCCAGCGCGCGCCCGGAGATGTCGGTGCCGGTGTAGTGGGTGCAGTGCGGCGCGATACGGGACAGCAGCAGCCCGGTGCCGCAGCCGATCTCCAGCACCCGGCGGGGCGCCCGCTCCAGCACGCGCTCGACGGTCGACTCGACCCAGACGCGCATCTGGTCGGCGGGCAGCGGCTCGCCGGTGTAGCTGGAGTTCCAGCCGACGATGTTGAAGTCGGCGTCCTGCGGGTCCTGTGTGTCGTAGGTGCGGCTGAAGACGCTCTCCCACTCGGCGACCTGGGCGTCGGCCTCCGCCCCACCGCTGTCCCCGCCGTCGCCGTCGCCGTCGAGGGGCGCGTCCGGGTGCGGCACCACGTAGGCCACCAGCCGCTTGTGCTCGTCCGGCGCGCTCTCGTCGTTCCCGCCCAGGGCGCGGGCGAGCACCGCGACCTCGCGCACGGCCGGGTGCTCGGCGAGCGCCGCCTCGACCTCGCCGGGCTCGATGCGGAAGCCGCGCACCTTGACCTGGAAGTCGGTGCGGCCCCGGTATTCGATCGTGCCGTCGGGCAGATAGCGGGCGAGGTCGCCGGTCTTGTAGAGCCGGTCCCCGGGGGCGGCCGAGAACGGGTCGGGGATGAAGCGCTCGCGGGTCAGCTCGGGCCGCTTGTAGTAGCCCTTGGCGACCTGTACGCCGCCGATGTGCAGTTCGCCGGGGGCGCCGACGGGCACGGGGTTGAGATAGCGGTCGAGGATGTGGACGCGGGTGTTGGCGACGGGCCGCCCGATCGGCACCGCGCGCGGACCGCCCTCCGGCGGGCAGGCCCAGTACGTGACGTCGACGGCGGCCTCGGTGGGCCCGTACAGGTTGTGCAGCCGGGCGGCCCCCAGGCGCTCGTAGAAGCGCTCCTGAACGGTGTACGGAAGGGCCTCGCCGCTCGCGAACACCCGCCGCAGGGAGCCGGTGCGGCCCTCCAGGTCCGGCTCCTCCAGGAAGGCCTGGAGCATCGAGGGCACGAAGTGGCAGGTGGTCACCTCCTCCGCCGCGATCAGATCGGCGAGATAGCCCGGCTCCCGGTGGCCGCCCGGCCGGGCGAGCACCATGCCGGCGCCGGTGATCAGCGGCCAGAAGAACTCCCACACCGAGACGTCGAAGCTGAACGGCGTCTTCTGCAGCACCCGGTCGTCCGGGGTGAGCCCGTACTCCTCCTGCATCCACAGCAGCCGGTTGCGGATGGCCCGATGGGTGATCATCGCGGCCTTGGGCTTTCCGGTGGAGCCGGAGGTGTAGATCATGTACGCGAGGCTGTCGGGCCCCGCGCCGGAGTCCGGCGACTCCTCGGGCCGGCCGGCCAGCGCCTGCCAGGTGGCGTCGAGGCACACCACGCGCGCCGAGTGCGGCGGCAGCGCCGACCGCAGCCGCTCCTGGGTCAGCAGGATGTCGGGCGCGGCGTCCGCCATCATGAACGCCAGCCGCTCGGCGGGATAGCCGGGGTCGATGGGGACGTACGCGCCGCCCGCCTTGAGGATGCCCAGCAGCCCGACGACCATCTCCAGGGAGCGCTCCATGCAGATGGCCACCGGCTTGTCGGGGCCGACGCCCATCTCCCGCAGCAGATGGGCGAGTTGGGCGGCCCGCCGGTCCAGTTCGGCGAAGGTCAGGCCCTCGTCGCCGAGGCGGACCGCGAGGTCGCCGGGCGCCGCCCGCGCGGCCCGGTGCGCGACCAGTTCGTGCAGGGTACGGCCGTCCGCGTCGGGGTAGTCGCGCGCGGTGCGGTTCCACTCGACGAGGATCTTGTGCCGCTCCTCCTCCGACAGCACCCGCAGCTCGCCGACCCGCTGCCCCGGGGCGTCCGCGAGGGACCGCAGCAGCACCAGATAGCCGTCGATGAAGCGCTGGATCGTGCCGTGCTCGAAGATGTCCGCGTTGTACTCGACCGAGCCGGTGAGCAGGCCCTCCCGCTCGGCGATGGAGATCCACAGGTCGAACTTGCTGGTGCCGTTCCTGATCTCCTGGACCGGCCCGAGGATGGAGTCGGCCCCGGCCGCCTCGGCGGGTGCGGTCTGCAGCGCGAAACACACCTGGAACAGCGGGTTCATGCTCATGCCCTGCTCCGGGCGGAACTCGTTGACCAGGATCTCGAAGGGCACGTCCTGATGCGCGTAGGCGCCCTTGGCCGTGTCCCCGACCCGCTCCAGGACCTCCTCCACCGTGGGGTTCCCGGACAGGTCCGTGTCCAGCACCAGGGTGTTGACGAAGAACCCGATCAGGCCCTCGATCTCCTTGTGGTGCCGGTTGGCGATCGGGGTGCCGACGACCACCTCGTCGTCGCCGGTCCAGCGGTGCATGAGGATCTTCAGCGCGGAGACCAGCGTCACGAACAGCGTGGTGTTCTGCTTGCGGCTCAGGTCCCGCAGCGCCGAGGCCAGTTCGGGGTCGAGGTCGAAGCGGGTGGAGCCGCCGCGGAAGGTCTGCACGGGCGGCCGGGGCCGGTCGAGCGGCAGCTCCGATCCGGGTCTGCGGTCGCCGAGCCGCTGCCGCCAGTGGGCAAGGCGCTCCTGGAGCGCGTCGCCGCTCATGCGCTCGCGCTCCCAGAGGGTGTAGTCGGCGTACTGGAGCGGCAGCGGGGGCAGCGGGGACGGCCGGTCCGCCGCGTACGCCGTGTGGAGCAGCAGCATCTCGCGGACGAAGTTGTTGATCGACCAGCCGTCGGTGACGATGTGGTGGGTGTTGAGCACGAAGTTGTGGGTGTGCTCGTCCAGCCGGAAGAGGGTGACCCGCAGCAGCGGCCCGCGCGCCAAATCGAAGATGTGACACGCCTCCTCCCTGGCCAGCCGCTGGAACTCGGCCTCGCGCTCCCCGGCTTCGAGCGCGGACAGGTCGACCACGGGCAGCGGCAGGGTCAGGGAGGGTGCGATCTCCTGCCAGGGCTCGCCCGCCGTGCTCGGGAAGGTGGTGCGCAGCACCTCGTGGCGCCGCACGATCTCGTTGACGGCGCGCTCCAGCAGCGCGGGGTCGAGCGGGCCGTTGAGCCGGAAGCTGAGCGCGACGTTGTACGCCGGGCTGTCCGGCACCAGCTGGTCGAGCGACCACAGCCGCTGCTGGTGGAAGGAGAGCGGCGGCCGGCCGCCCCCGGATCGGCGCGGGATGACCGCCCGCCCTTCGCCGCGCGCCGTGCCCTTGAGCTTTCGCAGCAGCGCGAGCTTGGCGGGCGAGAGCTGGGCCCGGCGGGCCGCCAGCGCATCGTCCAATGACATACGAATCCCTTCCTCGTCCGTTCCTGGTCCCTTCTTCTGCGTCCCGGGATCAGTTGGCGGACATGGCGCGGGCGGTCTCGTCCGGCAACTCGTCGATCCTTTCGATGACCTCCGCCTCGACGAGCGCCGCCATCTCAAGGACGGTGGTGGCCGTCATCAGCTCCCGCAGCTCGAGCTCGAAGGGGAGGTTGTCGTTGAGCCGGGCCTTGATGCGGGAGGCCATGATCGAGTCGCCTCCCAGGTCCTGGAAGGTGTCGCTCTCGCGGACCTCCGCCACCCCCAGGACCTCCTTCCACGCCTCGGTGACCAGGCGCTCGATGTCGTTGTCCGGCGCGGTGGCGGGCTCGGGGGCGGTGGCGGGTACGGGTTCGGGGGCGGATACGGGCTCGGGCTCGGGTTCGGGGGCGCTCGCCTGTACCGGGGCCGGGGCCGGGGCCGGGGCGGGCTCCGGGGCCGGGGCTACGGCAGGGACGGGGGCGGGGGCGGGGGCTCGGTCGGGGTCGGCCGGGAGCCCGTCGCTCTCGGCCAGCAGCACGCTCTCCGAGAGCCGGTCCTCGCGCAGCGGCATCCCCGACAGCACCCGCATCCCGCGGAAGCCGTTGCGCTCCATGGCCCGCCGCCACATCGGCACGCTCAGCAGCGGCGAGCCCGGCAGCCGCTCGTCCTCGAACGCCCACCACCCCTCCAGCAGGCCGAAGGCGATGGTCAGCAGCTCGTGCAGGCGGGTGATCTCGAAGAGCGCGAGCAGCCCGTTCGGCCGCATCAGGGACTTGGCGTGGGCCAGGGTGCGGTCCAGGTTCCGGGTCGCGTGCAGCACATTGCTGGCGATCACCAGGTCGACCGACCCGGCCTCGAAGCCCTGGTCGAGCGGCGGGCGCTCGATGTCCAGCTGCTTGAACTCCACGTACCCGTGGCGCCGGTACTCCTGGGCGCCGTACTGGACGAAGCTGCTGCCCAGGTCGGTGTAGAGGTAGCGCAGCCGGTCGGCGTACGGGTCGAGGGCGGCCAGCACACCGCGGCTGGTGCCGCCGGTGCCCGCGCCGATCTCCAGCACCGTCACCCGGGCCCCGGGGTCGCGCTCCAGCCGGGTGCGCACATAGGCGGTCGCGGCGCGCACCATCAGCTCGTTGGTCTGCTGCTGGTTCTTGTAGATCTGGTCCATCAGGTCGAAGGAGCCGCCGGGGAACAGCACGTCCAGGGGGTCCCGGCGGCCGGTGAGCACGTCCGGGTAGGCGCGCACGCACACGTCCAACACCTTGAGCAGGCCGTCGTTGTCCGGGGCGCGCTCCAGCAGGGCGCGCTTCTCCCCGGCCAGCTTGTCCACCTCGGCCTGCAGATCGTGCTCGTCCACCGGGGCGGTGACCACGTCGTCGCCGTCCAGGTGGACATAGCCCGCCTCGGCGAGCAGCCCGAGCAGGGCGTCGAAGAGCCGGTGGTGCTGGGCCGCGACGGCCATGCGGTCGCGCAGCGCGGCGCGGCCGACCCGCTCCCCCGCCACCCGCAACGCGCCCATCTCCCGGAAGGTGCTCAGCAGGGAGACCCGGCAGATGCGGCTGAGCGCGGCCACCGTGTCCTGGTAGGCGGCGAGGTCGGCGAGACCGGCCTCGACCTCGTACACGCGCGGGCGGGTGGCCGTGGCCTCCTCGACGTCGGACAGCAGGGAGGGGGCCGCCGGGGCGGAGCGGGGCTGCTGGGGCAGGTCGCCGGTGGGCGCCTGGGTGAGCGCGTCGGTGAGCACGTCGGTGATCCAGTAGCGCTCGCGGGCGAAGGGGTAGGTGGGCAGCGGGACCCGCGCCGGGCGGGCCGGGTGCAGCAGGTCCCACGCGACGGGTACGCCGCTGACCCACAGCTGGGCGGCTTCGGTCAGGTCGCCGCCGCGCGCGGCCGCGCGGACCAGCTCCGCCGCCTCGTCCCCGGCGACCAGCGCCCTGGCGTTCGCGGCCTCGGCGGTGCCGGTGTTGCCGTGGAACGTCGTGGGCGAGGCCGCGCCGTTCAGGTGAGCGGTCAGCCCGGCCGCCAGCTCGTCGAGGTCGCGGGCCACCACGGCCAGCCGCTCCGGAAGCTGCTCACGGCCGGTCAGCAGGGTGTACGCGATCTCGTGCACCGTCGGCAGCTCCCGGGCGGGCGCGGCGGGCTCCGGGGCCCGGCCGGGCTCCGGGCCGAGCTCGCCGAGCCGGTCCGCGTGCTCCTCGCACAGATGGCGGGCCAGCGCGTCCAGGGAGGGGTGGCGCTCGGCAGCGGTCGGCGCGAGCACCACCCCGAACTCCCGGCCGATGCCCAGCAGCAGCCGGGCCCGCGCGATGCCGTCGAACCCGGCGGCCACCAGATCGGCGCCGGCGACGGCCTCGACGTCCCGGACGGGCCTGCCGAGCACGCGGGCGGCGACGGCGGCGAGGCGTTCCCTGACCCGCTCCTGGGCGGCGGAGCCGGTCCGCCCGGCGGGGGCGGCGCCCGCGACGAAGTCCCGCAGCCGCTCCGCGTACGCGCGCAGCCGGCCGGCGTCCCGGGCGGACAGCACCACCAGCGCCGGGCCGACGGGCGCTGGAGAGGCCGGGCGCGTCCGATCGCCGCGGTACTCCTCCAGGACCACATGCGCGTTGGAGCCGCCCGCGCCGAAGCTGCTGACCCCGGCGCGCAGCGGCTGCTCGCGGCCGTCCACGACGGGCCGCCGCCACGGGCGCAGCTCGGTGTTGACCTCCAGCGGCGTGCCGGAGAGGTCCAGTTGGGGGTTGAGCGGGGTGGCGTGCAGGGTGGGCGCCAGCTCCTTGTGGCGCAGCTGCAGCAGGACCTTGGTGACCCCCGCGATTCCGGCGGCGGCCTCGCAGTGCCCGATGTTGGACTTGACCGAGCCCAGGGCGCAGGAGGTGCCGTCCCGGCGCGGGCCGCCGAGCGCTTCGCCGAGCCCCGCGACCTCGATCGGGTCGCCCAGCGCCGTACCGGTGCCGTGGGCCTCGACGTAGCTCACGGACCGCGGGTCGACCCCGGCGTCCCGCAGCGCGGCGGTGATCACCTGGCGCTGCGCCCGGGGGCTGGGCACGGTGAACCCGCCGGCCTTGCCGCCGTGGTTGACGGCGGTGCCCTTGATGACGCCGTGGATGTGGTCGCCGTCGCGCTCGGCGTCCCGCAGCCGCTTGAGGAACAGCACCCCGACGCCCTCGCCGGGGACCATGCCGTCCGCGCCCGCGCCGAACGCGGCGCAGCGGCCCTCGGCGGACAGGAACTCGCCCTGGCTGAGCACCAGGTACTTGTTGGGGTGCAGGGACAGGTTGACGCCGCCGACGAGCGCCGCGTCGATCTCCCCGGCGCGCAGCGCGCGGGCCGCGAGGTGGAGGGTGGTCAGCGAGCTGGAGCAGGCGGTGTCGACCATCATGCTCGGGCCGTCGAAGTCGCAGACGTAGCTGACCCGGTTGGCGATGGACGCGCCGCCCGCCCCCAGGCCCACCCGGCGGCCGTCGGGCCCGGTGCGCTCTCCCGCCAGCAGCGGATAGTCCTGGAACATCACGCCCGCGTACACGCCGACGCTGCGGCCGCGCAGGCTGTCGCGGGTGTGTCCGGCGTCCTCCAGGGCGGCCCAGGAGTGCTCCAGGAACAGCCGCTCCAGGGGGTCGATGGCCACCGCCTCGTTCGGCGCGATGGAGAAGAACAGCGGGTCGAAGCGGTCGGCCTCGTCGATGAAGCCGCCGCGGTCGCAGTAGCTGTAGCCGAGCTGCCCCGGCCTGCCGCCGCCGTAGGGCCGGTGGTCGAAGCGCTCCGGGGGGATCGGGGTCACGCAGTCGCGCCCGGTGCGCAGGCTGTGCCAGAACGCGTCGAGGTCGGCGCCGCCGGGGTAGCGGCCCGACATGCCGACCACGGCGAGGTCGCCCTCGGCGGGCGGGGACGGCACGGGGGCGGGCGCCGTGGCGGGGGCGGGCGCGGGGGCGGGCGTTGCGACGGCCGCCGGCGCGGGCGGTGCCACCGGCGCGGGCGGGGGCGTGGGTGTGGTGGGCGCGGGCGCGGCGGGCAGCCGGGGGGCCAGCCAGGCGGCCAGGTCCTGGACGGTGGTGTGCTCGAACAGCAGCGTCGGTGGCAGGGTGGCGTCCAGCCGGTGCTGCAGCGCGCTCACCACGCGCAGCAGCGCGGCCGAGTCGAGCCCCATCTCGTAGAACCCGGCGCGGACGTCCACCGCGCCCGGCGCGACGCCCAACTCCCGCGCCAGCAGACCGCGCAGCAGCTCCTGGGCGTCCTGCGGCTCCGCAGCTCGACTGGATGCGGCGGGGGCGATGGCCGGGGTGCGCTCGGGCTTGCTGGTGAAGCCGCGCAGTTCGGCGATCTGCCGGCCGTGTGTGTCGTAGTACTCCACGGTCAGGGTGAGCAGATCGTTCTCCCGGCGCACCGAGTCGGCCGGGATACGGGCCAGACACCGGCCGGTGAGCGGGCCCGCGGCCCGGAACGACTCGTAGCACAGCGGCAGATACAGCCCCGCCCCGCCCGTCTCGCTCGCGTGCGCGAACCCGGCGGCGACGGCGCCGGCGTCCAGCAGCGCGGGGTGGGCCAGGAACTCGGCAGCGTCGGGCAGCGCCTCGGGGCCCAGCTCCACCTCGACGAGCACACCGGCCGGGGAGCGGTGGACGCGGCCGCGGGTCTTCATGGCGCCGCTGTGCGTGAGCTCCCGCTCGCGGCAGCGGCGGTAGACCTCCTCCAGGTCGGTGACCTCCTCGGCCGCGGCCCGCTCGGCGGCCGGGTCCAGCACGCGGTCGAACGGGGCGGGCGCCACGCGGTGCACATCGGCCGAGGCGTAGCCGACCGGGGCCGCGGCGCCGGCGGGCCGCCCGGTCACCTCCACCCGCCACACCCCCGGCGTGGCCTCCTCGGCGGTGACCGACAGCGGGACGGCCTGGTCGCGCCCCACCACCAGCGGCGCGTAGATGCTCAGATTGCGCAGCTCCAGTTCGGTGAACGGATGCCCGTGCCGGGCGATGACCTGGAGGACGAGGTCGACATAGGCCAGGCCGGGCAGCAGCGCCTGCCCGCGCACCACGTGCCCGGCGACGAGCGGGTTGCGCTGCGTGAGGTCGAAGTGTGCGGTCAGCAAGGCTCAGTACCTTTCCCAGACGGTGAGCTGCGTGGCATTGCCCTCGGGCCGCGCGGGGGCAGCCGGAGCCGAGTACTTCTCCCAGACCGACGGCCCGGCCGCGGCGCCGCGTTCGGCGCCTGGCAGGGGGCGGCGGTCCAGCAGCGGCGGGGACAGCGGCTTGCGGCCGGGGGCCGGGGCCGCCTCCTCGTCCCACGCCTGGAGGACGGCGGCGGCGTTGGCGCCGCCGTCGGCGAAGCAGTTGACCGCGACGACGGGCCGCTTCCCGGGCAGCGGAGCCGCCTCGCGCGGAAAGCGGAACGGCGAGGCAGCCAGGTCGAAGTGGTCGAGCGGCTGCTGCCCGGACAGGAACGGCACCTGCTGCCGGTTGCGGAGCATGAGCACGGCCTTCAGGAACGCCGCGATGCCCTCCGCGCACAGCGGATGCCCGATGTTGGGCTTGATGGAGCCCAGCGTGCACGGCTCGGTGGAGTCCGGGCGGTAGACGGCCTGGATCGCCTTCAGCTCCAGCAGATCGGTGACCTGCGACCCGGAGCCGTTGGTCTCCACATGGCCGATGTCCTCGGCGCGCAGCCCGCTGCGGTCCAAGGCGGCGCGCAGCACCGCCTTCTGGGCCTCGAAGCTGGGCGCCGTCGGGCCCGCCGTGCGGCCGCTGTTGTTGACCGCGACGGACTTGAGCACCGCGTGGATACGGTCCCCGTCCCGTACCGCCGCCTCCAGCGGCTTGAGGAGGACCAGGCCGCAGCCGTCGCCGAGCACGGCCCCGCTCGCCCTGCGGTCGAAGACGTGGAAGACCGGCTCGGGGCTGAGGATGCCCCGGTTGCGCATCCCGTCGTGGGCCTCGCCGCTGGTGAGCAGCGAGACCGCGCCGACGACGGCGGAGTCGATCTCGCCGGTGCGCAGGGCCTGGACCGCCATGTGCATCGCGGTCAGCGCGGAGGAGCAGGCGGTGTCGACCACGACGCCGGGCCCGCGCAGGTCGAAGAACTGGGACAGGTTCGCGGCCAGGTAGTTCTGGCCCACGGCGCGGATCGAGTGCCGGGTCTCGTCCTCGGCGCGCAGCCTGCCCCGGGCGCCGATGTAGACGCCGGTGCGCGCCCCCTTGACCTCCTCCCGGGTGTATCCGGCGTGGGCGATCAGGGCGGCGCACTCCTCCAGCAGCACCAGCGCCTGCCGGTCCATCGCGGCGGCCTCCTCGGGCGGGATGCCGAAGAAGTCCGTGTCGAAGGAGGTCACCTCAGGCAGCAGCGCCGCGTGGTCCCCCGGCCGGGCGCCCCAGCGCTCGGCGGGCACCTGCGCGATGGCGCCGCGCCCCTCGCTGAGCATCCGCCAGTAGTCGTCCAGGTCGCTGCCGCCGGGGAACCGCCCGGCCAGCCCGACGATCGCGACATCGGTGACGGCGGGGGCCCCGGGGGCGGCCGCGGGTGCGAGGGCGGGGGCGGCGCCGCGTGCGGGGCGCCGCTTGGCGCGGCGGGGCGAGCGGCGGGCCGGGGCCGGCCGCGGGCGCGGTCCGGCGGGCGCCGCGGGTACGGGCGCGGCGGCGGGTGCTTCGGCGGCGGGGGCCGCGGGGGCTGCGCCGACCACCGGGGCCAGTTCGCCGCCCCGGGTGTCGGCCAGCCACTGGGCGAACTCGTCGAAGGTCGCGTACTCGTACAGCGCCGACGGGTCGATCGGCTCGGCGATCTTCCGGTTGATCGGCTGCAGCACCTGGGCCAGCAGGATCGAGTCCACGCCGAGTTCGTGGAAGGGCACCTCGCCGTCCAGCTGCTCGGCGGGCATCCGCAGCTCCTCGGAGAAGAGCTGGACGAGCCACGCCCGGACCACCGCGACCAGGTCCTCCGCCGCGACCGGGGCCGGTGCGGGGGCGGCCTGGGCGGGGGCGGCGTGCGGGGCGGGCCGCTCGTCCGATACCGCCTCCGGCAGGGCCGGGATCTGCCGCCCGAGCAGGTCCCCGGGGCGCCAGTTGTCCCGGTCGGGGATGGACGGCAGCAGGACCGCCGCCGGCCTGCGGGCCAGGATCTCGTCCAGCATCCGCAGCCCTTCCTCGTCGGTGTGGCTGCCCAGGCCGGTCCGCCGGTAGGCGGGGGTGGTCATCTCGCCGAAGCCGCTCTCCCGCCAGCTGGACCACTGGACGCTGACCACCGGCAGCCGCCCGGCGTGCGCGCCGGCGAAGAAGTCCAGGTAGGCGTTGGCCGCCGCGTAATCGCAGTTGGCCGCGCCGAGGCTGGGCACCGCCGAGGCCGTCGAGGAGAACAGCACCCAGAACCGCAGCGGCTGGTCGGCCAGGCACTCGTGGAGCACGTCCAGGCCGTCCGCCTTGGGTTCGTACACCCGCCGGACGGAATCCAGGGGCTTGCGGATGAACGCCGGGTTCTCCGGGTCGCCCGCCCCGGCGGCGTGCAGCAGTCCGCCGACCGGCCCCATGTCCCGTACGACCGCGCGCACCGCCTCCCGCATCGCGTCCCGGTCGCCGAGCCGGGTCGTCAGCACCCGTACCTCGGCGCCATCCGCCTCCAGGGCGAGGAACGCCGCCACCTTCCGGCCGAGCGCGGAGTCCTGCCCGGCCAGCTCCGCCCACCGGGCCCGCTCCGGCAGCGGCTCCCGGCCCATCAGCACCACCTTGCGCGCGCCGTGGCGGCGTACGAAGTGGCGCGCGGCGAGCAGGCCGAGCCCCCGGGTGCCACCGGTCACCCAGAGCACCTGGTCGGCGGGGAACGGCTCGGGCGCGGGCGCCTCCGGCGCGCCGGGCTCCTCGTGCAGATACGGCAGATGGCGGGCGCCGTCGCGGTAGCAGACGGCCGGTGGCTCGTCCTGTGCGGCGTACTCGGCGCCGATCTGAGCGGCCAGGGCCTCCACATCGGCGAGGTCGGCGTCGGTGTCGAGGTGGCGCGAGGCCAGATGGGCGTACTCGCTCTGCAGCGCCCGGTACAGCCCGGCCCGGGTCGCGCCCGTCAGGTTCACCGGACCGTCACTCAGCGGGCCGGCGGGGTCGAACGGTTCGAGCCGCCGGGTCACGCCCAGCACCCGCATCCGGTCCCGGCGGCCGGACTCGATGAACCGCTGGAGCAGCCCGATCCACTCGTCCGAGCCGCCTCCTGTGCCGCCCGCGGCGTCGGCGGACGCGCAGCCCACCAGGTCGATCCAGCCGTCGCACTTCTCCCAGCGCGGGTCGGGGAGGTCCGCCGGGCCGTCCACCTCGCGCACCACCACCTCATGGCGCGGCGGCAGATGCCGGTCCAGCGCCCATGCCAGGTCGCGGGTCTGCGCGGTGGACAGCACGACCACCCGGCGGCGCGGACCGTCCGGCTCCTCGGGGGCGGGCGGTGCCGGCTCCGCCGGCCGCCACCGCTTGGTGAGGAAGACGTGGCGCCGCTCTTCCTCCTCGGCGCCGCCCAGGTCCCCGCCGATGAGCCCGGCGCAGTGCGTCAGATATCCGTCCGCCCGGTCCGCAGCCTCGGTGGCCACCTCGAAGCGGACCGTCCCGTCCTCCTCGGCGTCCAGCAGCACATGCAGCCGGGCGGCCCCGTCGCCGACCGGCACGGACACCGGCTCGTACCACTCGGTGCCGTACGGCTCGACCAGTTCCTCCGGCGCCTCAAGCGCCCGCGCGGCGGCGGCCCGCACCAGGCCGAGCACCGCGTCGTCGGGCAGCGCGGCCCGGCCGTCCGCGGTGGTGGCGGCGGCGGTCAGCAGCGGGTGTCCGGCCGTCACCTCGGCGGTGAAGCGGGTCTCGTCGAGGGTCGAGGTGTTGCGCAGCGGCTCCGCCGCCGGCTCGCCGGACCGGCGCAGACCGGGCCGGGCGCCGGGGAGCCAGTAGCGGTCCCGGGCGAACGGGTAGGTGGGCAGCGGGGCGCGGCGCGGGGCGCGGCCCGGGTAGCAGGCCCGCCAGTCCACGTCGAGGCCCACGGCCCAGGAGGCGGCGAGCTTGTCGAAGGCGCCGCGGGCCGTCCAGCCGCGCACCACCTCCTGGTACGCCTCGTCGTCGGCGAACAGGGCGACCATGTCCTTGTTGCCCTTGGCCGTGCCCCGGTGCACCCCCGGGATCTTCTGTTCGCCGTCGACGAACGCCGTGAGCTGCCGGACCAGTTCGTCCAGGTCCCGGGCGACGAAGGCGGCCCGCTCGGCCATCGCCCGGCGGCCCACCTGGAAGGTGTACGCCACCTCGGCGAGCGTGTGGCGCGGTGGCCCGGTCCGCCCGCCAAGCCGCTCGACGGCCGCGCCGAGGCTCCCGGCGTCCAGCAGCTCCGCCGTCGTCACCCTCAGCCGCGCCTCCTCGTACAGCCTCTCCTGCAGCGCCGCGAGGTGGATCGGCTCGACGCCCTGCTCCTGCCACGGGGCGGCGGTGTCGAGGTCGCCGCGGTCCACCCCGAGCAGACCGGCGAGCAGCCGGCCCGTCAGCTCCCGTACGTCGGTGGAGCGGTCGGCGGTGAGGCGGGCCAGCAGGGCGCGGGCGTACGCGGTGAGCCGGTCGGCGTCGCGCGCGGACAGCGGCACCACCGCCGGGCCCGGCCACGCCTCCGTACCGGCCGCGCCCGCCTCAGGCTCCGGGACGGGCGCCGGGACGTACTCCTCGAGCACCAGGTGGGCGCTGGAGCCGGTGGCGCCGATGTTGCTCACCCCGGCCCGCAGCGGCAGGGGCGCGCCGTCCGCGCCGAGGACCGGCCGCCACTCCTGCAGGGTGCGCTGCACCCGGAAGGGCGTGCGCTCGATCCCCAGGTGCGGGTTGGGCGGGTCGGCGTGGAGCGAGGGCACCAGGGTGCGGTTCTTGAGCTGCAGCACGGTCTTGGTCAGGGCCGCGATGCCCGCCGCGCCCTCGGCGTGCCCCATGTTGGACTTCACCGAGCCGAGCCCGCAGAAGCCGGTGTCCCGGGTCCCGCGCGGCCCGGCCCGGAACGCCCGCGCCAGGCCCTCCACCTCGATCGGGTCGCCGAGGGAGGTGCCCGCGGCGTGGGCCTCCACATACCCGATGGTCCGGGGGTCGACCCCGGAGTCCGCGATGGCGCGGGCGATGATGTCCGCCTGCCCCACCGGGCTGGGCACGGTGACCCCGCTGGTGGTGCCCGCGTGCCCGGCCGCGCTGCCGCGGATCACCGCGTAGACGTGGTCGCCGTCGCGCTCCGCGTCCGCCAGCGGCTTGAGCACCACCGCGCCCACGGCCTCGGCGGACACATAGCCGTCGCCGCCCTCGCTGAAGGAGTGGCACACGCCGTCGGAGGCGTGCATGTTGGCCATCCCGTACGTCAGGTACTTGGCCGGGTGCAGCGACAGGTTGACCCCGCCGACGATCGCCACCCGGCTCTCCCGCGCCCGCACGCTCTGCACCGCCAGGTGCACCGCGCTGAGCGTCGAGGAGCAGACGGTGTCCATGGTGATGCTCGGCCCGTGGAAGTCGCAGAAGAAGGAGACCCGGTTGGCGATCTGCCCCTGGTTGAGCACCAGCGGGACGGCGGCCCCGGCGGCGAGCGCGTCGGCCCCGATCAGCAGGTAGTCGTGTTGCATGACGCCGGCGAACACGCCGACGTGGCGCCGGTTGTCGGGGCCGGTGGGCGGGCAGAGCGTGGCCGGGGTGTACCCGGCGTCCTCGACGGCCTGCCAGCAGGTCTCCAGGAACAGCCGCTCCTGGGGGTCCATCCCCTCGGCCTCGCGCGGGGAGATGCGGAAGAAGCCCGCGTCGAAGCAGTCCACGTCCTCCAGGAAGCCGCCCCACCGGGACACCTCCCGCCCGCTGGGCCCGCGCACATGGGCCACGTCCGCACGCGGCCAGCGCGACTCGGGCACCTCCTGGACGGTGTCGCGCCCGTCGCGCAGGTTCGCCCAGAACGCGTCGAGATCGGCCGCGCCCGGGTAGCGGCCCGCCATCCCGATGACGGCGATCGGCTCGCCCGGGCCGGAGGCGGGCGCGGCGGCGGGTACGGGGGCGGATACGGGAGCGGGGGCCGCCGCGGGCGCGGGAGCCGGCACCGGCTCGGGCGCGGTCGGGGTCGGGGTCGGGGTCGGGGCTGAGGTTGGGGTTTGGGTTGGTGCCGGGGCCGCCCGGTCGCCGCCGAACGCCTGCGGATGGGCCTCGGCCAGATGTGCCGCGAGGTCGCGGACGGTGGCGTACTCGAACGGCAGCGTGGGCGACAGCGGGGCCCCGACGGCCCGCTCGATGGCGCCGACGAGCTCCAGCACCTGGGCTGATTCCAGGCCCAGTTCGTAGTAGCCGGTGCCGGTGTCGATGTCCTCGGCCGACCGTCCGGTGCGCTCGGCGACCAGGGCGCACAGGAAGGCCGCGGCCCGGGCCGGGTCGCCGCGCCGCACGGCGCGCGGAGGCGGGCCGGCCGGCTCCGCTTCCGCTGCCGTGGCCGGTTCCGGCGCCCTGGCCGGCTCCGGCGCCGGGGCCGGTTCCGGCTCCGTGGCCGAAGGGAGGGATCCGGCGCGTACGAGCTTGCTGGTGAGCCGTTCCAGACGGGCGATCTGCCGGCCCGACTCGTCGTAGAAGTCGAGGGTCAGATACACCAGCTCGCCCGCGCGGCCCACGGTCTCCTTGCCCACCCGGGCCACGGCGTGCCGCCCCAGCGGCCCGCTCGCGCGGAAGGACGCGACGTGGATGGGCAGGAAGAGGCTCCCCTCCTCCTCCGCCGCGGCCCGGAACAGCGGCCCGGCCGCGATCGCGCCGCCGTCCAGCAGCGCCGGGTGGAAGAGGAACCGGTCCGCCGGGGCCTCGTCGCCGACCGCCACGGAGGCGACCAGCTGCCGCTCGTCCTCCCACACCTCGCCCCGCGCCCGCAGCGCTCCGCTGTGCGTCAGGCCCCGCTCGCCGTGGTGTGCGTACACCGTCTCCAGGGGGACGGGCGTGCCGGGCAGCGCCGTGACGTCCAGCCGTCCCGGGAACGCCGGGGGTTCGCAGGGCAGGACCGAGACGGTCGCGTACGGGCGGCCGGGGTCCCGCGGATCGACGGCCCGCACCCGCCATCCGCCCGCCGCCAAGGGCTCCCCCTCGATGTCGACCGCGCGGCGCCCTCCGTCCGGCACCTCGAGCGGCCGCAGAATGGTCAGATCGCGCAGCTCCAGGCGGCCCGGGGTGTGACCCTGCGCATGGAACGCCTGGTGCACCAGGTCGACATAGGCCAGGGCGGGCAGCAGCAGCCGCCCGTTCACCCGGTGGCCGGCGACCGCCGGGTCGGCGGCGGACAGGTCAAGTCGCTCGCGCACGCGCGCTCCCTCGGTGGTCGGCCGCCCGATCGGACGGCGGTTGAGCTGGGGCAGGGCGGCGCGGCCGCGCCGCTCGCGTCCGTCGTCGGGCCCGGCCCACGCCTCGACGATCACGTGGGCGTTGGTGCCGCCGTCGGCGAAGCAGTTCACGGCGGCGACCGGCCGCTCGCCCGGCCAGGGCTCGGCGGCGCGGACGAACCGGAACGGGGACTCCGCCAGGTCGAAGTGGTCCGGCGGCCGCTGTCCGGACAGGAACGGCACCTGTTCGCGGTGGCGGAGCATCAGCACCACCTTGAGGAGACCGGCGATGCCCTCCGCGCACAGCGGGTGCCCGATGTTGGGCTTGACCGACCCCAGGGCGCAGGGCTCCCGGGTCTCCCCGTCCGTCTCCTCGTCCGTCTCCCCGTCGTACACGGACGAGACGGCCTTCAGCTCCAGCAGGTCGGTCACGGCCGAGCCGGAGCCGTTGGCCTCGATGTAGCCGATGTCCTGGGGCCGCTTGCCGCTCGCCGTGAGCGCGGCGCGCAGTACGGCGCGCTGCGCGGCGATGTTGGGGGTGGCCGGGCCCGCGGTGCGGCCGTCGTTGTTGACCGCCAGGCCCTTGATCACGGCCCGGATGTCGTCGCCGTCGGCCACCGCCCGGTGCAGCGGTTTGAGCAGCACAAGACCCACGCCCTCCGACAGCACGATGCCGCGGGCACGCTGGTCGAAGACGTGGAAGGCGGGCTCGTCGGTGAGGATGCCGCGCCGCGAGAACACCCGGTGCGCGTCGTCGGAGTTGAGCAGGCTGACCCCGCCGACGACGGCGGCCTCGATCTCCCCGCCGCGCAGCGCCTGGGCGGCGATGCCCAGCGCCACCAGGGCGGAGGAGCAGGCCGTGTCGACGACCACGCTCGGGCCGCGGAAGTCGAAGAACTGCGACACGTTGGCGGCCAGGTAGTTCTGTCCGACGGCCACGATCGGGTTGCGGGCGCGCAGCAGCGTCTCCTCGTCGGGGACGTGGTGCGCCCGGCCCCCGATGTAGACGCCGATGGGCCGCCCCTTGAGGTCGGTGTGCGGATAGCCCGCGTCGGCGCACAGCGCGAGCGTCTCCTCCAGCAGCAGCAGCGCCTGCGGGTCCATCGCGGCGGCGTCCGCCTCGGGGATCAGGAAGAACCCTGGGTCGAACTCCCCGTACCCGTCGATGAGCCCCGCCTGGAAGGGACTGTCGTGGCCCCAGCGCTCGCGCGGCACCGGCCCGATGGCGCTGCGCCCCTCGCGCAGCAGCCGCCAGTACTCCTCGGGCGTCCGGGCCCCCGGGAAGCGGCAGGCCATGCCGACGACGGCGATGTCGAGCGGCCCGCCCGCCCCGGCCGGGCCCGGCGGGTCCACCGGGGCGTACGGGGCGTACGCCCGTGCCGTGGCCGGGGCCGTGGCCTGGGCAGCGGCGGGTGTAGTGGGGGCTGGTGTGGCGGTGGTCTCGGGCGGCGTCGCGCCGCCGAAGGCCGCCGTCAGCGCCGGCCCGTGCCGGGCGGCGAGCCAGGAGACGAACGCCGAGACCGTGGAGTGCTCCAGGAGGGCCGACGGGTCGAGCTCGGTGTCCAGGCGCTTGGCGACGGTCGTCAGCAGCTGGGTGACCATGATCGAGTCCATGCCGTAGTCCTCGACGGGCACGTCGGCGCTGAGCTTGTCCCGGTCGAAGCGCAGGTCCTCGGCGAGCACGCCCAGCATCCAGTCGGCCGCCGCGCCGACCACCTCCGGCGGCACTGCCTGACCAGCAGGAGCGGCCGGGGCGGCGGGGGCTGCCGGGGCCGGCTGGGGCGCGGCCTCGCGGTCCGCGCCGAGGCGGCGTCCGGTCAGGGCCGCCGGGTCGAAGGCGGCGGGGTCGGCGATGGCCGTGGGCAGCACCACGCGCCCGTACCGGCCGTCGAGCACCCGGTCCAGCAGCTCCAGGCCCTCCTCGTCGCCGAGGCTCCCCATGCCGGTGCGCTGGAACGCCGCGCTGCGGACCTCGCCCATGCCCGTGTCGCGCCAGCTCGGCCACTGGACGCTGACGAGCGGCAGCCCGTACGCCGCCGCCTCGGCCGCGTAGTCCAGCCGCGCGTTGGCCATGGCGTAGTCGCTCTGGCCGACGGCGAGCGCCGGCACGGCGGCCGCGACCGACGAGAACAGCGCGAAGAAGCGCACCGGCTCGTGCGCGAAGCAGCCGAGGAGCGCGTCCAGCGCGGCCGACTTGGGGGCGAGCACATCGCGCACCCGCTCCAGCGGCTTGCGGACGAAGGCCGGGTTCTCGCCGTCGACGAGGCCCGCGCAGTGCAGGACGCCGCCGGCCGGGCCCATGGTCTCCCTGACGTCGCGCAGGGCGGCGGCGAGGGCGTCCGCGTCGGTCAGCGGCACGGACAGCACCCGCAGGTCGACACCCTCGTCGGCGAGCGCGAGCAGCGCCCGCAGCTTCTCGCCGCGCGCGCCGGGCTCGTCGCGCAGCTCGTGCCACCGCTCGCGCGGCGGCAGCTGCTCACGGCCGGTGAGGACCAGCTTGCGCACCCCGTGGCGGCGTACGAAGTGGCGGGCGGCCAGCAGCCCGAGCCCCCGGGTACCGCCGGTGACCCACAGGACCGCGTCCTCGGGGAAGGGGGCCAGGGGGGCATCGGCGACCGCGGGCGCGGGCGCGGGAAGCTCCCGCAGGACGGCCCGGAACCGCTCGCCGCCCCGGTGCGCGGTCTCGGCGCCCTCGCCGCCCGCGGCCAACTCGGCCAGCTCGGCCAGGATCTGGCCGACCTCGCCCTCCGGGTCCGCCCCGGGGTCCAGGTCGGTGTGGCGGGAGCGGAGCCGCCCGTACTCGCTCTGCAGCATCCGGTACAGACCGGCCCGCGTCGCGCCCGACGCGGCGTGCGCGGCCGACGCCGGTTCGGTCCCGAGCCGTTCGAGTCCGCGGGTGACGCCCAGTGCGATCAGGCCCTTGGTGGCGCCGCCGACCAGGCGCTGCAGCCAGGGCAGCCAGTCGGCCAGGTCGTCCCGGCCCGGTCCGACGGGTCCGCTCCATCCGGTCAGGTCGATCACCGCGTCGAAGCGCTCCGCCGGGTCCTCGCCCGTACGCACCGCCTCGGCCAGCTCGGCGGGCCCGAGCACCCGGGCGCCGGGCAGGGCCGCCCGCAGCCGCTCGGCCAGGCCGGCGCTGCCCGGGTGGGCCAGGATCGCGGCGCCGCGCGGCAGCCGTCCGGGCTCGGCGGGGGGCGCGGGGGCGGGCTCCCAGGCCTTGGCCAGCAGGGCGGTGTCCCGGCGCGGGCCGCGCCGCTCGCCGCCCGCGCCGCCGGAGCCGCCGCGCTCGTCCCCCGGTCCCGTCAGGACCGCCGAGTCCAGCCAGCAGCGCTCGCGTTCGAAGGGGTAGCCGGGCAGCGGTACGGGCGCGGTGCGGCCGTCGCGCGGCCAGTCGACGCGGCCGCCCGCGACCCAGTGCCGGGCCAGGTCCGGCAGCGGCAGCTCGTCCGCGCGGCGCACCGGCTGGGCGCCGCGCCCGGCCGTTCCCGTCCACAGGCCGGGGACCTGGGCCTGGGCCGGGGCCTGGGCGGGAGCCGGGGCCTGGGCCGGAGCCGGGGTCGGGGCCGGGTGTCCGGGCGCGGCGAGGAACGCCTCCAGCCGCTCCAGCAGCTCGCGGTTGTCGGTGAACTCCACGGCCAGCCGGTGGGCCATCGCCTCCCGGCCGGTGTGCAGGGTGTGCGCCATCGCCGCCGGGTCGGTGTCCGCGCCCTCGCCGCGCAGGAACGCGGCGAAACCGGCGGCGTGGGCGCGCAGCCGCGCCCCGTCCCGGGCGGAGAGCGTGAACAGGTGCGGGCCGGGGACGGGGGCCCGCGGCGGCGCGGCGGCGGGGACGTACTCCTCCAGGATCAGATGGGCGTTGCTGCCCCCCGCGCCGAACGCGCTCACCCCGGCCGCCCGCGGCAGCTCCCTGCCCTGCCCGTCGCGGGGCGCGGGCCAGGGCGCGGCGTCCCGCTGGATCGTGAACGGCGTGGCGTCCAGGTCGATGTTCGGGTTGACCCGGGCGGCGTGCAGCGAGGGAACGAGCTGCCGGTGCCTCAGCTGCAGCAGCACCTTCGTCACGGCGGCGATACCGGCGGCCGACTCGGCGTGTCCGATGTTCGACTTGACCGAGCCGAGGGCGATCCGGCGGCCGGTCAGGTCGACCCCCAGCTCCTCGTACGCCCGCAGCAGCCCGCTGATCTCGACGGGGTCGCCGAGCGCCGTTCCGGTGCCGTGCGCCTCGATGTAGTTGATGGCCAGCGGGTCCACGCCCGAACGGGCCATCGAGGCGGCGATCAGCTCGCCCTGGGCGCGCGGGTTGGGCACGCTGTAGCCCTTGCTCGCGCCCCCGTGGTTGACCGCCGACCCCTTCAGCACCGCCAGGATCCGGTCCCCGTCCCGCTCGGCCGCGGCCAGCGGCTTCAGCAGCACCGCGCCGGTCCCCTCGCCCGGCACATAGCCGTCGCCGCCCTCGCCGAAGCTGCGGCACCGCCCGTCGGTGGACAGGAAGCCGCGCTGACACAGCTGCAGGTACTTCAGCGGGTGGCTGGAGATGTTCACCCCGCCCGCGACGGCCGTCTCGCAGTCGCCGTCGCGGATGGCCTGCGCGGCGAGGTGGATGGTCACCAGCGAGGAGGAGCACATGGTGTCCACGGCGACGCTGGGGCCGGTGAAGCCGAAGAAGTACGAGGCCCGGTTGGCCACCGAGGCGTACGAGGAGGAGGTCGAGGCGCCCTCGCCGCGCAGCGCCTCCTCCACCCCGTACAGCTGGTAGTGCCCGTACATCATGCCGACGAACAGGCCGGTGCGCCCGGCGGCGGCCAGGGTCTCGCGGGTCTGGCCCGCGTCCTCCAGCAGATGCCAGACGGTCTCCAGGAAGACCCGCTCCTGCGGGTCGAGGTGTTCGGCCTCGGCCTTCGACATGCGGAAGAACATCGGGTCGAACTTGTCCGCGTCGGAGAGGAATCCGCCCCACTTCGCATACGCCCTGCCGACGGCCTGCGGATCGGGGTCGAAGTACCGCGCGTGGTCCCAGCGGTCGGCGGGCACCTCCTCGACGCAGTCCCGGCCCTCGACCAGGTTGCGCCAGAAGTGGGTGAGGGTCTCCGCCTGCGGATAGCGCCCGGCGACGCCGATGATCGCGATGTCCTCGCGGGCGGGGGTGGGGGGCGGGGCGGGCTGGGGCTCCTCGGGCAGCGTGACGGTGACGGCGGCCCGTGGCTGCGCGGTGGGAACGGCGCTCGGGGTGACACTCGGGGAGGCGGCCGGGGCCGGAGAGGTGGCCGGGGCCGGGGCGGTGGCCGGGTTCAGCATGGCGGCCAGCTTCTCGGGGTGCTTCTCGACGAAGTACCCGGCCAGTTGGCGCACCGTCAGGTATTCGAAGAACAGCGTCTTGGACAGGGTGCCGAACCTTTTCTCCAGCTCCCCGGTCAGGCTCATCACCAGCAGCGAGTCGATGCCGTACCGCTCGAAGGACTCGGTGCGGTCGATCTGCTCGGCGGGCATCCGCAGTTCTTCGGCGAGCAGATCGACGAGGAACGACTCGGCGCGCTCGGCGAGGTCGGCGGGCGGCGCGGCGCTGACGGACGGCGCAGCGCCTACCGGCAGGGCCTCACCGGGCGACGCCACCGCGCCGGCCGACGCCACCGCGCCAACTGGCGGCGCCGCGCCTGCTGTCGCCGCCTCACCGGCCGGCGCCACCGCGCCTACCGGCAGCGTGGCCGCGAGCGCGCGGGCCACCGTCGCGCGGTCGCCCGCCCCCGCCAGCACCTCGGGTTCCCCAGCCGCCAGAGCGCGCTCCCACGCGTCCAGGGCGGCGGCCGAGTCCAGGGGCACGAGGCCCAGGCCGTCGCGCATCCGGCGGACGCCGTCGGCGTCGGGGCTCATGCCGCCGTCCCGCCACAGCGGCCAGTGGACGGCGAGGCCCGCCCCGGACCGCAGCCCGCGGGCCCGCAGCCGCTCGCGCCGGGCGAGGAACGCGCCGAGGAAGGCGTTGGCGTAGGCGTAGTCGCCCTGGCCGACGTTGCCGAAGACCGCGGCCGCCGACGAGAAGGCGGTGAAGTAGGCCAGCGGCTCGTCCTGGGTGGCCTCGTCCAGCCACAGCGCGCCCAGGACCTTGGGCGCGAGCACCGCGTCCGCGTCGGCGCGGTCCTTGCGCAGCACGAAGCCGTCCCGCAGCAGCCCGGCGGCGTGCACGACGCCGGTGACCGGCCCGAAGCGCCGCCTCACTTCCTGGACGAGGTCGGCCACCTGCCGCCGGTCGGCCACGTCGGCCCGCAGATGCTCGACGCGGGCGCCGGCGGCGCGCAGCGCGGCGATACGGGCTGCCGCCTCCGGGGTGGGTGCCGAGCGGCCGACCAGCACGACGGTGCCGGTGCCGGTGAGCCGGGCGGCCAGCCGTTCGGCGATGAGCAGCCCGAGCCGGCCGGTGCCGCCGGTGACCAGGTGCGCCCCGCCCGCGCCGAAGGGCGCGGCGGACCCCGGGGTGAGCTCGCGCCACGCGCGCACCTGGCGACCCGTACCGTCCACCCGCACCTCGACGGGGTCCGCCCCGGCGGGGTCCGCCCCGGTGGCCTGGGCCAGTTCGGAGACGATCGCGGCGGGCGGGTCGGCGTCCGGCCCGCAGGCCAGGGTGGACATCCGCAGCCCCGGGTTCTCCAGCCGTACGGAGCGGGCGAAGCCGCCGAGCGCGGCGTCGAACGCGGCGTGCCGCGAGCTCTCCTCGTACGCGTACAGGTAACGCACCGGGCCCAGCCGCCGCTCCAACCACGCCCGGCAGAACGCGAGCGCGGCGCCGAACCCCAGGTCCAGGGCGCGTTCGTGGTCCCCGGTGCGCGGCGCCAGGTGCACCACGTGCACCGGCTCGCCGGACGCCGTGGTGGCCAGCCGCTCGACGGCCTCCGCCGCGTCGGCCGCGGTCCGCAGCCGGGCCCGGGTCACCCGGACGCCGGGGGCGTGCCGGGCCAGCGCCTCTTCCAGCGCGGGCCCGTCGGTGCCCTGCGCGTCAAGGACGACGACACTGCCGCTGCCGCTGGGCACGGCATCGGCCGAGGGGGCGTCGGCCCGCTCCCAGCCGGGCGCGAACGCGAACAGCTCGCCGGGTCCGTCTGGCGCGCCGGACGCGAACGCGGCCGGGGACGTGGGCACCGGCTGCGGCTCGAACGACGACGGGGACGCGGGCACCAGCCCGGGCGCGGACACACCGGCGTGCCCGTCGGTCCTGCCGTCTCCCGCGACGGGGCCGGGGGAACCCGGCACCGGCCGCAGGGTGAACCGCTCGATACGGGCCAGCACCGCCCCGGTCGCGTCGGCGAGGCGGATGTCGAAGACCGCCGCGCCGCCGTCGGCGCGGGTCACCTGGGCGTACTGGGCCCCGGCCAGGTCGCCGAGCAGTTCCACCGCGCCGATGGAGTACGGCAGATGCGGCACTCCGCCGGCCGAGGCGGCCGCGAAGACCCCGACGGTCTGCAGCGCGGCGTCCAGCAGCGCGGGGTGGAAGCGGTAGTCGGCCGCGTCCGCCCGCAGCGCCCAGGGCAGCCGGAGCTCCGCCAGCGCCTCGTCGTCCCCGTACGCGACCTCCTCGATGACCCGCAGCGCGGGCCCGTAGGCGAAGCCGTGCCGGGTGAACTCGGCGTAGCACTCCTCCCGGGTGAGCAGCCGCCCGCAGCGCCGCCGGACCGCGTCCGGGTCCAGCCGCTCGGGCGCCGCGGCGCCCGAGCCGAAGAGCAGCCGGCCACGCCCGTGGGTGCCGCGCTCCCCTCGCTCGTCGACGGAGACCAGTTCGTACCCGGCCCGATCCCCCTCCGGCGCGATCCGCACCCGCACCCGCCGGGGCCGCCCGCCGTCCAGCGCGACGGGCGCGGCCCATACGACCTCCTCGACGCGGCTCACCCGCGCGTCGCCGCCGCGGGCCAGTTCGCCGGCCAGCCGCGCCATCTCCAGATAGGCGACCCCGGGCAGCACGGGGGTGCCGCTGACGACGTGGTCGCGCAGATAGAACTCGTCGCCGGTGAGCGTCTTGTCGTAGGCGTAGGCGTAGGCGTAGGCGTGGGTGTGGGCGTGACCGGAGGTGTGGCCGCCCGAGGGCCCGGGGCCCGCGGGCGCCTCGGCGTCCAGCAGCGTGGGGTGCAGGGGCACCGGGTGCGCGGCAGCGGGCGCAGAGCCAGGCGCGCGGCCAGGCGCGGGCGCCGGCCGGCTCTCCCCCGCGGCGCTCACCCAGTGGCGGGTGCGGGCGAAGGGGTAGGAGGGCAGGGCGATCCGGCGGGGTGCGCGGGCGCCGTGCGGGGTGGGCCACAGGCCGGCCCAGTCGACGTCCGCGCCCTCCGTCCACGCCAGGGCGAGCGCCGCCGGGCCGCGCCCGGTCACGGGCTCGGGGCGCGGGGCCCGGCCGCGCCCGCGTACGGTGCCGCGCGCGGCGCCGGGGGTGTGGGAGCCGCGCGCCGCGGCGTCGAGGTGGGCCAGCAGCTCGTCGCGGCCGGTGGCGACGACGGCCAGCCGCTCCTCGAAGGGCTCACGGCCGATCTGGAGGGTGTGGGCGACATCGGTCAGCGCGGGCCGCGCCGCGCCTGGTTCGGCCCGGCGCAGGAAGGCCGCGAGCCTGCCCGCCGCTTCCGCCAGCGCCTCGGGCGTACGGGCGGACAGCGGGAAGACCAGCTCGCCGGGGATGCCGGGCTCGCCGGGGGCCTCGTCCGGCGCGGTCCGGCGCGGGGCTTCCTCCAGGACGATGTGCGCGCCCGCGCCGCCGAAGCCGAAGGAGCTCACCGCGGCGCGGCGGGGCAGCGGGCGCCCGTCGGCGTCCGTCGGGGCCGGCCAGGGCCGGGTGTCCGCGACGACCTCGAAGGGGGTGCCGTGGAAGTCGAGATACGGGTTCTGCCGCTGGTAGTGGAGATTGGCGGGGATCAGGCCGTGCCGCAGCGCCAGGACGGTCTTGAGCAGCCCGGCGATGCCCGCCGCGCCCTCCAGGTGCCCGATGTTGGTCTTCACGGAGCCGAGCCCGCAGGTCGGCCGTTCGGGGACGGGGCGCCCCGCCTCCCGGTACAGCTCGGTGAAGGCGGACTTCAGGCCACTGACCTCGATCGGGTCGCCGAGCGCGGTCCCGGTGCCGTGCGCTTCCACGTAGCCGACCGTGGCCGGGTCGGTGCCGGCCCGCCGGTGGGCCTCGGCGACGAGGTCGGCCTGGGCCTCGGGGTTCGGGGAGGTCAGGGAGTTGGTGCGGCCGCCGTGGTTCACCACGGCCGCTTTGATCACCGCGTGGACGGGGTCGGCGTCGCGCTCGGCGGCGGCGCGCGGCTTGAGCAGGACGACACCCACGCCCTCGCCGCGCACATAGCCGTTGGCGCGGTCGTCGAACGCCTTGCAGCGGCCGTCCTCGCTGAGCATTTCGCCGCGGCTGAGCGCCACGTACAGCGCGGGGGTGAGGATGAGGTTCACCCCGCCCGCGAGGGCCAGGTCGCACGCCCCGCCGCGCAGCGCCGTGACGGCCTGTTCGACGGCGGTCAGCGAACTGGAGCAGGCGGTGTCCACGGCGAGGCTCGGCCCGCGCAGGTCCAGCAGGTACGAGACGCGGTTGGGGATCACCGAGAGGGCCGAGCCGGTGACGGTGTGGCCCTCGATTCCGCGCCCGGCGTGCCGCTGCACCTCGGGGTAGTCGGAGTTGGTGACGCCGAGGAAGACGCCGACCCGCTTGCCCGCGAGGTCGCCGGGCCGGTAGCCGGCGTTCTCCACGGCGGCCCACACGGTCTCCAGGACGAGCCGCTGCTGCGGGTCCATCAGTTCGGCCTCGCGGGGCGAGATGCCGAAGAAGGCGGCGTCGAACCGGTCGACGTCGGGCAGGAAGCCGCCCCACCGGGAGCGTGAGGTCGCCTCCTTGCCGGAACCCTCGGCGTACTCCCGCCAGTCCCAGCGGTCGGCCGGGATCTCCTGGATCAGGTCCCGCCCGGCGACCAGGTGGTCCCAGAAGGCGTCGAGGTCCGGCGAGGACGGCAGCCGGCCGGCCATGCCGATGATCGCGACGTCCGCGTCGCCGGCGGCCGGATCGGGCCGGGGCGCCGGGACCGGGCGCGCGGCCGGCTCGGGGCGCTGCCGGCCGTACGCGGCGGTGAACGCGCCCGGGTGGGTTCGGAGCAGATGCGGGACGAGGGTGGCGGGGGTGGGGTGGCGGTAGAAGACCACCGGGCTGACCTCGATGCCGAAGCGCCGGCCCAGTTCGGTGGCCAGGGCGGTGAAGCTCACCGAGTTCATGCCGAGTTCGCCCAGGGGGGCGTCGAGCGGCACCTCGGCCGGGTCGACGGCGGTCAGCGCGCCCACCATGCGGGTGAGGTCCGCGGTGAGCCGTGCGGCGTGCGGGTCCGTCCCGCCGGCCTGCCCCAGGTCCTCCGCGCCCGAGCCGAGTGCCGGCCCGTCCCCGGACCCGGCGGCTTCGCCGGACCGGGCGCCCTCCCCCGACCCGTACCCGGCGCCGTCCTCGTACCCGTAGCGGCGGCGCAGCTCCGTCAGGGGCAGCTCCGCGAGCGCCTTGCGGTCCACCTTGCCGTTGAGCGTCTGCGGCCAGCTCCGCAGCTCCACCAGCACGTCGGGGACCATGTAATCGGGGAGCCAGCGGCGCAGCTCGTCCTTGTCGGGCGCGGATGGCGCGGACCCGGCCCGCACCCCGTGCCCATCGCCGTCCCCGTCCCCGTCCCCGTCCCCGTCCCGCAGCAGGAAGCCGCGCAGCGACAGGTCGCCGGGGGCGGTCTCGCGGGCCACGACGACGGCCTCCCGGACGCCGGGCAGCCGGCGCACGGTGGTCTCGATCTCCTCCAGCTCGACGCGGAACCCGCGCAGTTTGACCTGCGCGTCCAGCCGCCCCAGGTACTCAAGGCGCCCGTCGGGCAGCGCGCGCACCAGGTCGCCGGTGCGGTAGAGGCGCGGCGAGGGCGCCCCCGGCAGCGGGTTGGGCACGAAGCGCTCACGGGTCAGGGCGGGGCGGCCGAGGTAGCCGCGGGCCAGCCCGTCGCCGCCGATGTACAGCTCTCCCGGCACACCGGGCGGCAGCGGCTCGCGCCGCTCGTCCAGCACGTACAGCTGCGTGTTGGCGATGGGCCGCCCGAGGGTGACCCGGTCGCCGGGCGCCAGCCGGCAGGCCGCGGACCAGATGGTGGTCTCGGTCGGCCCGAAGAGGTTCCACAGCTCCCGGCAGCGGGAGGCCAGTTCACGGGCGGTGTCCTGGTCGAGCGCCTCGCCGCCGCACAGCACCCGCAGCCGCGGGTCGCCCTCCCACCCGGCCGCCAGCAGCATCTTCCAGGTGGCGGGGGTGGCCTGGACGACGCTCGCCCGCCCGGACTCCAGCAGGCGGCGCAGCCGCTGCCCGTCGCGCGCGACCTCGGTCGGCACGATCTCCGTCCGGCCGCCGGTGACCAGGGGCAGGTACAGCTCCAGGCCCGCGATGTCGAAGCAGACGGTGGTCAGCGCCAGCAGGTGGTCGTCGGGGCCGAAGCCCGGCTCCCGGGCCATGGACGTCAGGAAGTTGACCAGGGCGCGGTGGCCGACCTCGACGCCCTTGGGTTCGCCGGTGGACCCGGAGGTGTAGATGACGTACGCGGTGTCCTCGGCGGTCGCACCGGGGGTGCCGCCGGTGCCGCCGGAGGCGGCGATGGCCTCGCGGTCGCGGTCCAGTACGACGGTGCGCACGCCACTGGCCGCGAGGAGGCCCGCGGTCGAGGAGTGCGCGATCAGCAGGTGCAGCCGGGCGTCGGAGGCCATGTAGGCGAGCCGGTCGGCGGGGTAGGCGGGGTCGAGCGGAACGTACGCGCCGCCCGCCCGCATGACGGCCAGCAGCGCGACCACCATGTCGGCCGACCGCTCGACGAGCACGCCGACCGTGCGGCCCGGTGCCACGCCCAGGGTGCGCAGATGTCCGGCGAGCGCGTCGACGCGGTCGGCGAGCCGGCGGTAGGTCAGGGACTCGGCCCCGTCGATCAGCGCGACCGCGTCGGGCCGTGCGGCCACCTGGTCGTCGAACAGCTCGCAGGCGAGCCGGTCGCGCGGATAGTCGCGGCGGGTGGCGTTCGCCCCCGAGTGCAGGGTCCGCCGCGCGGCCTCGTCCAGCAGCGGGGCGTCGCCGATGGCCCGTGCGGGCTCGGCCACCAGGGCGCGCAGCAGCCGCAGGAAGTCCTCGCCGAGCCGGCGCACGGTCCCCTCGTCGAACAGGTCGGGGTTGTACTTGACGGTGTAGCGGCAGCCGGCGCGCTCCTCGATGACCTCGAGGGTGATGTCGAACTCGCCCTCCTGGTGCACCCCGTCGACCATGCCGCGCACCAGGCCCACCTCGCCGCGGCCCCGGTCCAGCCAGTTCTGGAAGTAGAAGGCGGCCTGGAACAGCTGCCCGGCCGCGCCCCGCCCGGCCCGCCGCAGCTCCTCCGCGACGCTGATCAGCGGATACGCGCTGTGCTCGACGGCTTCGGCGGCGGTGCGGTGGAGCCGGGCCAGGAGCGTGCGGAAACTGTCGTCGCTCTCGACGTCGGCGGTGAGCACCACCATGTTCATGAAGTAGCCGAGCACATCGTCGAAGCCGTCGGCCGGGCGGCCGCCGGCCGGGGTGCCGACCAGGATGCGCCGCTGGGCGCCGTAGCGGTGCAGCAGCGTGACGTACGCCGAGACCAGGACGCTGAACAGCGACACCCGCTCGGCGCGGGCCAGCTCCTTGGCCGCCTCGGTCAGCTCCGCCTCGATCCGTCCCTCGACGCTGGCGCCCCGGTAGCTGGGGACGGCGGGCCGGGGGCGGTCGAGCGGCAGCTGCAGGACGGGCGGTTCGCCGTCCAGCCGGTGCAGCCAGTAGGCGCGCAGCCGCTCCCCTTCGGGCCCGTCGAGCATGGCCCGCTGCCGTGCGACGAAGTCGCCGTAGGTGGCCCGGGGGCGTACGGCGGACGGGGCGCGCCCGGCGTGGGCGTCCCGGTAGGCGTCCTCCAGTTCGCGCAGCAGGATTCCGATCGACACACCGTCGAAGACGATGTGGTGGAAGGCCAGCAGCAGCGCCTGGCGGCCGTCGGCGAGGCTGAAGAGGGTGGCGCGCAGCAGCGGCCCGCGGGCCAGGTCGAAGGGGGCCCGCGCCGCTTCGCGGATGCGGGTCACCACCGTGGCCTCGTCGGTGACCGTCAGATAGCGACGGGTGAAGGAGAGTTCCTGCCACGCCTCGACGTGCTGGTAGGGCGTGCCGTCCCCGTCGGTGCGGACGGTGGTGCGCAGCGCGTCGTGGCGGTCGAGCAGGCTCTGCAGGGCGACCCGCAGGGCGGTCACGTCCACCGCCGGGTCCAGCCAGGACGCCAGGGGCAGGTTGTACGCGTGGCCGTCGCCCGCGAGCTGCTCGATCACCCACAGGGCGCGCTGCCCTTCGGACAGCGGGTGGCGGGTGGGCGGCGGGAGCTGGGTGGGCGGCCCGCCGAGGAGCGCGGCCGCGGCGGAGCGGGGCGCGGCGGGTGTGACGGGGGCGGGCGGGGCCGCCTGGGCCGGGGCGGGCGGAGCAGGAGCGGGCGGAACGGGTGCGGGGCGCGCGGGCTCGGGGAGGTCCACCGTCAGGGTGCCGCTCTCCAGGAAGTACCGCGTGGCCTCGCGCACCGTCGGGTAGTCGAAGAAGTCGTTCAGCGACACCTTGACGCCGAACTCGTCCTCGATCCCCGAGACGATCTTCATCCCGGTCAGCGAGTCGAATCCGTACTCCGGCAGCGAACGGTCCGGGTTGACCGGCTCGTCCAGCTTCAGGGCCCGTTCCACGATCGCGTTCAGCCGGGCCAGCAGTGCCGCCTCGGCCCGCTCGGCCCGGTCGGCGGCCTGGTCGGCGGCCCGGTCGGCCTGAACCTGGGCCGGGTCGGCCGCCACCGCAACCGCCGACGCCGGCTCGGCGGCCGTCCCCGGCGCGGAAGGCGGCCCCTCGCCGCGCACCGCGCCGCCGTCGTGCTCGCCGACGATCACGGTCTGGCCGAGGTCGGTGCCCCGCGAGTCGGTGCGGCCGAGCACGACCGCCTCGCCGAAGCCCTCCTCGCCCAGCAGCCGGGCCCAGACGGCCGGGTGGGCCAGCGGCGCGTCCGGGATGCGCAGCTCCGGGTCCTGGGACAGCCACCACCCCTCCAGCACGCCGCCGCCGACGGTGTTGCTGCTGCGCAGCGTCGTCAGCTCGTTGAGCACCAGCCAACCGCCGGGCTTGAGCAGCAGGCGGGCCTTGCGCAGGGTGGCCCGCAGATCACGGGTCGCGTGCACCACGTTGGTGGCGACCACGACGTCGAACGAGCCCGGTGCGAAGCCCTGCGCCGCGACGTCCTTCTCCAGGTCCAGCACGCGGAAGGAGGCGAACGGGTAGCGGGCGCCCAGCCGTTCCCGGCCGTGTTCCAGGAACCGCGGCGAGATGTCGGTGAACCAGTACTCGGCCCGGTCCGCGAGCGGGGCGAGCACCGGCAGCACACGCTCGGAGGTCGCGCCCGTCCCCGCGCCGAGCTCCACCACCCGCACCCGGTCCCCGGTGGCGGGCCCGGACTCCAGATAGCCGCGCAGGGCGTCGGCGACCATGTCGTTGAAGGAGTCGGTGAGCGGATTGCCCTTGTAGAAGTCCTGGACCAGCTCCATGGACGCGTCCGGGAACATGATCTCGGTGGCGCGCAGCCGTCCCCGCAGCACCTCGGGGTAGCTCTCCATGCACAGCCGGGTGAGGGTCACAGTGGGGGCGAGGTCGGGGTGTGCGGCGGCCAGCTGGTCGAACGCGGCGCGCAGCGCCTCCGGGGCGACGGGCGCCGACTCCACGGCCGCCAGGGCGCGTACGTGGTCGCCGTCGTCGGCGAGGTGACCGGCGCGGATCAGGATGTTGAGCAGCGCCGTGAACTGACGGTCCAGCTTGGCGGCGACGCCCAGCCGGCCGGCCAGCCCCTCCTTCGGATGCCGCTCCCCCGCGCGTGCGAAGACGCCCATCCGCTGGAAGGCGCCGAGCAGCGCGGTCTCGCTCAGCTCGTCCAGCGTCCGGTACGCGTCGACGACCCGGTCGATCCCGGGGTCGCCGGGGCGCGGCCGGGTGAGCCGGGGCGCGGCTCCCGCCAGCCCCCGGCGCGGCGCGTCCCCGGCGAGGCCGAGCGCGGCCAGCGCCTGGGAGTTGGCGCGGATGGGCATCACCTGCGGCAGATCGCCGCCGATGACCGGCGGGATGGCGTCGAGCCCCTCGCGGACGCTGAACGCCTCGATGCCGAAGGTGCGGAACATCTGGCGCAGGCCCGGCCGGTCGCCGGAGCCGACCTCGCCCCAGTAGCCCCAGTTCAGCACCCGGACCGGGTAGGGCAGCCGCTGGTCGAGGTCGAGGGCGTAGGCGTCCTCGAAGGCGGTGGACGTGGTGTACGTGCCGTTCCCCTGGGCGCCCGCGAAGGCGCCCACGGAGGAGAAGAAGGCGAGGAAGTCCAGCGGCTCGCCGCGCACCGCCTCGGCCAGCGCGGCGCTGCCCTCCATCTTCACGGCGACGGCATCCCGGAACTCGCGCTCGGTCAGCCCGGCCAGCGGCGTGTCGTTGAAGGCCATCGCGGAGTGGAACACGCCGTGCAGCGCCCCGAACCGGGCCTTGGCCGCCTCGACCGCGCGCCGCACCTCGCCGGGGTCACGCGCGTCGCCGCGCAGGTGCAGCACCTCGCCGCCCGCCGCCCGGACCCGCTCGACGGCGCGCCGCTGCGCCTCGCCGAGCTCGCCCCGGCTGAGCCACGCCACCCGGGCGCGGTGGCGGACGGCCAGCTCCTCGCTGAGCGCGAGCCCCACCCCGCCGGTGCCGCCCACCAGCAGATACGCTCCCTGGTCGCGGTAGACGGGGGTGGGCGGCGCGGCGGGTGCCACGGCCTGGAGCCGCCGCAGGTGGCGGACGCCGTGGCGCAGCAGCACCGTGGCCCCGGAGCGGTCGCAGGGCTCTGCCATCACCGCTTCGACCACCCGGGCGCGCCCGGCCTCGTCGGCGGCGTCCTCGGTGGCGAAGTCGACGCAGACGGCCCGCAGTTCGCGCAGCTCCTTGGGCAGCACCTGGGTGAGGCCGTGCAGTCCGGCGCCGTGCGGATTGCCCCCGCTGCCCGTGGGCGGCCGGTGCACATCGCTGGTGACGACGGTGAGCCGCGCCGCCCGCCCGGTGCGGGCCCACTCCTGGGCCAGCCGGAACAGGGTGGCGATGCCCCACTCCTGGTCCCGGGCGAGCTCCTCGGGGCGCGCCGGGCCCTGCCGTACGCCGCCGAGGTGGTAGACGCGGTCGGCGGCCGAGGCGGCGGCGGTGGCGGACGCGGCGGTGGTGCCGTGCGGGCCCTCGTCCAGCCGGACGACCCGCACCTCGTCGTGCGCGTGCCGTCGCGCGATCCCCTCGGCGAGCCAGGCCGAGGCGGCGGTGGCCAGCACGGCCACGCGCAGGCCGCCCGCCGCGCCGGGGCGCGAGTGGGCCCCGGCCTCGGCGGGGACCCACACCGGCCGGTAGTAGCCCATGGGGGCCGTCACGGCCGTGGGGCCCGTCACGGCCGTGGGGCCCGTCACGGCCGTGGGGGCCGTCTCGGCTACGGAGGCGGGCTCGGGCGCGACCGCCGTGCGCTCCGCGACCGCCGTACCCGCCACGCCCGCCGTGCGCTCCGGGAGGTCCGGCAGCCAGTACCGCTTGCGGGCGAACGGGTAGGTGGGCAGGCCCACGAGCGAGCGGGCGGCCCCGGAGTGGAGGCGGGCGAAGTCCACGCGGGCGCCCTGGGTCCACACGGCCGCGAGACCGGTCAGGTCGCGCTCGTCGAGGGCGCGGTCGGCCCGCTCGCGCGCGGCTGGGTCCTGCGCGGTCCGCTCGGCCAGGAGGCCGGTCGCCACGCGCTGGTCGGCGCGGCCCTCGGCGTGGGCGCGCAGCAGGTCCCGTACGTCCGCGAGCCCCGACGCCGTGAAGGCGAGCCGGGCGTCCATCGCCTCCCGGCCGATCTGCAGGGTGTACGCGAGCGACGCCAGATACCCGGCCTCGGCGGTCTGCCTGGACTGCTCCGCGTCCGGCGCGGCCAGCGTCTCGGCCAGGCCGCGCAGCGAGGTGCCCACCAGCCGCGCGGCGGGCACGTCGGTGCCGAACTCCTCGCGCAGCCGCTCGGCGAAGGCGACCCGCTCGGCGGCGCCGAAGCCGAAGTCGGCGAGGTCCGCGTGGCCGTCCAGTTCGGTGTCGGCGACGCCCAGGATCGCGGCGGCCAGCCGGGCGCACCGCTGGTAGGCGCGCGTCTCCTCGTTCCGGGTGGCCCCCGGTCCGCGCAGGGCGGCCAGCCGCTGGTCCAGGAAGTCGGCGAGCCGCCGCGCGTGTTCGCGCAGGCGCTCCTCGGTGCGGGCCGAGAGCACGAACAGCTGGGGCCCGCCGGCCGGCTCGGCCTGCTCCGGCCGTTCCCCGGGCACGTACTCCTCGATCACCACATGGGCGTTGGCCCCGCCGCCCCCGAAGGAGCTGACCCCGGCCCGGCGCGGCACGGGCACCGGTTCGCCGTCCGGGCCCGGGGCGAAGCGGCGCGGCCAGGGGGCCAGCTTCTGCTGGACGACGAACGGCGTGGCCGAGAAGTCGATCTCGGGGTTCGGCTCGGCCGAGTGCAGGGACGGCGCGATCTGTCCGTGCCGCAGCTGCAGCAGCACCTTGGTCAGGCCCGCGATGCCCGCGGCCGATTCGAGGTGCCCGATGTTGGACTTCACCGACCCGACGGGGATGGGCTCGCCCTGCCCCTGCCCGGGCAGGGCCCTGCCGATCGCCTCCTGGAGGCCCGAGATCTCGATGGGGTCGCCGAGCGGGGTGCCCGTCCCGTGGGCCTCGATGTAGCTGATGTCGGCCGGGTCGACGCCCGCGCGCCGCAGCGCGCCCTTGACCACCTCGGCCTGGGCGGCCGGGCTCGGCACGGTGTAGCCGACCGTCTTGCCCCCGGCGCCCAGGGCCGAGCCCTTGATGACGGCGTGGATGCGGTCGCCGTCGGCGACGGCCCGGCTCAGCGGCTTGAGCAGGATCGCGCCCACGCCCTCGCCCGCCACGAAGCCGTCCGCCCCCACCCCGAAGCTCTTGGTGCGGTCGTCGTGGGAGACCATGCGGCGCCGGGCGTACAGGGCCAGGTGCTTGGGGTGCAGGATCAGGTTGACCCCGCCCGCGAGTGCGGCCTGGCACTCGCCGCGCCGCAGGCTCTCGCAAGCCAGGTGCACGGCGGTGAGCGAGGCCGAGCAGGCGGTGTCCACGGCGAGGCTGGGACCGGTGAGGTCGAGCACGTGGGAGACGCGGTTGGCGATCGACCAGTGGTCGGAGTGGGCGTCGGTGGGCACGCCCAGGGCCGCCGCCTCGCCGCCCATCCACTCGTAGTTGCTGTTCATCAGGCCGACGAACACGCCGACCGGGTTGTCACGGCCCAGCCGGCCCGGCGGGTAGCCCGCGTCCTCCAGGGTGGCCCAGGCGGTCTCCAGGAACAGCCGCTCCTGGGGGTCCATGTTCTCCGCGACGGTCGGGGAGATCTGGAAGAACAGCGGGTCGAACTTGTCGACGTCGGTGAGGAATCCGCCCCACTTGGTGTACGCCTTGGCGGGGTCGGAGCCGTCCGGGGAGAAGTGCGCGTCCGCGTCCCAGCGGTCGGCGGGCACCTCGGTGACGCAGTTCCGGCCGTCCCTCAGGTTGGCCCACAGCTCGTCGGGGGTGTCCGCGAGCGGATAGCGCCCGGCCAGGCCGATGACGGCGATGCCTTCGTCGGCCGCCTCGGCGCCGTGCCGCCGGCCGGCGGCGACGCGCTGCAGCAGCTTGTGCAGGAGTGCGCGCTTGTCGTCCATGTGCCGTGCCCCGTTCTCTCCCCCGGTCGGTCCGGTCGGTCCGCTCGCTCCGGCCTGGCTCGGTCTGCGTGTCACACCTGTCCCCCGCCCCCGGGTCCCCTGCGGGCGGCGGCCCGGCGGGACGTACGGCCCCTCACGGCCTCGCCGCCCCCCGCCGCACCGCCCGGCTCCTTCTCGTGGCCGCCGTCCGGACCGGCCTCGCCGTGCCACTCGGCGACCAGGTGATCGGCGAACGCGCGGATGGTCGGGTATTCGACGAACGCGGAGGAGGGCACCGGCCGGTCCAGTTCGGTGCCGAGCCGGGCGGTGATGTCGATGAGGATCAGCGAGTCCACATCCATGTCGAAGAGGTTGCGGTCGAGTTCGGGCAGGTCGTCGCGGCCCCGGCCGAGCACCGTGGCCACCTGGCCCTGCACGTACTCCTGCAGCAGGCGGCTCACCTCGGCCCGGTCGGCGCCCGCGATCCGGCCGGCCAGCCCGCCGCCGTCCGCGGGCCGCGGCGCGGGGGCGACGGCGTGGCCGGCCGGTACGGCGGGCGTGGCGGGTGCGGTCGGGGCGACGGCGGCGGGCTCGGGCGCGGCCGGTGCCGTCTGTCGCCGCGGGGGCTCCACCCAGTGCCGTACGCGCTCGAACGGGTAGCCGGGCAGCGGCACCCGGCGCTGCCGCTCCCGCGGATACCAGGCGTCCCAGTCGAGGTAGGCGCCCTGGACCCAGGCGCGGCCCACGCCGCGCAGCAGCGCCGCCGTCGCCGGGGAGCCGCCCCCCTCGGCCGGCTGCCCGGCCCCGTCTGCCACACCGGGCTCGCCCGGTTCGTCATCCAACGCCATCTCGACCGGGATCAGCCCCGAGGTGGCCAGCAGGGCGGAGCGCGCCTCGGCGTCGGCCTCGGCCGCGACCGGCTTGGTCCACACGGCCGGGTCGCGGGCCTCCTCGGGCGTCAGCCAGCGGGTGCCCGCGCCGAGGGCCAGCGGCAGTTCGGGCGCGCCGAGCGGGGCGCGCGGCAGTGGCGCGGCCTCGCCCGCGGCGTACGCCTTGGCCAGGGCGAGGGCGTCGGCGAGGCCGAACACCCCGGCGAGGGCGCCGACGACGGCCTGCGCCGGGCCGGTGCCCAGCAGCGCGCCGGGCGCGAGGCCCCAGTCGTCCTGCCACACCCGGGCCAGCGCGTACCCGGTGATGAACGCGGCGACCCCGTCGTCCGCCGTGAGCAGCGCGTCGGCCCCGTATCCGGGCGGGGTGTCCAGCGCGGCGGCGCACTCCCGCACCGCCGCCCGGAAGGTGGGCAGTTCCCGGTAGAGCTCGACGGCGCGCGCGCCGCCCGCGCCGCCGGGCGCGCCGGAGAAGACGAAGGCGGGCCGGGGCGTCTCCTCGCCCGGCTGTCCCTGTGCCATCCGCTCCGGGTCGGCGATGGCCAGGGCCAGGGCGGCCTCGCGCACGGTGCGGGCGACCACGGCGCGCCGGTGCGGGTACCGCTGCCGCCCGGCGGTCAGCGTGTAGGCGACCGCGTCGAGGTCCAGTCCGGGGTGGCGCCGCAGATGGCGGGCCAGGGCCAGGGCGAGCCGGTCGAGGGCCTGCGGGGTGCGGGCGGAGAGGACCAGCAGTTCGGCGGGGCGCGGCGGGGCGGCCGCAGGGCGCCGGGGCGGTTCTTCGAGGACGACGTGGGCGTTGGTGCCGCCGATGCCGAAGGAGCTGACCCCGGCGCGCCGGGGCCCTGGGCCCGCGGGCCACGCCGCGGTCTCCGTGCCCACGCGGAAGGGCCCGGCGGCGAAGTCGATGTCGGGGTTGGGGGAACGGTAGTTGAGGCTGGGCACCAGCGTGCCCTCGCGGAGCATCAGCGCGGTCTTCATCAGCCCCGCCATGCCGGCCGCGGTGTCCAGGTGGCCGATGTTGGTCTTGACCGAGCCGATGACGCAGCTGCCGGGCCCGCCCGCGGCGCCGAACGCCTCGTTGAGGGCGGCGATCTCGATGGGGTCGCCCAGCGGGGTTCCGGTGCCGTGCGCCTCGACGTAGCCGATGGTCTCCGGCGGGCAGTCGGCGATGTCCTGCGCGTCGGCGATGACCGCGGCCTGCCGCTCGACGCTGGGGGCCGTGTAACCGGTCTTGGCCGCCCCGTCGTTGTTGACGGCCGAGCCCTTGACGACGGCGTGCACGGTGTCGCCGTCCTCCAGCGCGTCCGCGAGCCGCTTGAGGACGACCACGCCGACGCCGCTGCCGATGACCGTGCCGCGGGCCTCGGCGTCGAAGGCGCGGCAGTGCCCGTCCGGGGAGAAGATCATGCCTTCCTGGTGGACATGGCCGGCGTGCTGCGGCACGCGCAGGTGCACCGCCCCGGCCAGGGCCATGGAGCACTCTCCCGACAGCAGGCTCAGACACGCCTGGTGGACGGCGACCAGGGAGGTGGAGCAGGCGGTGTTGACGCTGAGGCTGGGGCCGCGCAGGTCGAGCTTGTAGGAGACCCGGGTGGCCAGGAAGTCCTTGTCGTTGGCGAGCATCAGCCGGTAGTGCCCGACGGAGGAGGCGTCCCGGTAGCGGGCGGCGAGGTGGTGCAGGAGGTAGGTGTTCAGCCCGGCGCCGGCGAACACGCCGACCTCGCCGTCGTGGGTGCCCGGGGCGTATCCGGCGTCCTCCAGCGCGTGCAGGGAGCACTCGAGGAAGAGCCGGTGCTGCGGGTCCAGGATCTCCGCCTCATCGCCGGGGATCTTGAAGTGCGCCGCGTCGAACAGCTCGATGTCCGGCAGGATCTGCCCGGCCCTGACGTAGCCGGGCAGCGCCAGCTCGTCGGGGCCGACGCCGGCCGCGCTCAGCTCCTCGTCGGTGAAGAACGTGGTGCTCTCGCGGCCCTCCGTCAGGTTCCGCCAGAAGGCGTCCACGCCCTCGGCGCCCGGGAACCGGCACACCATTCCGATGATCGCGACGTCGGAGTCCCTGATCTCGTCGCCCTGCTCCATGCCGTCCGTCCCCCTAGAGCCTGATGTCCATGTCGGCGGCCACGGTGCGCATGTCGAGGAAGCTGCGGGCGACGAACCGCGCGGCGTCCTCGGTCGCGTCCAGCTGCTTGAAGACCTCGACGAGCTCCCGCTCGTGCTCGGCCGGGTCGCCGCGCTGCTCGGCGATCTCCAGCACGACCCGCTTCATCCGCTCCTCGATGTCGGCGATGTTGGCGGCGCGCGGGAACTTGATCGAGAAGGTGGAGCGGTCGTAGTCCTTGTTGCGCTGCACCGAGCGGCGGTGGCTGGAGGCGTTGAGCTTGTAGAACATGCAGTCCCAGTTCTTGAACGAGTAGTAGTTCAGGAGCGGGAAGAGCGTGCAGTGGGTCTCCAGCGGCGAGGACTCGTACAGCCCCTTGGCCTTGAGCTCGGCGACGATGCGGTCGGGGTCGTAGTCGTAGCGCATCGCGATGAACGGGAAGACGATCTTGGGGAGGTCCTTGTCCTCGGCGAACAGGACCTCCTCGATCTCACCGCGGAACAGTTCGTCGGTCATCCGCGGGCCGAAGGTGCGGTAGAAGCCGCGGACGACCTCGCGCGCGTTGGACTCCATGGTCAGGATCTGCTGCGGGTCGGCGCACAGCGCGATGTAGGGGATCTTGTGGCGGTAGGCGTAGAGGATCGCGCGGAGCACGAAGAAGGTGCGGCAGGAGACGCACGGAAGCTTCTCGTCGAGGTACTGGCCGGGCTTCTTGGGCGCGGGCCGGTTGAAGACGTCCCGCATCATCTTCTTGATGTTGTCGTCGTCGGAGTCGAGGACGAACTTCGCCGGGATCTTCTGCTGCGCCAGCTTGATGTTCTGGGCGGCGTGCGCGCTCTCGAAGGGGACGTCGAAGGTGTAGGAGACGACGCGCTTGCCGTACTCGTTGACGAACTTGTCCAGCATGTAGGTGCTGTCCTTGCCGCCGCTGTACATGAACAGGCAGTCGTAGTCGCCGTTCGGGTTGGGGCCGCTGCTGGTGAACTCCTCGTAGACGCGGTTGGTGTAGTTGAAGTTGTCCAGCAGCTCACTCGCGAAGTCCAGCTTGCACAGATTGCACACCCCGTCCTCGTCGAGCGTGACACCGGGATGGCCTTCCTTGAGGGAACACGTGGTGCACATGCGCATCTCTGCTCAACTCCCCGTATAAGTGCGCTCACCTATGACCGCTTTCATCCGCTTTTATCCGCTTTCATCCGCGCAGCGGTCTGCGCTCCGGGCGCGCCTGGCGCCGTCGGCGCAGCGTGCCGAGGGCGCCGCGGCCGTGGCCGGCGGCGCGCGTGCCCTTGGCGTCGGCGGCCCCGGGGCCGCCCGCGTCCAGGAACCGGGCCATCGCCCGGACGGTCGGGTACCTGAACATCTCGACCCGGGTCAGCGGCCGGTGCAGCTCGTCCTTCAGCCGCGCCATCACCCGCATCAGCAGCAGCGAATTGCCGCCCGCCTCGAAGAAGTTGTCCTCGGCCCCCACCCGCTCCGAGCGCAGCACCTCGCGCCAGATCCCGGCGATGACGCGCTCGGTGCGGCTGTCGGCTGCCGCCGGCGGGGCCCCGGTGGACGGCGCCGACGCGGGGCGCGGCAGGGCCTTGCGGTCGGTCTTGCCGTTCGCGGTCAGCGGGACGGCCGCGAGCTCCACGAAAGCCGCCGGGACCATGTACTCGGGCAGCCGGCCGCGCAGCCCCTCGCGCAGCCGCGCCACGTCGAGGCCCGGCCCGCGCGCCACCACGTACGCCACGAGCCGGCGGTCGCCCGGCTCGTCCTCCCGTACGACCGCCACGGCCCGGTCCACGCCGGGGTCCGTCAGCAGCGCCTGCTCGATCTCGCCGAGCTCGATGCGGTAGCCGTGCAGCTTGACCTGGTTGTCCACCCGGCCCAGGTACTCCAGGGCGCCGTGCGGCAGATGGCGTACGAGGTCGCCGGTGCGGTAGAGGGCGCCCGCCGCCGGGTCGAAGGGGTTGCGGACGAAGCGCTCGGCGGTCAGCTCCGGGCGGCGCAGATAGCCGAAGGCCAGCCCGTCGCCGCCGATGTACAGCTCGCCCGGCACCCCGGGCGGCACCGGCCGCAGCCGCTCGTCCAGCACATAGAACTGGGTGTTGGCGATGGGCCGTCCGAGGGTGACCGGGTCGCCGGGCGCCAGCCGGCAGGCCGCGGACCAGATGGTGGTCTCGGTCGGCCCGTACAGGTTCCACAGCTCGGGGGCGCGCGCGGTCAGCGCCCCGGCCAGGTCGCGGGGCAGCGCCTCGCCCCCGCACCACACCCGGGGCGCCGCGGCGCCGCCCTGCCAGCCCGCGTCGATGAGCATCTTCCAGGTGGCGGGGGTCGCCTGCATGACGGTGGGCGGGCGCTCCTCCAGCAGGGCGCGCAGCCGGAAGCCGTCCGCGGCGGTCTCGGTGGGGGCGATCTCGACCTGTCCGCCGGTGATCAGCGGGAGGTACAGCTCCAGGCCCGCGATGTCGAAGCAGACGGTGGTGACCGCCAGCAGCCGGTCCGCCTCGGTGAAGCCGGGGGTGCGGGCCATGGAGGTGAGGAAGTTGACCAGGGCCCGGTGGCCGACCCGCACTCCCTTGGGCCGTCCCGTGGAGCCGGAGGTGTAGATGACGTACGCGGTGTCCCCCGCGCTCACCTCCGCGCCCGGCTCAGGGGCGGCCCGGTCGATCTCGGGCCGGTCCCGGTCCAGGACCAGCGCCTCGGCCCGGCCCGCGGGCAGCCCGCCGGCGAGCGCGGACTCGGTCACCACCAGCGGCAGCCCGGTGTCCTCCAGCATGTGGGCGATGCGGTCCCGGGGGTAGATGGGGTCGAGCGGCACATACGCGGCACCGGACTTCATGATCCCCAGCAGGGCCGTCAGCAGATCGGCCGAGCGGTCCAGGAAGACGCCGACGAGTGCGCCGGGACCGATACCGCGTAACCGCAGGTACCCGGCGAGTGCGGAGGAGCGCCGGTCGAGTTCCCCGTAGGTGAGGCTGGTGTCACCGCAGGTCACGGCCACCGCTTGGGGGTTGCGGGCCGCGCGCTCGGCGAAGAGGTGGTGGACGCCGCGGTGGCGCGGATAGTCGGCCGCGGTGTCGTTGAACTCCACCAGGACCCGGCGGCGCGCGGCGTCGTCGCACACCGGCGCGGCGGCCAGGTCCGCGCCCGCCGGGCCCGCGACGGCGGCCAGGAACGCACCCGCGTGACCGGCCAGTTCCTCCGCGGCAGCCCGGGCCTGCGGGTCGGCGCGCACCACCCACTCACAGTGCTCTCCGGTGGCGGGGACGCGTACCAGCAGCGCGGTGCCGGGGCGGGGCGCGGCGGGGGCGGCGGCCCCGGCCGGGTCGGCGAGTTCGACGGCCACCGGCAGCCCGTGCGCCGCGGGGCGCCGCTCCCGCAGCTCGGGGCGGCGCACCCACAAATCCAGCGGGTAGGGGCCGCGCCGGGCCACCTCCTCGGCCCGCCGGGCCACCTCCCGGGCGAACTCCGCCATGCTCGACCCGTCCGCCACATCGGGTGTGCGCAGCGGCGCGTACGGGGCGTACAGGGTGTCCGTGACGGGGTGTCCGGTGCCGGTGGCGGTCCGGTCCGCGATCCGCAGGTCCACGTCGGCGAAGCCCTCCCGCGCGGTCCTGGCGAGGAAGGCGAGCGTGGCGGCGAGCAGCCACTGCTGGCGGGAGACCCCCGCGTCGGCCGCCGCGCGCCGCGCGCCGGCGGGCACCGGCACGGACAGCGTCAGCTCGCCGTCGCCCGCCGGTGCGCCGTCGCGGCAGGGCGGCTCGGCGGGGCGCAGCGCGCCCAGCCGGCGGGCCCAGTACCGCTCCTGGCGCAGGGCGGCCGACTCGGCGCGCGTCGCGGCGGCCGACAGGGGGGCGGCCACGGCCCACGACATGGCGGGGGCCGTGGCCGGTGCCGGGGCGAGCGGTTCCCCGGCGGGGGTGGTCAGGCCGGTCAGCCGTACGTCGCGGGTTGCCGTCGCCACGACGGCGCCGGCCCGGTCCCACCCCAGCACCGTCCCGGGGGCGGCCCCGGACCGCTCCCCCAGCACCTCCAGGCCGCCCACCAGCGCCGCCCGGTCGCCGACGGCCACCTTGGCGGTGCCGAACTCGTTGGGGTGGCTGCCGAAGTCGGTGGCCCGCACCGCCGCGGCCAGCTCCTCGGCGGGCCGGTCGAAGGCGAGGAAGCCACCGCCGGGGGGACGGTCGTAGCGGCCGTGGTAGCCGCGCCGGGACAGATCCTGCGGGCGGCGCTCGGCGCGCCCCTCGGCGAGCGCGGCGATCAGCTCGGCGAAGGACGCCACGCCCGCTTCCAGGCACTTGACGTTGAGCGTGTGGCTGGTCTCGTCGTCGGCGACGTCGACCTCGCGCTGGACGAGGACGTCACCGGCGTCGGCCTCCTCGGTCATCACATGCCAGGTGACGCCGTGGCGCCGTTCGCCCTCGAGCACCGCCCAGGTGGTGGCGTACACCCCGGCGTGGCGCGGCAGCAGCGCGTCGTGGAAGTTGACGGCCAGTCCGCGCGGCAGCGAGAGCACCGGCGCGGGCAGGATGCGCAGGTTGGCGATGCTGAACAGGTGGTCGAAGGGGCGCTGCGACAAGAACCCTTCGAGCCCGGGGCCGACGTCGGCGGTGGCGAGGCCGCGTTCGCCGGCCCAGGCGCGGATCTCCGGGTTGGGGGAGACCACGCCCAGCACCTGGTGGCCGGCTTCGAGCAGCAGCTCGGCGCAGGACACCAGGAGCGCGTTCTCGCCGATCACATAGCAGCTGAAGGTCCCGCTCACGAGGTCTCCTCCCGGGTGCCGCCGCCCAGCACGGTCATCAACTCGCCCAGCAGTTCGTCCACTTCGGTGTCCGACAGCCCGTCGACGACGCTCGTCACGGCGGGGTCGGGCGCGGGGGCGGACACGGCCTGCGGACGGGGCTGTGGTTGTGGCTCCTGTGGTTGCGGCTGTGGCTGCCGCTGGGCCTGGGGCCGTGGCTCGGGCGCGGGCGCCGCGGGCTCCGGCTCCGCTTCCGCGCCGCCCGCGAGCCGCCTCAGCGCCTCGGCGTGCTCGGCGTGGAAGTAGCCCGCGAGCCTGCCGATGGTGGTGTGCTCGAACAGCAGCGGTGCCGGGAGCCGCCCGAAGTCGGCCTCCAGCGCCCGCTTCAGCTCGGGCACCACCAGCGAGTCGATGCCGTAGGCCTCGAACGGCGCGTCGGGGTCGAACTGCGCGACGTTCATCTCCAGCACCCGCGCGAACACCTCGGTCACCCGCCGCACCGCCACCTCGGCCAGGTCCACCGAGCGTCCCGCACCGGCCGCCGGGGCGGCCACCCCGCCCCGCGCGGGCTCCGCCGCCTGCCGCGGTTCCCGTTCCGGTTCTGCTTCCGGTTCCGGCTCGTGCCGATCGGCGCCCGCCATCCGCACCACGCCGTCGCTCTCCGCCAGGATCAGGCTCTGCTGCACCGGCCCCTCGGCCGTGGGCGGCAGCTCCTGGACGGCGGTGCCGGTGAAGCCGCACACCGCCAGCACGTCGCGCCAGGTCGCGACGGTGAGCAGCGGGGAGCCGGGGATGCGGTACCCGGTGTCCTGGTACATCCACCAGCCGCTGGTCAGCCCGAAGATCAGCGGCAGGAAGCAGGCGAACCCGGTCCCCTCGTTGGCCAGCACCAGCCCGCCCGCGCGCAGCAGCCGCTTGGTGTGGTGCATGGTCCGCTCGATCGACGGGGTGACGTGGAAGACGTTGGTGCCCAGGACGATGTCGTAGCTGTCCGGCGTGATGCCCTGCGCCAGCGGGTCCGCGTCGATGTCGAAGACCTTGAACTCGGCGAAGGGATAGCGGGCCGCGAACTGCTTGCGCCCGTGGCGGACGAAGGCGCTGGTGACGTCGGTGTACGTGTAGCCGACGCGGTCGGCGTACGGGGCGAGCGCCGCGAGGACGGGCCCGCTGGTGGAGCCGGTGCCCGCGCCGACCTCCAGCACCCTGATCCGGGCCGACGGCTCCGCCTCCAGCCGCCGCCGCACCCAGGCCGCCGCGGCCCGTGCCACCAGCTCGTTGTAGGCGTCGCTGAGGGCGCTGCCCCGGTAGACGCCGACCACCAGGTCCATGGAGCCGTCCGGGAAGAGGACGTCCATGTGGCTCTGCTCGCCGGTGACGACCCTCGGGAACGCCTCCAGGCAGCGGGCCAGCAAGGTGGCCACCGCCTCGATCTCCGGATAGCGGCCGATCAGGGCGCGGGTGGCGGCCTGCGGGTCGGCGTTGACGCGCAGCACCTCCGCGTCGGAGACCAGGGTGGTGGTCACCAACTCGGCTCCCTCGGCCCGCAGGTAGCCCGCGTCGGTCAGCATGTCGAGCACGGACTCATGGAGCCGCCCGTACTGGGGCGCGATGCGCAGCCGCTCGCGCAGCCCCGCGCGGGTGTGCCGCTCGCCCTCGGCCAGCAGGACCCCCATCCGGCGCACCGCCCCGACCAGCAGCAGCCGGGCGAGGTGTTCGGCCTCGCGGGAGGCCCGCTGGTAGGACTCGACGCGCGCCAGCTCGTCCGGGGCGAGCGGCTCGGGCGCGGGCAGCGCGCCGACGAGCGAGGGCAGTTCGACCGGCCGGGGGCGCGCCTCGGTGCCGGTGTCCACGCCCATCGCGGCCAGCACCCGGTCCTTGGCGCGCACCGCCAGCACCTGCGCCGGGGCGCTGCCGAGGAACCGTTCCAGGGTCGCCATGCCCTCGGCCGCCCCGATCGGGGTCGCGCCGGAGGCGATGGCGCCCTCCAGCACCCGCTCCCGCTCGGGCCGCCCGGCGGCGTGCCAGAAGCCCCAGTTGACGACCTTGACCGGGAACGGCGCGGTGCGGGCGAGGCTCAGCGCCAGAGCGTCCGCGGCGCAGCAGGCCGCGGCGTACGCGCTCTGTCCGGCGGCGCCCTGGAAGGCCGCGCCGGAGGAGTAGAACACCAGGAAGTCCAGCGGCTCGTCGCGCACCGCCGACCAGGTGGCCCGGGTCGTGGCCTCCTTGGAGTCGAGGGCGGCGCGCAGCAGCCCCTCGTCCATGTCGGCCAGCGTGGCGGTGGCGAAGTCCATCACGGAGTGGATCACCCCGTGCAGTCCGCCGAAGCGCTCCTTGGCGCGGGCCACGGCGTCCCGCACCTGCTCGGTCCGGGCCGCGTCACACCGTACGTACAGCACCTCGGCGCCGGCCGCTTCGAGGGTGGCGACGCGCTCGCGGCGCTCGGCGTCCAGCTCGCCGCGGCCGAGCAGCAGCAGCCGGGCCCGGTAGGCGCGGGCCAGGTGCAGACTGGTGTCGAAGCCGATCACGCCGAGGCCGCCGACCACGGCGTACACACCGCGCTCGCGCAGCGGCGGCCGGGCCGGCTCGGGCAGCCGCAGCCGCTCCAGCCGGCGGGTGTACCGCACACCGCCGCGGATGGCCACCGGGAGCACCCGGTCCCGGCACGGCTCGGCGAGGATGTGCGGCGCGGCGGCGTCCGCCTCCCGCCCGCGGATGTCCACGCAGGCGATCCGCAGCCCGGGGTGCTCCTTCTCCAGCGCCGAGCACAGGCCCAGCAGGGCGGCGGGGCCGGGCCGGGCGGGGTCGCCGTCGTGCAGCGGGAAGGCATCGGCGGTGACCGTCTTCAGCAGCGGCGGGCGGCCCGGTTCCGCGTGCCGCAGCACGGCCTTGGCCAGCCTGAACAGCGCGATCACGCCCTGCTCCCGGTCGGCGGTGGCGGTGGTCGTGCCGGAGCCTGCGAGGAAGTACACCAGGTCCGGGCGGAGGCCACCGGCCAGCGCCTCCTCGACGGCTTCGGCGGACAGCCCGTCCGCGCCGATCTCCAGACGCGCCACGCGCGCACCGGGGTGCGCCCGGGCCAGCTCCGCGGCCAGCGGACCGGCCTCGCGCGGGGCCGCGATCAGCACGCCGCGCGCCCGCGCGCCGCGCCGCTGCTCGGCGTCCGTGGCGTGATCGGCGGCGTCGGCGTCTGCGTCGGCGCCCAGCGGGCTCTCCACCCAGTGGGGCCGGTGCGCGAACTGCGGGTGCGGGTCCTTCTGTTCGCGCACCGACAGCCCGCTGAAGCGCACGCACACCCGGCCGCCGGCGTCGAGCAGCGCCACGTCGTAGCGGTTGGCGCCCAGGTCGGTAACGTGCGCGTAGCCGCTGAGGGGCACCGGGCGGTGGGCCCGCACCCGGTCCACGGCGAACGGCAGCAGCGGCAGGTCGTCGGCGCCGCGGGTCTCGAAGTGCAGGGCGGCGACCGTGTGCAGGGCCGCGTCGACCACGGCCGGGTGCAGCGGGTGGCGCGCGGCGTCGGCGGTGAACCGGTCGGGCAGCCGCAGTTGGGCGAGGGCCTGCCCCGGGCCGGTCCACATCCGCTCCACGAGCCGGAAGTACGGCCCGTAGCGGACGCTGAGCCGCTCCATGCCCGCGTAGAACTCGTCCCCGCCGAGCGACCGGGGCAAGGCGGCCCTGACCTCGTCGACGGACACGTCCGGCGGGGCGGGGGTGGCGTCGGCGGGGGCCAGGATGCCGCGGGCGTGCACGGCGCGCGCCGCGCCCGTCCCGCTGCGCACCTCGTACTGCACGGTGTCGCCCGCCGGGCGGGTGGCCACGGTGAGCCGCTCGGCCTCGCGCCCGACGACGACGGGAGCGAGCCAGTACACGTCGTCGATCACGCGGTCGACCGGCCCGTCGCCGGCCCGGGCCCCGAGGGCGCCCAGGACCAGGTCGAGGTAGCCGGCCCCCGGCAGGATGGTGCGCCCGCTGACGACGTGGTCGCGCACCAGCGGGTCGGACGGCTCCAGCGTGAGCGGCAGTTCGGCGGCGCTCCGTGCCACGGGGGCGGCCGGGGCGGCGGGGACGGCCGGGGCGGCGGGGACGGCGGCCGTGGGCGGGGTGGCCGTCAGCCAGTGGCGTTCGCGCGCGAACGGGTACGTCGGCAACGACACCCGCCCGGCGGGGCCCTCGCGCAGCGCGGCCCAGTCCAGCTCCACCCCCGCCACCCACAGCGCGGCCAGCTTGGCGCGCTGTCCGGCGCCCGCCAGGGCCCGGACGAAGTCCCGCCCGCCGGTGCCCTCGGTGAACAAGGTGGCCAGCTCGCCGTCGGTCCGCGCGTTGCCGCGCGAGAGCCCGGCGACCGACTCGCCGCGCGCGAACGCGGTCAGCTTCGCGGCCGCGTCGGCCAGGTCGCGGGCCTCGAACGCCAGCCGCTCGGCCATCGGCTCCCGGCCGGTCTGCAGGGTGTGGGCCACGTCGGCCGGCCGGAGCCCGGCCCGCTCCGCGGCGCGCCCCAGGAAGGCGCCCAGCTCGGCCGCGTACGCGCGCAGCCGCTCCTCGTCGCGGGCGGACAGCACGATCAGCTCGGGCCCGCCGGGGGCCGCCGGACGCGGCCGGTCCGGCACGAACTCCTCCAGGACCACATGGGCGTTGGTGCCGCCCGCGCCGAACGAGCTGACCGCCGCCCGCCGTGGGGCGCCCTGCTCACGCGGCCAGTCGGCCGCCTCCCGCTGGACCCGGAACGGGGAGTCGGTGAAGTCGATCACCGGGTTGGTCTCCTCGGCGTGCAGCGAGGGCAGCAGCCGCCCGTTGCGCAGCTGCAGCACCGCCTTGGTCAGCCCCGCGATGCCCGCGGCGCCCTCCAGGTGGCCGATGGCGGACTTGACCGACCCCAGGGCGCAGAATCCCCGGTCGGCGGTGTGGGCGCGGAACGCCTGGGCCAGCGCCGTGTGCTCGATCGGGTCGCCGAGCGCGGTGCCCGTGCCGTGCGCCTCGACGCAGCCGATGTCGCGGGCGCTGAGACCCGCCCTCGCCAGGGCCTTCTCCACCAGCGCCCGCTGGGCGTTGGGGTTGGGAACGGTGTACCCGTTGGTGCGGCCGCCGTGGTTGACGACCGTCGACTTGATGACCGCGTGCACCTGGTCGCCGTCCTCGATGGCCCGCGCCAGGGGCTTGAGCAGCACCGCGCCCACACCCTCGCCGGGCACATAGCCACTGCCGCCCGCCCCGAAGGAGCGGCAGCGGCCGTCGTCGGCCAGCATCTTCTTGCGGCTGAGGTGCACATACTTCAGCGGGTGCGCGGAGACGTTGACCCCGCCGGCGATCGCGTAGGCGCACTCCCCGGCGCGCAGGCTCTCACAGGCCATGTGCAGCGCCACCAGCGAGGCCGAGCAGGCGGTGTCGACGACGACGCTGGGGCCGCGGAAGTCGCCGAAGTAGGACACCTGGTTGGCGACGGACGCCCGGTTCCCCATGGCCACCACGTGGTTGCCCTTGAAGGACTCCTCGGCGCCCAGCATCGCGTAGTCGTCCCACATCACGCCGACGAACACGCCCACGTCGCGCCCCTCGTCGCCGTACTCGGGCCGCGGCAGCGCGTCGAGGCGGTAGCCGGCGTCCTCAAGCGCCGCCCACGACGACTCCAGGAACAGCCGCTCCTGCGGGTCCATCGACTTGGCCTGGAGCGGGGAGATCGCGAAAAAGAGCGAGTCGAAGGCGTCCACGTCCGCTAGGAAGCCGCCCCAGCGGCCGTAGCTCTTGCCGGGCGCGTCCGGGTCCGGGTCGTAGAAGGCGTCCGCGTCCCAGCGGTCGGCCGGGATCTCGGTGACGCAGTCCCGCCCGGCGCTCAGGTTCTCCCAGAACTCCTCCAGGTCGCGGGCCTTGGGGTAGCGGCCGCTCATCCCGATGATCGCGATGTCGCCGTCGTACGGGCGGGGCGCCGCCGGGCGCGGGGCGGGCGCCGCCGGCCGCGTCGCCGCGACCGGGACCGGCCGCTCCCCGGCGCCCGCCTCGGCGCCGGTGCCGCTCCCGGCGTCCGTACGAGGTCCCGCGCCGAACAGCCGGACCACGTCGTCGGCGTGGTCACGCACCAGATACCCGGCCAGGTCAGCCACCGTGCGGTACTCGAACAGCAGCGTGCCGCGCAGACCGCTGAAGTCCCGGCCCAGCAGGGCGTTGACCTCCATGATCATCACGGAGTCGATGCCGTACCGGTCGAGCGGGGCGCGGCTGTCGATCTCCGTGGCGGCCAGCCGCAGCACCTCGGAGAACCGCTCCCGCAGATAGTCCACGACCGCGGGCGTGAACGCCTGGGCGGACGCGGCCCCGGGCACGGACGCCGACACGGACACAGCGGGGACGGACGCAGCCGGGACGGGCACAGCGGGCACGGGCGCAGCGGGGACGGACGCAGCAGGGCCAGGAGGGTCGGTGGCGGCGGGCGCGGCCGGGGCGGGCGCGGCGCCCAGGGCCCGGGCCACCCGGGCCGGGTCGCCCGCCACCGGCGCCACGACCGGCGCGTCGAACTCCCAGGCGCGCTCGAACGCCTCCAGCGCCCGCGCCGGGCTCAGCCGCTCCATCCCCGTCGCCTCCCGGTAGGTGTCCAGCTCGTCGGGGCGTACGAGGGCGTCCACACCGCCCGCGTCCCACAGCGGCCAGTCCAGCGACAGCGTGCGGCCGCTGCGCGCGCCGCTCGCGGCCCACGCGTGGCGCGCCGTCAGGTAGCTGTCCACGAAGCGGTTGGCCGCCGCGTAGCTGCCCGCGCCGAAGTCCCCGGCGAGTGAGGAGACGGAGGAGAAGGCGGCGAACACGGACAGGGCGTCGGCGCGGGTGAGCACGTCGAGGTTGACCACACCGCGCGCCTTGGCGGCCAGCGCCCGGCGGAACCCGTCGCCGTCCGTCCCGGTCACCGGCAGCCGGTCGGCGACCCCGGCGAGGTGGAAGACCCCGTCGAGCCGGCCGAAGCGGCCCCGGGCCTCGACGAGCGCGGCCCGCACCTGCGCGGCCTCCGCCACGTCGGCGCGCACCGCGAGCACTTCGGAACCCAGCTCCTCCAGTTCCGCGCGCAGCTCCCGCTCGAGTGGCGAGCGCCCGAGCAGGACCAGCCGCGCCCGGTAGCGCTCGGCCAGGTGGCGGGCGAGCAGCCGCCCGACGCCCCCGGCCCCGCCGGTGATCAGATAGACCCCGCGCTCGGCGAGCGGTGCGGCGTCCCGCCCCGTCGGGTCGGCGGGCCCGCTGACGCGGCGCACGGTGCGCTCCCCGGCCGCGTAACGGACCTCGTCGCCGCGGCGCGGCCGCTCGGCGGTCAGCTCGGCCGCGAGCCGGTCCGCGGGCAGCCCCGCCGCGTCGTGGCGGACCGTGAACAGCTCGAAGTCCGGTGCGTGCCGCGCGGTCGACAGCGCGAGCCCGGCGACGGCCTCGTGCTCGGGAACGCCCGCCTCCCCGTCCCCTTCGTGGACGTACGCGCAGCGCACCCGGCCGGTGCCGGGGGCCTCGTGGGCCGCGCGCAGCAGGTGCACCACGGACACCAGCCCGCGGGCGAGGGTCGCCTCGTGCCGCGCCGCGAGCTCCGCCAGGTCCGGTTCGGGGTCCGGTCCGGGGTCCGGGTGGCCGGGCGGGGGCGGCGCCGTACGGCTCCACAGATGGACGACGTCGAGCCCGGCCTCACCAGGCCCGCTGAGGTCGGCGAGCAGCCGCCGGTAGTGCTCCGGGTCGCCCGCGTCGAGCGTGTAGCGGTCCGCCGTACGGCGCTCGAAACCCGCGCCCGCCAGCGCCTCCACGGCCCGCCCCCAGCCCCCGGCGCGGGCCAGTTCGGCAGCGGCGCCGGTCCGGTCGGCGAGGACGAGCAGGGTGCGGGCCGCCGGGCGGGCGGGCGCGGGGGTCGGTTCGGCCGTCCAGACGGGCCGGTAGAACCGCGTGGCCCGGGGCGTTTCCGCCACGGCCCGCGGCTCCCGCGCCGCCCCGGCGTCCGTGAACAGCCGACCCACCAGGTCCTCGACGCGGGCCAGCCGCCGCCCGTCCGGGTCCACGATCGTCACGGCGTAGCGCCAGGTCTCCCGGTCGTCGCCGCCCTCCAGCAGTTCGGCGTGCGCATGGACGACCTCCGGCAGCGCGCCGTCCACCGTCAGCGCGCCGATGCCGAACGGCACCGCCAGCTCGTCCGCCCGCGGCGCGCTCTCGCGGCCGATCCAGTGGCAGGTGCGCAGCGCGCCGTCCAGCAGGGCCGGGTGGAGCGTGTAGCCGTCCGCGCCGCGTGCGGCGGGCGGCAGCCGCAGCTCGGCCAGGGCCTCGCGGGGCCCGCTGTGCACCCCCCGGATGACGCGGAAGCCCGCCCCGAAGCGGAATCCGGTGGCCTCGTAGGCGCGGTCGACGAGTTCGGCGTCGCGGCGGGTGGCGCAGCGCCGCCGCACGGCCTCCAGGTCGAGGACGGCCGGGGCCGCGCCCCGGTCGCCGTAGTACGCCTTGCCGCGCAGATGTGTGACGCGGGCCCCGTCCGCCTCCCCGTACACCTCGAAGGTGAGCGCGTCGCCGTCGGCTCGGAACCCCGCGTACAGCTCCAGGGCCTCGCCCGGCACGGCCACCGGGCGGCCCCACACCACATCGGCCAGTGCGCGCAGCGGGCGGCGGCTGGCCAGCTCGGCCGCCGCGCGCACGAGTTCGAGGGTGGTGGCCGCGGCCAGCACGGGCCGGCCGCCGATCACATGGTCCGTCAGCAGCGGGTCGTCCGCGCGCAGCGTCTTGCGGAAGCGCTGCTCCTCGACGGTCGACTCGTTGGCGTCCACGAGCGGGTGGAGCGGGGCGCCGACACCGGTCTGGAGCGCTTCGGCGGCCGTCGCGATCCAGTGCCGCTCGCGGGCGAACGGGTAGCCGGGCAGCGGTACGCGGCGCGGCGCGGCGCCGCCAGGGGCACCGCCCGCCGGCAGGCCGGTGGCGGAGAGCTCCCCGCGGACCCACAGCGCGGCCGCCTCGCGCGCGCCCGCGCCCGCCGCCGGGGCGGGCGGCGGCCCGCCCGCGTCGCCGTCCGGCGCCGCGGTGCCGCGCAGCAGTCCGACGGGGTCCTCGCCGCGTGCGAACGCCGCCAGCGACCGGGCCAGTTCGCCGCCGTCGGCGGTGATCACGGCCAGCCGCTCGGCCATCGGCTCCCGGCCGACGCGCAGCGTGTACGCGATGTCGGCGAGCGCCGCCCGCTCGCGCTCCAGGTACGCGCCGAGCCGGCCCGCGTACTCCCGCAGCCGCTCCTCGTCCCGCGCGGACAGCACGAACACCAGGGGCTCGGCGGCCCGCTGGGCGGCGGCTGCTGCCGAGGGCTCCGGGTGGCGCCGCTCGGCCGGGTGCTCCTCGATCACCAGGTGGGCGTTGGCGCCTCCCGCGCCGAAGGAGCTGAGCCCCGCGCGGCGCGGCAGCGTCCGCCCGTCCACCACCGGGCGCTGCCAGTCGGCGGCCCGGCGGGCCACGGTGAACGGCGAGCCGGCGAAGTCGATGTTCGGGTTGGTCTCCTCGGTGTGCAGGGACGGGGCGATGCGCCCGTGCTTGAGCTGCAGCAGCACCTTGGTGAGCCCGGCGATGCCCGCCGCCGACTCCAGGTGGCCGATGTTGGACTTCACCGATCCGATGGCGCAGAAGCCGGTGTCGGCCGTGCGCGCGCGGAACGCCTTCGTCAGCCCGGTGATCTCGATCGGGTCGCCGAGCGAGGTGCCGGTGCCGTGCGCCTCCACGTACGAGACCGACCGCGGGTCGACGCCCGCCGAGTCCAGCGCCCGCCGCACGACCTCCTGCTGGGCGCGCGGGTTGGGCACGGTGTAGCCGCTGCCGCTGGGCCGCCCGCCGTGGTTGACGGCGCCCGCGAGGATCACGCCGTAGATGTGGTCGCCGTCCTCGACGGCCTTGCGGCGCGGCTTGAGCAGCACCGCCCCCACGCCCTCGCCCGGCACATAGCCGCTGCCGCCCGCGCCGAACGCCCGGCACCGCCCGTCCGCCGACAGGAACCGGCTCTGCCCGAGCAGCACGTACTTGTAGGGGTGGACGGAGACGTTGACGCCGCCCGCGATGGCCAGCTCGCTCTCGCCCCGCCGCAGGGACTCGCACGCCAGGTGGATCGCCGTCAGCGACGACGAGCACATGGTGTCCACCGCGAGGCTGGGGCCGTTCAGGTCGAGCGCGTAGGAGACGCGGTTGGCGATCAGCGCGTACGAGGACTCGGTGACCGGGCGGCCGCCGCGCAGCGCGTCCACGGCCCCGTACAGCTGGTACTCGCCGTACATCACGCCGACGAACACCCCGACCCGGCGGCGGCTCAGCTCCCCCGCCCGGTAGCCGGCGTCCTCCACGGCGTGCCAGGAGGTCTGCAGGAACAGCCGCTCCTGCGGGTCCATCAGCTCGGCCTCGCGCGGCGAGATCGAGAAGAAGAGGGGGTCGAACTCCGCCACGTCGGGCAGGAAGCCGCCCCACTTGCCGTAGGTGCCGCCCTTGCGGGTGGGGTCCGGGTCGAAGAAGCGGTCGTGGTCCCAGCGGTCGCGGGGGACCTCGGTGACGCAGTCGCGGCCCTGCTCCAGGTTGCGCCAGAACGCGTCCAGGTCGTCGGCCATCGGATAGCGGCCGCTCAGCCCGATGATCGCGATCGCGTCGTCGGCGTCGGCGTCTTCCGCGTCGGCGTCGGCGTCGGTGTCGTCGGCGTCGGTGTCTTCCGCGTCGGTCGTCCCCGACGTCTGTGCGGTCGGCAGGCGCCAGCCGACGGCGGCCGTGGGGCCGGTGGTGCCGACCGCGGTGTCGGCCCCGGCTTCTGCTTCGGGGGCCGCCGGGCGCAGCGCCTCGCCGTGTTCGGCCGCCAGGTGTCCGGCGATCTCCTCCAGGGTGTCGTGCTCGAAGAACAGCGTCTTGGACAGTCCGTCGCCGAAGCGTTCCTCCAGCGCCCGGTTCAGCTGGGCGATGGCGATGGACTCGATGCCGTAGCGGGCGAGCAGCGGTGCCCGTCCGTCGATCGCCGCCGGGTCGGCGCCGATCGCGTCCGCGACGAGGCCGCGCAGCAACTCCACTGCGGCGGACAGAAGTTCGGCCGGGGCGTCGGAGCCCCCGGCGCCGTCGTCCGGGGCCCGCCGCGGCGCCGGCGCGCCGGGGGCCAGCCGCTCGGCGATGCGCTCCGCGTCCCCGGCGGCCACCAGCACCTCCCCGCCGGTGAGCGCGAGCGCGTCGTCGAAGGCGGCCAGGCCCTGCGCGGTGGAGATCGACACCACCCCGAGCCGGTCCCGCAGCGCCTCGGCGTCCTGCTCGCCGAGCGCCATCCCGCCGTCCCGCCAGTGCGGCCACGCGATGGACACCGACCGTCCGGAGCGCCGCCCGGCGGCCACCAGGCGGTCCCGGTGCGCGGCGAAGGCGTCGAGGAAGGCGTTGGCGTAGGCGTAGTCGGTCTGTCCGATGTTGCCGAAGGCCGCCGCGATGGAGGAGAAGAGGACGAAGAAGTCCAGGTCCGCACCGCGGGTGTGGCGGTCAAGGTGCAGTGCCCCGGCGACCTTCGGGGCCGTCACGGCGCGCAGTTCCGCCTCGGTCTTCTTCAGCAGGAACGAGTCGCGCAGCGTGCCCGCGGCGTGGATGACGCCGTGCAGCGCGCCGTGCTCCGCGCGGACGCGGGCGATCAGCTCGCGGACCGCGTCGTCGTCGCCGACGTCCGCGCGCAGGTGGGTGACGGTGCTGCCGCCCGCCCGTACGGCCGCCAGCCGCTCCTGGACCGGCGCGCCCGGCTCGGAGCGTCCGACGAGTACGAGGTGGACCCGGGCCCGGGCGGCGAGGTGTTCGGCGAGCAGCAGGCCGAGCCCGCCCGCGCCGCCGGTGATGAGGTAGACGCCGCCCTCGCGCACCGGGATCCGCCGGTCGGCCCGCGGCGCGCCCTCGACCGCCCGGTGCACCCGCACCAGCCGCCGCCCGCCGGCGTACCGCACCTGGGCGGGGGGTTCTCCGGCGACGGACAGCTCGCGCACGGCGGCGGACAGCGCGCCGTCGGCGTCGTCCGTGCCCACCACCTGATAGCGCAGACGCGGGTTCTCCAGGCGGGCGCTGCGCGCGAACCCGGCGGCCGCCTCATGGAGCGGGGACGGCCCGTCGGGGCCGTCGGCGTGCGCCAGCACCAGGCGGACCGGGCCGCCGCGGCGCCTGGCGAGCAGCGCCTTGGAGAGGTGGAACAGGGCGGTGACGCCGAGGGTCAGCTCCCGGTCCGGGACACCGGATTCCAGGTCGGGCACACCGCCCCAGGCGTGCACGACGGCGGTGGGCGCGGCGGTGTCCTCGGCGCAGTCGGACAGCAGCCGGGCGTAGTGCTCCGGGTCGGCCGGGTCGAGGGCGTAGGTGTGCCGGTCGCGCCGCTCGTACGCGTCCGCGGGCAGGGCGAGCACCACGGGCGCGGCCGGGCGGCCTGCCGCGCGCAGCGCCTCCCGCAGCCGGTCGCGCTGGGTCTCGTCGGTCCCCAGCAGCAGATACGGGCCGTCGGGCAGCTCGCCGCCCTCGGGCGGCGGGGCCTGCTCCCACTCGCCGCGGAACAGCAGGCGTACGGCTTCGTCGTCGGTGGTGGCGGCGTCGGCCGGGTCCGGGCGGGTGACCCGCAGGACGACGTCGCGCATGCGGACGAGGACGGTGCCGTCCGGGTCCAGCAGTGACACCTCGACCGTCACCGCACCCGACTCCACACCACCACCCGTGACCCGCA